>WJIP01000129.1 GCA_014730185.1 Caldithrix sp. | reverse complement strand
TTTAATCCACATTGGGTTCCAAGGCATGCAGTTCAAAAACCCGCTCACAATAATAACATTTAACGGTCTTGATTTCTTTATCCACCGCCGTGAAATAGCTCTCAATATGCGACTCCAGATTGGTCACACAATTGGGATTTTTACAGACCAGTAAATTTTTAATCTCTTTGGGCGGATGAGCCACCACCTTACTGTGTACATCATAATTTTTGACGGCTTTTATGGTCACACCCGGCACGACCAGGGAAATATGCTGAATGATTTCCGGGGACAGATAATCCATCTGCAATTTGATCAGGTCTTTACGGCCCAGTTTTTTACTCTTATAATTCTGACCCAGCGATACGACCACCTCGTGCATTTCCTCGTGGCGGGTTATAATTTCCAGTACTTTTATGCCATCGCCGGCCGGAATATGATCGATCACAATGCCCAGCTTAATTTTAGGTATCAGCATTACATTTTCGGAATCTTTCATAAGCTCACCCCCAGATGTTTGAGTAAGATAGCCTGCCGCATAATTACGCCATTGCGGGCCTGTGGAAAATAGCCGGCGTGTTTGGTTTTGTCCACATCGTAAGCGATTTCATCCACCCGGGGCAGCGGATGCAATACCCGTAAGTTGGCGGGCGCCTTTTCCAGCATTTCGGCATCCAGCACATAGCTGCCTTTGACTTTTTCGTATTCCACAATATCCGGAAACCGTTCTCTTTGGATGCGGGTCACATAAAGGACATCAACCTGGTTAATCACCTCCTCAATGTGTTCGGATTCGTTGAAGGTAAAAGTGTCCTGTTCCCCGCCCATCTTGAAATATTTGGGCAGGCTTAACTCCTCCGGTGCAACCAGATAGAATTCGCGCATGCCGAATTTCATCAACGCCCGCAACAGGGAATGCACGGTGCGCGAATATTTAAGGTCGCCGGCAAAGGCGATTTTAATGTCTTCGATTTTGCCGAAATCTTTTTCGATGGTATACAGGTCCAGCAAAGTTTGGGTGGGATGCTGATTGGAGCCGTCGCCGGCGTTAATCACCGGCAGAAAACTTTCCTGGGCCGCCAGACGGGCCGTCCCTTCGCCGGGATGGCGGATCACCATGATATCGCTGTAGCTTTCCACTGTGTGCACGGTATCGGTAAAAGACTCCCCTTTGGATACGGACGTGGCGTCTTTCTCAGCAAATCCGATGACGCTGCCTCCCAGACGATACATGGCCGATTCGAAACTCAGCCGGGTGCGGGTGCTGGGTTCGAAAAACATGCTGGCCATAATCGATCCCGGCAGCAGTGCTGCTCTCTCTTTGAGCGGCGTGTCCTCAACCCGGCGGGCCAGTTCAAGGTACGCCCTGATCTCCTGCAGGCGGAGATCGTCCATGGAGATCAAATCTTTTTTCATAGCGCAGACCTCAATACATTCAATAATGGTTTTTGAACTTTTTTGATGTTATCTATCTTTGATTTAGTCGCCAACTTAAAATTTCAGAATAAGCTTCAAAGTATTTGCAAATCTTTTATTACCCACCGCTTTGATTTCCCCTCCTCACCCCGCTCGATGGGGTGCAGGGATTGGGGCAAAAGCCTTCATTTAATCCGTAATGCCCGAAGTATTACGTTTCACCTGATCTAAATAGTTTTTGGGATTATCCGCATTCAACAACGATCGTCCAATAATCCAATAGTGCGTGCGCAAGTATGTAAATTTTTGGGGGTCGCCGCCCTGCTTACCGAATCCCGGTGAGTAAAACGAACAGGTATCATCCATCTCGGTTTGTTCGTATACCGCTCGGGTGGCCTCCGGTTTAGTCAGGGGAACCACAAAATCCCGCACTCCTAATTGCATAGCCTTGCCATAGATCTCCATTACGGCCTCATCCCGAATGTAACCGCCTTCGGATTGCACAAATTTAGCATGGGTCATAATCCCGCCAACAATTACTTTCAATGCGTTTTCCTGCATAGCCTTAACCCAGCCCTCCATGGTGCTTGGTCCGGCTTGCGGAAATAAAATCACTTCATCCACTCCGCTTTGCTGCATCGTATCGGCAAAAAGTTTACCGGTATCGGGAATGTCGGTGGCGGCCTTCTGGTGATCATAGATCACCGGTTTATCGGATATGGATTTAATGGTTTGTACCACCTTGGGCAAACCAAAGGCCAGGCCCAATGCAAAACCGATTTTATAGCCATAAATGAAATCATCATCCCCAACGGATTTCAGCAACGATTCAATACGGCTTAACTCGGCAACATCCAGAGCCGGAATCACCTTGCGTATCGTTTCAGGCATTATACGTCCTCATAAAAGGTTTTCATTTCCGCGGCATGCGGACTGTCAATATGTTCCAGATATTCAATGACATCGGGCAGCGTCACAATGGCCTTTAAGTTATACCGGTCCAATCCGCCGCTACCCATCCCCTTGGTCCGTCGATCCACGGTAACCAGTATGCCGTCCACCGGCGCGGCGAAGGCGGATTCCACGTTTTGAATGGCTTCCAGCTTGGTTCCGCCGGTGGTTAACACATCATCGATCACCAAAATACGGTCGTTTTCCGAGGGTTTATATCCCACAAAATTACCCCCTTCACCGTGGGTTTTAGCCTCTTTGCGATTATACAGGATATGCGTGTGATGGCTATATTCAGTATGCAACGCCATGGCAGCGGCTGTTACCAAACTGATACCCTTGTACGGCGGACCGAACAGGATGGTGGTTTGGGGAAATGTATTGTGAATAACACGGGCCAGCGCCCGGCCCACCTGTTGTAAAGCCCGGCCGGACGTGATATCGCCCAGATTGATAAAAAACGGCGATTCTATACCGGATTTCAACCTGAATTGTCCGAAACGCAGGGCGCCGGCATCGATTAAAAAGGTGATGAATTCTTTTTTGGCCTTATCCATAATTTACACCTGTTGTCCGCTGACTTTATTTAAAAATCGTTGGTCATGATATTTTACAATACCGTTAACGATAGTCGTTTGCACCGACCATTGAAAATGGAACGGCTTTACCGGATTCCATTGCACTTTTGTCTGTATTTTTCCGGAAGAACCTTCAGTCTGTTTTTTGATAATAACCAGATCGGCGTAATTTCCCACTTTGATGCCGTCCCGTTGGGTGATATCATAGGCCTTAGCCGCATGCCCGGTTAACAGTCGATGTATATCCGCCCAGGAAAGCAGTCCTTCATCCAGCAGGTTGAGCATTTGCGGCACGAACCATTCAATAGCCGCAATGCCGGAGGGCGGGGCGTCGCTGTGTTTCTCCTCCACGGTGTGGGGCGCATGATCCGTACCCACAAAATCCACAATGCCCGATTGTATTGCCTCACGCAGCCGGGCCTGATCGGCTTGTGTGCGTATGGGCGGATTCACCTTGAACCAGTTGCCATGCGCCACATAATCATCCTGCCTAAAATACAAGTAATGGGGACAAGTTTCACCCCATACATCATAGCCATCCGCTTTCATCTCCTGCAGCCAGTCCACTTCATCCGCCGTATTCATGTGACAGATAATCACCCGGGGCCGCTTGGAAGCGGGTAAATTGCCCAGCGCCTTACGGATCTTACCAAGGGCGGATTGTACGGCGGTTCGCGGTCGATTGACGTGATGCAGTGGACTGCGCTGGGGACTGGTATCAAATTGAGTTTCATCCTCGGCGTGGATAGCCACCCGCGGGGCTTTGGCAAAAATGGCCTGTAGTTGATCGACTTCCGTGATAGCCTTTAAAGCCGACGATTTGGCCATGTAAATTTTGGTTGACTTGGCTGCTTCCGGAATGTCCATGTTTTTATCCGCCGAGGCGTGAAACTGTATGCCGTAATTGACCAGTGACTTTCGGCGGAAACGATCGATTTTCTCATGCAGCCGTTTAGCCGTGGAAGTGGGCGGTTTATTATTGGGCATATCAACAATCGTGGTTACACCGCCCCTTAAAGCCGCCCGTGAACCGTTGGCAATACCTTCTTTATATAACTGGCCCGGTTCGCGAAAATGAACATGGGTATCGATAGCACCGGGAAGAATGATGCCATCGGCGGCGTCGATTACTTGGTCAGCCGCTATCCCTTCCGTTTTACTGTTAACGGCTTTTATGGTCCGGCCTTCAACAAGCACATTACCCTTGTGTATCTGCCCGTCTTCACTGAGCCATCGGCCATTTTTGATCAGAAGCATGTATATCCCTTATTAAACGGATTCGGACTTTCCCCGCCACATCATGGAAAAGTAAAGTTTTAGATTTACTCAAAAATCACCAAATACAAATATTAGCTGTTTCCTGTTGATTTTCCACCCGCTTTCTCATTCTCTAAGTCACTTAGCTTTTATTTCATTTTTTTCAGCATTGCTGTCCAAAATAAACCTAAATGATCAAAAAAACGGTGGTTTTTTAATTATTTAATCATTGTATTAAAACCATTACTCAATGTGCCCCTTGTTTAGACCCCCCTTTTAAGTTCCCCCCTGTCAGGGGGGAAAGAGGGGGGTCTCAGATTGTTTAGTGACAATTGCCAGAAATTATGTAAATAATGATTCCGCTTTTGGACAATTGCATTTGTTCCGATATTCATATCACACCCGATTGGAACCCAATTTTTCCTGTTCGATCTCATCCAGCAATTCATTGGTTATGCCCGTAGGATATTCACCTGAAAAACAGGCGTGGCAGATCGGTAAATCTTTGTATAGCTCTTTAATATCGTCCAGATTCTGATAGATCACGGCATCGGCGCCGATAAATTTGGCGATTTCATCGGAGTTATAATGGGAGGCCAGAATCTCCTTTTTAACCGACATATCAATGCCGTAGATACAGGGATGTTTGATGGGCGGGGCGGCCGAAACAAAATATACTTTCTTTGCCCCGTAATCGCGCAATAGTTGAACAATGTGTTTGGAAGTGGTGCCCCGAACGATGGAATCATCAACAACCGCTACTTTTCGGCCCTTCACAATATCGCGAATGGGATTTAATTTCTGCTTCACCATCTTTTCCCGTTCTTTCTGATTGGGTGTAATAAAACTGCGGCCCATGTGATGATTCTTGGCCAGACCCCGCCGATAGGGCACGCCCATGGTTTCGGCCATGGCCGAGGCAAAGAAGTAAGCCGAGTTGGGCACATCGATGATGATGTCCGGCTTCAGACCGGATCGATCAAATGTTTCGGCCAGTTTACGTCCCATACGTACCCGTTCGCTGGCCACCAGCCGGTCATGAATAACGGAATCTTCGCGGGCAAAGTAAATGTATTCGAACACACAAAAGGCCTGTTTTTTTGTTTTACCGATGCGCGTATGAATGTTACGGTTTTTATCAACAAACAACATTTCTCCCGGTTTCAGATCACGCACCAGTTCATAACCCAGATAATCAAATGTGGTACTTTCGGAAGCGAAGGCGTACACCACCCCTTGGTCCGTATACTTACGGCCCATTACCAGCGGACGAATGCCGTAGGGATCGGTAAACGCCAGAAAGCCCCGATTGGCAATGATGGTAATGGCCGAGAATGCCCCCTTAACATTTTTTTGCACCTCTTCTACCGTATCGAAAATATCGTTCACTTTAAGATTTTTAAGATCCTTGCCTTCCAGAATGGAAGCAAACGTGTACAATATCAAAGCCACATCATTGGATGTATCCAACAGCCGGTGGTGCTCTTCGTACAATTTTTTACGCAGCTCCACAAAATTAATCACATTGCCGTTGTGCACCATAGCAATGCCAAAGGGGTAATTGACGGCAATGGGCTGGGCATCCACTTCATCCGTGGAGCCGATGGTTGAATAACGCACGTGTCCCAAACCATAATTACCGCGTACGCTATTCAGATTTATATTTTTAAACACCGTACCTACAGACCCGCTGCCCTTTTTTAAATGGAAATTTCCATCGAACGTTACCAAACCGGCGGAATCCTGTCCTCTATGTTGTAAGGTGGTCAGACCGTTAATGATCTCCGTATTGACATCATTATAACCCACCACTCCTATTATACCACACATTGTATCACCTCATCCTGATTAAATGTTTTTGGAAAATACATCCTTTAATACCTCGCTGTAAAATGAATGTTCAATCGGCAAGCCCCGGGCTTTGACTTCATCAACGGAATGCGCACCCCTTAAATCGACTTTTTTCTGGCCGATAATCGGGCCGGTATCAACGCCTTCATCCACATAATGCACGGTAATGCAGGTTTCCTGCAATCCGTTTTCAAAGGCCCATTCGTAGCCACCCACGCCTTGAAATTGCCGGGTATCCGCGGGATGTATATTGATGATGCGATTTTTATAGGCTCGAATGAATACGGGACTGAGAATCCGCATAAAGCCGGCCAGCACTATATAATCCGGTTGATACGGTTCCAAAACCTGCAGTACTTCCCGATCATAGTTTTCCCGTTCCTTACCTTTCGATGGTACCACTTTAGTAGGCACGCCCAGTTCCCCGGCCGTTTGCAGACCTTTGGCCGAATATTTATTGGACAGAACCAGCTCAACCCGGCATACATCCTTTAATATACCGTTTTGCGTTTCTTTAACAATGGCAGCCATATTGCTGCCGGTACCCGAAATTAGGATGGCTATTCGTTTTTTTCGCATTTTAATTCATATTCAAATTTAAACCGTTTAATCGTACAATTTATGTTATTGCAATCCTTTTTTCCCGATATCCGGCCGGTAATATTTATTTTCAAAATGTATTTGATCGACGGCCTGATAGGTATTATTTATGGCCTGCTGTAAATTTTGGCCGCATCCCACCACATTCAGTACCCGGCCGCCGCTGGTCAACAAATGGTTGTGTTCCCGTCGGGTACCGGCATGAAAAACCAGGATATCTTCCGGCACATCGTCCAGGCCGTTAATGGGTTTGCTTTTTTCATAAGCACCGGGGTAGCCTCCGGAGACCAAAACCACATCCACCCAGTAACCCTTGTTAAATGTCATGGTCAGTTCCTTGAGCTGATGATCAAAGCATGCCATGGTGAGTTCAAACAGATCGGTTTGCATAGCGGGCAGAATCACCTCCGTCTCCGGGTCGCCGAAACGCACATTATATTCCAGAAGGCTGGGGCCCGTCTCCGTCAGCATCAATCCGAAATAGATGACGCCCTTATAATCCATATTTTCCGCCTGAATGCCTTTTAGGGTGGGTTCGACAACCGTTTCTCTAATCGTCTGCATCAGGGCCTCATCAAGGAACGGAACCGGGCAATAAGCACCCATTCCGCCGGTATTGGGTCCGGTGTCACCTTCATAGACCGGTTTGTGATCCTGAGAAGGCGCCAGTAATTGGATGTGCCTGCCGTCCGTAAAACCGATTACCGAAACTTCCCGTCCCGTTAACCGCTCCTCAATGATAAACCGGGCCTCCGGACCATATTTGTTCTTGATTTGTTTAATGGCCTGTTCAGCTTCTTGAACCGCGGAACATACGGTAACGCCCTTGCCCCCGGCCAGTCCATCGTATTTGACCACCAACCGACCCTTCATATCCCGGATTTTTTGACGGGCGTTATCCAGGCTGTCAAATTCCTTAAAAGAGGCTGTGGCCACGCCGTATTGTTGCATAAAACGCTTGGCAAATATTTTCGAGCCTTCCAGCCGGGCCGCCGACCGGTCCGGACCGAATACACGGATGGGAGTGTTTTTAAAGGCATCCACGATTCCCTGGGTCAGAGGATCCTCCGGCCCGACAAACACCAGACCGATCTGTTCGTCTGTGCACCATCGTTTGACGGCGGCAAAATCTTGAATATCCATCGGCACATTGTTTTCCGTACCACCGTTTCCCGGCAAGACAAATACCTGGCTAACCTTTGGCGACTGTTTAAGTTTCCAGGCTATGGCATGTTCTCTGCCACCTGATCCGATAACCGCTATATTCATATCATGCTCAATGTTAAGTTGTGTTCAAAATTTGTTGCGCCCGGTTCACCGTCTGCTTACAGATTTCCGGCGCTTTTCCGATATACGTGCGCACATTGAGGGCCTTGAGTTCCTCTTTTACTTTATCCGGCAGCTGCAGATTATCAATAAATTGATGCAATCCCTGCCGGTCGATGCGTTTACCGCGGGTCAGTTCCTTTAGCAGCATGTAGGGATCGTCCACTCCTTCCCGACGCAGTATGGTTTGTATGGGTTCCGCCAGCAGCTCCGGAAATTGATCCAATTCGGCGTCACATCGGGCGGTATTAATTTGCAAACGCTTCAGGCCTTTCATGGACTCCTGCAGAGCCAGGTCTCCATGGGCCAGCGCTACCCCTATATTTCGTTCAACCGTGCTGTCCGACAAATCGCGCTGCAGCCGGGATGTTCCGAATTTATCCATCAGAGTGGACAGTAAACCATTGGCCACCTGCAGGTTGCCCTCACTGTTTTCAAAATTGATCGGATTCACTTTATGAGGCATAGTCGACGATCCCACTGATTGCGTATCGGTGGATAAGGTTAAATAGCCCAGCGTCAAATAGAACCAAATATCACGATCAAAATCGAGCAAAATATTATTGATCCGCCTGCAAACCGCAAAATAGGCGCTCCAGGCATCGTGATCTTCGATTTGCGTCGTTACGGGATTGGTTTCCATGTTCAGGCTTTCAATAAACCGGTTCGAAAATGCTATCCAGTCAAAATGGGGAAAGGCGGCGGTTAAGGCGGAATAATTACCGGTAGCGCCGTTGAGTTTCCCTTTGAAACGCAGGGTTTGCAGAGCCTGATATTGCACCAGCAGTCTGGATAAGAAAACAGCCATTTCTTTCCCGCCCGTGGAAGGCGAAGCAACTTGTCCGTGCGTACGCGCCGGAAAGGGCTGATCACACCAGCCGCCGGTTTTGTTCATCAGCTCTTCCATAAAAGCTTTTAGCCGGGGAATCTGTTGTTCATGAACGTAAGCCTGCAACATGCCGGTGTAGGCCAGATTATTTACATCCTCGGAGGTTAAGCCAAAGTGGATCATATTTTTCTGCTTTAGGTTAAGATTTTGGCGCAGAAATTCCTCCACCGCTTTCACATCGTGATTGATTCGTTCCTCGATGGTTTTAATCTGTTGGTAATGATGAGCGTCAAAATTATTTTCCAGCGCATCGGTGCATTTCAATTCCTCAGCACTTAATGCCCGGAACAGGCCGGTTTCATTCAGTGCTTTAACGAACCGCAGCTCGATGATAACCCGCCACCGCATCAGCGCATATTCCGAAAAATAGGCGCCAAAATGAGAGAGCTTGGAAGCGTACCGACCATCCAGTGGGGAAATGGCGTTTTCCATGAATTAACGGCCCCTTACCCGTTTATCGGCTGCTTTTAACTCCGATTTCATTTCATTGATTTCTTCTTCGAACCGCGTCTTAAGTCGCGGCAGATTGAGGGTGCGCAATGCGGCCATGGCCGCATTCTTAGGATCGACCACCGTAACCGCCGGCGTATTGGACGGCATCATCAAAGAGGAATTGATGTTGACCATTTGATCGGTTTTATCCTTAAACGGCGGACAGTTGATCACTGGTACTGTGACGTTGGCTGCCAGAGCACCGCCCAGACCATTAGATCGACCGGCAACCGCTATTATGGCGGCCGGTTCGATGGAATTGTTATATTCTTTAATGACTTGGCCCAGATTTTCCCCGTTTTTGTGCGCTGATACCACCCTTAAATCAACCATAATATCGTACTGCTCCATGATGTCTTTCATTTTATTGCAATGATCCAGATCCGAAGGTGAACCCATGATAATAGCCACAAAACCGTCTTTGATCAATTTATGCCGGACCAGATTGGCATGGACCCGGCTACGGGTATTGTTATCGATTTCGGGCAGGACTTCACCGGTAATCATACCATAAATATCCCGATACCGACGGGTGGTTTCCTGCACCACATCATTGGGTAACGTGTTGGGATAAGCGCCGTCTTTTTTGTGTTTCAACAGATAGCTGCGCACATATTCTTTATCCAGTTGTTCGGCGTTATCGGGCTCAGTCTCGTAATTTTCAGCGGACCAGAACCGCGAAGAATCCGGCGTATGAATTTCATCAATCAAAACCAGTTTATTATCGATCAGGCCAAACTCGTATTTGGTATCCACTAGAATAATGCCCCGTTCTTTGAGCACTGCCTGGCCGTGCTTAAACAATTTTAAGGAGGTCTTTTCCATGGCCTTATAAATTTCGGCCGACACCCATCCTTCTTCCACCAGCTCTTTAGCGGAAATTTCGCGATCGCTTTCTTCTTTGGTGGTCGGGGTTACAATGGGTTCATCGAAGGCCTGGTTCTTTTTCATACCGTCGGGAATTTGTACTCCCGAAACCGTGCGTTTGCCCTGCTGATAGCTGCGCCATGCCGAACCGGTCATATAGCCCCTTACAATCATTTCCACACGGATAGGCGTGGCTTCCCTGACCAGCGAAATGTTTGGATCAATAACTTCGACAAAATGATTTTCGATAATATCTTTGGTTTCTTTGAACCAATAGGCGGCTAATTTATTCAAAACCGCCCCTTTGCCGGGAATGGGCGTATCCAGCACCTTATCGAAGCTGGAAATGCGGTCGGTTGCCACAATCATACGGGTATTTTCATCGATACGAAAACTTTCCCGCACCTTTCCGGAATGGATTTTTTCAATTTGAGGGGTGATAATTGTCGTTAAACAATTCATTAGGCCTCCTAATTCCTTATTGGAAATATGTCAACTTTATCAATGTTTAAAATGGCGAATGCCGGTAAACATCATTTGTATACCCAGCTCATTACAACGCTGAATAACCGCTTTATCGCGAATGGAACCGCCCGGCTGAACAATGGTTTTGATGTCAAATTTAGCGGCCAGTTCGATATTATCCGGAAACGGAAAAAAAGCGTCGGATATTAAAACCGCATTATTGACTTCCGTTTTCACATATTCCAGCAACGCCTGGCGGTCGCCCTCAAATTCCATTTTTAGATTATCATGGCAGCGCCTTAAAGCTAATTCTGTGGAATTGACCCGGTTGGGCTGGCCGCAGCCCATACCCAGCAATTGCAGAATACCCTCTTCGGTCCTGCGCACTACTGCGATGGCATTGGATTTGAGCTGACGTGCGGCGATTAAACCAAATGTTAATAAATCCTCATCAATAGATCCTTCGGAATCGGTGACCCATTCTTTTTTATCGTAAAGTTGGCGATCCGCATTTTGCACGAGCAGGGAACCGGCAAAAAATTTGATATCCCATTCCTGCTGCAGATTGTCCGGATCGAATTTAACCACACGTAAATTTGTATGCCGGAACAGGTACTGTTTAGCATCTTCATTAAAATCCGGGGCCACAACCACTTCCACAAATTTACGTTGCATTTTATCTTCATTATCCAGTTGCAGAAACCGGGCCGTATCCAGTTCCACAGTGCGATTGAAGGCGATCACCGAACCGAAAGCGGACACCGGATCGCCGGCCCAGGCCCGTTCGAATACCGTACGTTGATTGTCGCCCGCAGCCAATCCGCAGGGATTATTATGTTTGATGATGGCACAACCGTGATTCTGCAGGTCGCGTACGGAATCAAGCGCACTGTAAATATCCACGATATTATTGAACGACAGTTCTTTGCCGTGCAGCGCTTGCAGATCGTATAAGGCATCTACGGCCCCTTGTTTGCGCAGAAATAATCCGTTCTGATGGCTGTTTTCACCGTAACGCAGTGTTCTGGCTTCACCGTAGGCCATGCGCATACTTTGGGCGCCGGCCGTTTCATCCATAGTGGAAGCGATCATGCTGTCATAATCCGCTGTCAGATTGTAGGCTTTGCGCATGGCCTTAAAGCGGAATTCATAAGGTACCTGTCCATCATTTTTCTGCAGGACATCGATCAATTCTTCATAGTCGCGGGGATCCGTAACCACGGTAACGTATTTAAAATTTTTTGCTGCTGCCCGGATCATGGTCGGCCCGCCGATATCAATGTTTTCAATTAATGTTTCAAAATCCGCACCCCGGTTTTTGACCCGTTCAAAGGGATACAAATTGCAAACCACCAGATCAATAGGCTGAATGCCGAGGGCGTCGGCTTCTTTCTTATCCGTATCCCGATCGAACAGAAGAGCCGATTCAATCTGAAAGGAAATGGTTTTCATCCTTCCGCCAAAAGCCTCCGGATTGCCGGTAACCCGATTAATATCGGTTACGGGAATTTGGTTTTCTTCGATGACCTTTTGGGTACCGCCGGTGGAAATGATTTCACAGCCCTGATGGTGCAATGCTTTAGCTAAAGAATCCAAACCACTTTTATCGGAGACGCTGATCAGGGCACGCTTAATTTTAACAGGTTGGTTCATATCGACCGTATCCTTTTGCTAACTAACAATTTGTTTTATTGAATATGTCGTTTACTCAGCAAGGTGTAATAAATTACATTGATTCTGTAATTTATAATAACTGACCCACCCCCACTTTCTCCCTCCCTAATGCATTAGGGAGGGGATGAAAGGTGGAAGGTCAAATTTTATGGATTCCCAATGCTCTTCGTGCTTAAGACTAACCTCATTTCAACGAACAGCTTGTCATTTACGGCTGTACAAAATATTCGCTTTGTGCAACCGCTTGCACGATGTTTTTGAATATCTGTAGTCCCTGGCCCTCTTCGTCCGGTTCCGTTTGATGCCGTTTCAGCCAGCCCCAATTGGGATGATTATAAAGCGACAGAAAGGCTTCGGGATGGGGCATCAAACCAAAAATCTGGCCGCTTTCATCCACCAGACCAGCGCAGTTCAATTGCGAACCGTTGGGGTTCTGTGGATAATGAGGCGTCGGCTTACCCTGTTCATCCACATAACTCAACGTATTCAAGTGGTTTTGCACTACGCTCCGGGCAATATCCTCATTCTTAAACAAAAGTTTACCTTCGCCATGGCGCACCGGTAATTCCAGCAATTTAAGATCGTTTAAAAAAGAACTTTCAGATTGTGGGTTAACCCCGCAGGTTACCCAGCGATCTTCGAAACGGCCCGAATTATTGAACGTAATGGTTGCTTCCTGGTCAAAGTTTTTGCCGATATTGGGTAAAATGCCCATTTTAACCAGAGCCTGAAAGCCATTGCAGACCCCCAGGATATAATTGCCGTCACTGATGAATTTGCCTATTTCATCAATCAGATAATGGCCGCGGACTGTTTTTTTATATTTAATTTTATTGCTCAATACCTTGGCCGCCCCCAAATCATCGCCGAAAGAAAATCCACCCGGAAAATTGAGAATCTGATAATCCTGTAAGCGGTATTGCCCGGAAAAAATTTCGTTCAAATGGACTATTTTTGCTTCGGCCCCGGCCATCCGATAAGCGGCAGCCATCTCTTCTTCGCAATTGATGCCGTAACCCGTTACCACCAGAGCTCTCACCCCATCCGTCATTACACCTCCAGCCCCGCACGCCAGGCGTTTAACAATTGGTCCACTTGGATATCAATAAGCGGTTGATCTCCCAGCGATAGCTTTAAACGCGGTTCTTGCGTAAGGCGACCTATTTTATGACAATCCTCTCCGAAAACGGCTTCGAAGGCCTGCTGTTTTTGGGGCGTAACCGAAACCACAAAACGGGACGGCGACTCGGAAAACAGCTGAGCATATCCCGGTAACCGGGTTTCGTGCAGTTTTATATCAGCGCCGAACTGCCCGCCAAACAGAGCCTCCGCCAGGGCCACAGCCAAACCGCCATCGGAAATATCATGGGAGGAAGCCAGCAAATTGTCGGTGTGGGCGCGCATCATTTTGGTATACACCCGCAGGGCTTCCTGCGGTCGCACCCGGGGCGCATGGGCGCCAAGCGCTTCGAACAATTGATAGAATTCCGATGCGCCCAGTTCATTATAAGTTTGCCCCACCACATAAATCAGGTCGCCGGACGCCTTAAATTCCGCCGTTACGGTTTGGCGATAATCATTGGTTTGGGCTACCATGGAATACAATATGGTCGGCGGCACCGATATTTTCGTTCCCCCGCGGATAAAATCATTTTTCATACTGTCTTTTCCGGAGGTCATAGGAATATTAAAAAAGGTAGCCATGTCGTAAAGGGCTTCGTTCATTTGCACCAGTTTGGCTAATTTAATTTTTCCGTCGGGATTGTTTTGCGGATGATACACCGAATCCGGTACACAAAAATTATCATTAACCGTCCAGAACAGGTCATGGCCGTTCTCCAGGTCCGGCAAGCGTCCGCCTACGGAAATTATACTGCGCACCGCTTCATCAAAAGCATTGGCCGACATTTGATAGGGATCGATATCGCCGATGCGCGGTTTAATGCCGTTGGAAATCAACAATCCTTCATGGCTATCAAAATCAATACGCATCACGGCCGCATCCTGAGGCGCATAGCCGTGCCTACCCATCAGGGGTTTAATAATGGTTTTACCCTTAACTTCATGATCGTAGCGACGAATGATGTCTTCACGGGAACGGATATTAAAACGACCAAGCAGACGCATCAGGATATCATTATAATCGGTAATTTCGGGCAGTTTGGGTTCGCTCAATTGCGGTTTTTGCCATTCGGCCGTTAATTGTTTTTTGGGTACCCCATCATGTAAAAAATCAAGATCAAGCCAGGCAATGGTCTTTTGATCGTACAAAACCTGTAAAAACCCTTCATCCGTAAAATAACCGATATCGGACAGCTCCACTTCAAATTCACCGGCCAGCTCAAAGAGCTCATCCGCATAATGCGGATCGATAACCAAAGTCATGCGTTCCTGCGATTCGGACACAAAAATTTCCCACGGTTTCAAACCGGCATATTTGAGAGGAACGCGATCCAATTCCACTACGGCGCCCCCCGGTATACGGGCCAGTTCCCCGATGGATGATGACAAGCCGCCGGCTCCGTTATCGGTTGACGATTTGATCCAATTGGCGGCAGCCGCTCTTTCCATAAAATCGGACATATTTTTTTGGGTGATGGGACTGCCGATTTGCACAGCTGAGCGCGGTGAGTGATCGCCAATTTCCAGGGACGAAAAGGTAGCTCCGTGTATGCCGTCTTTACCCACGCGGCCGCCGGCCA
Organism: Caldithrix sp.; assembly: GCA_014730185.1. Classification (GTDB taxonomy): domain Bacteria; phylum Calditrichota; class Calditrichia; order Calditrichales; family Calditrichaceae; genus WJIP01. The sequence goes on along the minus strand of WJIP01000129.1, from coordinate 19,222 downwards.
TTATGATGCGGTCGCCGGGATCGATTATTTTATCCCAGCTGTTTCGGCCGTTATAGCGAGCAGGCATAACCGCGCCCGTTCCGCAAAATACCAGCGGTTTGCCGGCAAAACGGTCATCAAATACGACGGAGCCGTTGACGGTGGGGATGCCGGATTTATTACCACCGTCCTCAATGCCCTTAATCACACCGGACATGATCCGCCGGGGATGGAGTTGCCCGGGCAGCAATGTTTTTTGATAATCGGGAGGACCAAAACAGAGAACATCGGTATTGAACAGCAGTTTGCCACCACCGATTCCCGTACCGAGGGGATCGCGGTTTACACCCACAATGCCGGTCAGGGCGCCGCCATAAGGATCGAGAGCGGACGGACTATTATGCGTTTCCACCTTCCAGATAAACACCTTATCCTGATTAATGCGCACAACGCCGGCGTTATCGGAGAATACTTTCAACAACCAATGTTGGCCCGCTTTTTCTAGCCGTTTACTGATCATATCCGTGGAACGTTTGATGTAGGTTTTAAACAGCGAATCGATCGTTTTAACTTCGCCGCTGTGCCGATCGGTATAGGTGATGAGCGCATTAAATTCCTTGTGTTTACAATGCTCAGACCAGGTTTGAGCCAGGACTTCCAGTTCACAATCGGTGGGCATTGCCGATAATCCTCTGTCCTTGCGGGCGCGGATGGTTTCCTGGTTTGCAAAATGGTTTTTGATGGCTTGCATTTCCTTCAAATCCAGCGCCAGTAACAGATCTCTGGACAGTTGCTGCAGTTGTTCATTCGGTACATTGACGTCTATGCTCTGTACATCATCGCTGGTATGTAAGCGCACATCCGGTGTATACTGCACCGTCCCGTTAAAAGAACCATATTCAAAATGGTTTACAAGCGGATTGCCCAATAATTCCTCGGCCAGTTGCTGCAACTGAGATTCAGTCAAAGCCTGTTCAAAATAAAAAATATCCTGGGTAAATATCCATTGGGTGTCCGGAACATCCTGTGGATTAAGTAAATCAATAAAAGCTTTCTGAGCCGAAATGCCCTCGTCATCGGTGAGGCCGGGAAGTTTGGCGATCAAAAGGTAACTCTGGTATTGATCACTCTGATATAGCCGGTTGATGTATACATCATGAATTATTGTATCCTGCAGCGACTGATAGGCAAAGTCCCGGATGTAATGCTCGGAAACGGGTTGTACAATAGTAAAAATCTTACCGCTTTTTGTCTTTCCGGGATCAATACGGAAATACTTGAGCGCACTTTCCTGGACCTGGTCCGCCAGAGTGTCCGCAACATTTTCTTTTTTGACCAATTGAATATGATTTATCGTTGGACTTTGCACAATCCCCTTTCTCATGATTCGTAACGATAGTGCAATGTTTGCGGCTCTTTGCCTTTGGAATACAACGTGATTTCAGCGCCATCTGTCACATTTCCGGCTATCCGGCAATCGTAGTCTGCTTCCTGTAAAATACGGATAGCCCGGTCCGCATCAGTGGACGGTGTAATAATCATCATACCATTGCCCATATTCCATAAACGGTAGGCTTTGTCTTCCGTAACCTTCCCCATGTCCTGCATGTTCAGCATCATTTTATGGGGTGGAAATACATTATCCAGTCGGGCGCCCAGACCATTAAGTTTTAGTACTCTGGCCATATTATCGAAGATTCCGCCGCCTGTTATATGGGCGATGCCATTTACCTGTGCATTGTTATTCAATAATTGTACGACGCCGGGCGTGTATATCAGCGACGGGGTAAGCAGTAACCTACCCCAGGTATTTTTATCGTCAAAGGAAGCGGTATGCCATTCCGCGCCGAATCTATCCTTCATGATGCGTCTTATCAGGGAGAAACCGTTACTGCGAAAACCCCGGCTTCGTAAGGTTATGATGGCGTCGCCCTTGGCCGCACCACTGCCGTCAACAGGTTGGCGATTTTCCGGTAAAATACCGATAGCGGTAGCGCCCCAGTTAAAATGCATATCTGTTCCGTAACCAACAATCCGTTCACCCAATTCTGCAATCTCGCCGCCGGTTAAGGTAATACGGGTAAAATCAGCCGCATCATGCAGGCCTTGCATCAGCTTATCCACAATCGTATCATCCAGGAAATCCACATCCAGAATATTGGAAAGGTTAACGGTTTGCAAACCGTTGGCCGCCAGATCATCGGCAACCATAGCTACCAGGTCGAATCCAAGCGTATCATAAATACCCGTGCGTTCGGCCAGCTCTATTTTTGTACCGATGCCGTCCGAGGAGATGCCAATCTTGACGCCGTTAAAATCCATAATATTGGCAAAGCCGCCGTCGGCGTCGATTATGGGATTGCCGCTGCCGGGTGGACGATTGGCGAAGGTTTTTTTGGCCCAGTCATAAGCAATTTGAGAGCATTTATTTCCCAGATCGATATCAACGCCGCTCTGCTTATTTACCATAAAAAATCCCTGATGATGATATGATCGCGCGCCGGCCCCGTGGAAATCATGCCCACCGGAACTTTAAGATACGACTCTATAAAGTCGATATAGGCCCGGGCATTACCGGGTAAATCCTCTTCTTTTTTAAGCCCCTCAATGGGCTGCTGCCACCCATCAAAAGTTTCATAGACGGGCTTTCCGGCTGCATCATAATCAACGGCAGCTTTCACCTGATCGAATCCGGATAAGCAACTGATTTTGGACAGCGAAATATAATTGAATCCGTTATTGATGAACGAGCGTTTGAGAGCTTTCAAATCCAGCCATCCGCAACGACGCGGTCTGCCGGTAGTGGCCCCGAATTCATGACCGTTTTTGCGCAGTTGTTCGCCGGTCGTATCGTGCAGTTCCGTGGGAAATGGCCCCTCGCCCACTCGTGTGGTATAGGCCTTAACCACACCGATGCGTTTATCGAAATCCATAAAAACCCCGGATCCCGTAAATGCGCCGCCAATCGTGGTCGATGACGACGTAACAAAGGGATAGGAGCCGTGATCCACATCCAGCATCGTCCCCTGCGCCCCTTCGTAAAGGATGTTTTGGTGTCTGACGGCGGCTTCGGCAATGACGTTGACCGTATCGGCGATAAACGGTTTGATTTTATCGGCTGCGGTCGCGAATTGCGTCTTGATTTCGTTTATATCGATAAACGGTTCCTCGAAGATACACTCACTCATTCTCTGATAATAGCGGATTTGTTCATTGAATATTTGTTCGTAAGCACCGTTGAGTATGTCTCCGGCCCGTATGCCGGTTCGCTGGACCTTATCCACATAAGCCGGACCGATACCGCGTCCTGTGGTACCGATTTTTTTATTCATTATTTTATCGAGATGGCGATGCATGGGCGTCACAATATGAGCCTGATCGGATACAATCAGTTTATCCGGGGCAACCGGAATCCCTTTATCTTTTAAATAGCGGCGCTCTTTATCAAAGATCAACGGATCGACCACGCAGCCGTTACCAATGATATTAACCGCTTTACCGGAAACAATGCCCCCCGGGATCAAATGCAAGACATATTCATCATCGTTAATGATAACCGTATGACCGGCATTGGCGCCGCCCTGAAAGCGTACCACCATATCCATATAGCCGGCAATCAAATCAACAATCTTACCTTTTCCTTCATCCCCCCACTGCGCGCCCAATACGATATAATTGGCCATTTAATCTCCCCAATTAATCGAACTGTAATCGGCGTCTTTACCGGGCAGGTAAATATCGTGGGCTTTACCTTCGCGAATAGAAAGGGCGGATACGACTTCCAACTCAGCCCGTTCGTGCAGTTCGACAATGGTTGCGGCGCCCACGGACGACATGGATGCTTTAATTTTTGACAGGGTTTCGGGCAGATTATCCCGCAGTTTACCTGAATAATGCACGAACCCTTCCACCCCTTCGACAAACTGCAGTTGATTGTAGCGGGCCTTCTTCCAGTCGCGGGCCCGGGAGGAGCCTTCTCCCCAGTACGGTTTCATAACGGAATTATTGATGGTCACTTTTTCCGTCGGCGATTCTTCCATGCGGGCGAAATAACGGCCCATCATTACATAGTCGGCGCCCATAGCCAGGGCAACCACCACATCTTTGGAGTTGACGATACCGCCATCGGCTATGACAGGTATGTATTTACCTGTTCCCTCGTAATAGCGGTCGCGGGCTTCAGCCACTTTTATGATGGCTGTGGCCAGTCCGCGTCCTGTACCTTTTTGCTCCTGAGTAATGCAAATCGATCCCCCGCCCATACCCACTTTAACCGCTTTGGCGCCGGCTTCCACCAGAAATTCAAAACCTGATGCTGTAATAATATTTCCGCCAATGACCGGTATCTGGGGATAATTTTTATTCACCCAATGCAGGGTATCGCGCTGGAACGTGGAGTGGCCATCCGATGAATCAATGGTCAGCACATCGACGCCCGCTTCCACCAGCGCCGGCACACGATCCTCGTAGTCATGGGTATTAATAGCGGCCGTTACCATCAAACTTTTGTTTTCGGCCAGAATTTCAAGCGGATTATCCAGATGATTGCGGATGTCCTTTCGAAAAACGAGATAGCGCAGATTATCCTTCTCATCCACAATGGGCAGTACCGACTGATGGCTTTCTTTAAGTACTTTATTGGCTTCTTTAATATCTTCGATTTCCACGCCCACAACCAGTTCTTTGCGGGCTATCATGCGCTCTTCTACTTTTTGGTCGGCGTGCATTTTATAATCATAATCGTTTTTGGTGATAACGCCCAGCAATTTGCGGCTTCCATTGTCTACCACCGGAAAGGTATTGTAGCCACGATGGTTTCGTAAATTGTGCAGATCGGCAATCAACATATCGGGTGGGACGGTTTCCGGTTCAACAAATCCCGCTTTGTGTTTTTTAACTTTTTCCACCATGGTTGCTTGCTGCTTGGGTGTCTGAGAAGAATAAATAAAAGCCTGCCCGCCCAACTTGGCTAACTCAATGGCCATATTTACACCCGAAACGGACTGCATGGCGGCCGCTACCATGGGTATGTTTAAATAATATTTGGGATCATCGGTTTCCGTGTAAACAAATGGAGCGCGCAGTGAAATATTTTCAAGTACAGTTTCTTTTGTGGTCAAGCCCGGTAACAACCGGAACTCCATCAGTGTACGGGAGGGTTCATAAATTATCTTTTTTGGCAACAAAAAGCTCCTGTGAAAGAGACGGTTAATTTTTTGCGCTAAACATACAAAAAATAAGCTAAATTATAAAATAAATTTATCGGCCAAGATTGCATCAAATGATGACAGCATGGGTTGTCGCACGAGGCTAAAACGATGAAAATTTTCCATCATTTTTTCTTGCTAATTGGGGTGCTTAGGCAGAAAAGAATTATTTTAGACGGTTGGGTCCGATCATATTTTCCGGTAATATCAATCGATCCAGTTCTTCTTTGGTTAATAGTTTTTTTTGTAACACCAAATCGTATACACTCTTGTCCGCTTGCAGGGCTTCGCTGGCCAAAGAACTACAAACCTCGTAACCCAGCACCGGATTCAGGGCCGTCACCAGACCGATACTGTTTTCCACCATTTGTCGCGTACGGGCTTCATTCGCTGTAATACCCTCTATACAACGCTGATGGAGTGTGGCCATACCGTTTTTAAGCATTTCAATGGATTCGAATATACTCTGAGCAATGATCGGTTCCATTACATTCAGTTCCAGTTGGCCCGCCTCGGCGGCCATTGAAACCGTTAAATCGTTACCAATAACTTTATAGGTAATTTGATTGACGACTTCCGGTATCACAGGATTAACCTTACCCGGCATTATGGATGAACCCGGCTGCATTTTCGGCAAATTAATTTCGTGAAAACCGGCGCGGGGACCGGAAGATAACAACCGTAAATCACTGGACATTTTTGAAAGTTTGATAGCCAATCGTTTCAGGGCAGAGGAATACATCACAAAAGCCCCTGTATCCTGGGTTGCTTCCACTAAATCCGGAGCTAATTTTACATTTAATTTGGAAATCGTTTTCAGATAATCAATGGCGAGGACGCTGTACTTTGGATCTGCGTTGATGCCTGTTCCTATAGCTGTGCCGCCCAGATTGACTTCAAGAAATAAATCCGCATTTACTTGTAGACGTTCAATTTCCTCCTGCAAAGTAGCGGCGTATGCCCCGAATTCCTGTCCAAGAGTCATTGGTACAGCATCCTGAAGCTGTGTACGACCCATTTTGATTATATCTTTAAACGTGTCCGCTTTTTGCCGGATGGCGTCTACCAAATCTTTTAAAACACCAGTAAGTTTTCGATTGCTGTTGATTAAAGCAATTTTAAGGGCAGTGGGATACACATCATTGGTTGATTGAGATAAATTAACATGGTTATTGGGATGACAATGCGTATACTGTCCTTTTTCATATCCCAATATTTCCAGCGCCCTGTTGGCAATCACTTCATTGGCATTCATATTAGTGGATGTGCCTGCTCCTCCCTGAATCATATCCACAACAAACTGGGTATGAAATTTTCCATTCATAATTTCTGTACAGGCCTGGATGATGGCATTAGCCACCGGCTTGCTTAACAATCCAATTTCCAGGTTAGCTTTTGCCGCCGCCATCTTAACCATGGCCAGAGATTCTATAAGTAGAGGAAAATGCATAAGCGGAACGCCGCTTATACTGAAATTTTCCAGCGCCCTTAATGTTTGGATGCCATAATAATATTCGTGGGGAACATAGCGCTCGCCCAATAAATCATGTTCCTGTCGGGTTCGCCCGGAAATGTATTGCGCGGCAATGTCAACCACCTGAGAAGTTGTCTGACGCATTCTCCGGGAGATAACCCTGGCCACATGAGCCAGAATTTTCCCCGCCAAAGCAGGCTGGTTCTCAAATAATTTTGTGAATTTTTTAGCTTTGAGGACAAAAACCTTTGTATCTACTAAAGCCCGCGACGATGTTGAATGCGGGTAGGCATCCATCAGAGCGCCTTCACCTAAAAAATCATAGGTTTTAAAAATTCCGAGACGCTTTTCCTCTCCCAACGCCGATTTTTTGAGTAATTCAATTTCGCCCTGATATATTAAAAACAACTTTTCCCGAGGCATGTTTTCCTTAAACAGGAACTGTCCCGTTTGGTAATGCTCCTCCTCGATCTCATTCATTAGTATTTCGATTTCATTATCCGTTAGATCACGAAAAAGCTCTATTGTTCGAATATAATCGGCTATATTGCCGTTGTTAATGCCTTTAATCATGAATGGCCTTCCTGTTATTTTAATATCAATTGAGACGAAAAATAGATGTCTTGGAGGTAAAAATCAATTTCAGAAATCAATCAAATCCATTTCACTTGGCGCATTCCCATGGTTCTTATAAAAACATTTTTGGAAAGGCCATAGAAAATAGATGAAAGCGTCGCCCTGGCCAGCTTTGATTTAATTTTCATTAATAAGACTTATTTTTTAAGTTAATTGGGTTGATAAAAACTTTTACAGGAACACCTATGAAGCATATAAAACAGATTATTTTCGACGCCGATGACACGTTATGGGAAAACAATATTTATTACATCGAAGCCAGCGAAGCATTTTTTACTTTACTCAGTGACTATGGCTTTGAAAGGCAGGAAGTTGAAAACGCTTTTGATAATCTGGAAGCCAATGTTGTTAAAGAAAAAGGATACGGCAGCCATAATTTTGTTTTTATTCTGGATGAACTGTACAAACAATTTAACTTGCGTTCAAATCGTCCCATTGATAGAAAACAGTACCAAAGCATCGTTTCGCGATTTACGCGTCATCCAAAACGAAAACCGCGTTTGTTCCAAGGTGTGGAAAATACACTATCCAAATTAAATAATAATTATATTTTATACATATTGACAAAAGGCGATCATGAAGAACAGGAAGGAAAAATCATTCGTTCCGGTTTACATAAACTGGTAAACGATTATTTTGTCGTGGAAGAAAAAAATGATTATACCTATGAAAATCTCATCCAACAACACCGATGGAATCCGGATGAGACCTGCATGGTGGGTAATAGTCCCAAATCCGATATTAATCCCGCTCTGAGAAATGGTATGTACGCCATACACATACCCTATGAAAATACCTGGAAACTGGATGATGAACCCTTACTGGATCGCAACGGCCGTTTACATCGCATATCAAAGTTTACCGATTTGCTGGATTTTTTTCTATAAAGCTGATAATAATCGTTAAATTGATAGCTTTGCTTTCAGTGTGAATTACATCGATACCCATTTTACTTTTTTTCATCTTTTCAGAACATTGAATCTGCTTTGCAATACAATTGATTTGGTTATCTTAAAATGAATTCTCAAAGCGTATCCTGATTAATTATTTTCATAAATGATTTCGGCATTGATAATATCACCCAGTACTTTACTGTTTTCCGAGAGATGTAATTCGACCACAGCGTTTTTATTCTCTACCCGCACATCACCTTTAACCAAACTCTCTTGCATAATGTAGATATCGATACGATGTTTCTCATCATCGCTGAAATGACCTTTATCTTCCACTATGATATTCCCTTCTACTACGCTTCCCGCTTTAAGATAAAGATCACCGTTAATCGTTTCCACATCGCGCAGAATATGTGTACCCTTAAATTCAATATCACCGTTTATCGTTGAAACCCGTCCATCAATTTTGGTTTCCATTTCGGTATCGATACGGCCATTTATGCTCCGGATATCATTGGTTACGCTACACTGACGGGCGATGGATATGGAACCATTTACAGTGGTTAAGCCCTCTACAAGACTGCCCTTACCTACTTCAATGTGGCCGTTCACGGCCCGGCTATTCCCAAATACCTTGCAGTTTTCTCCAATGATGATGGCTCCATTGACCGTATTGATATCACCTTCTTTAGTTTGACCATCTTCAATATAGATCGATTTGTTAACCGTGGCTGTACAACCAATCAATAATAATCCTATTATTAGCAAGATAGTATTTTTGTTATTCATATTGAACTCCTTAAGGTTGCATTTACCCTTTAATACGAAGGCTTTTTACAATTGTTGCTCTGTTCAATCCTTCCTAAATGTATTGCAAAAAAAACCTAAAAAAAACTTGTCACTAAAAAAATGTTTTTTTATATTATACCAGTCAGGTAATATATTACCTTAACAGTCACATTTAAAGTTGTCAAAAAAGCTACACGAGGCCATGGTGATGAGAGAGTGTAGTAATACAACAGTTTCTTTTAATACTAGAATGGCAGAATAGAATTAGGCATTAAATAGAACAATGAATGTATTTATTAAACGCGAATACGATTATGCTTTACGCATATGCACCTATTTAGCTGAATTTTTTCAGGTCAAAACGCTTCCACTATCCAAGATAACCAATTACCTGCACATCAGCAGACCCTTTGCTTCCAAAATTGTTCATAAGCTACGAAAGGCTGACCTGTTGGGAACGGTCCAGGGCAAATTTGGTGGTATTTATCTTAAAAAAGACCCCAACGATATTTCGGTAATGGATGTTTTCCAGGCCATGGATTTCGATTCCACTCTCAATGAATGTATTCAAAACCATGAAGTTTGCCCATTTGTGGGTGATTGTGCCATTCATACTTTTTTTAATGAACAGGAGGACAAATTGTTTGCGGCGTTCAGGGATAAAAGGCTTGTCGATTTCATTTTCAACAAGAAACGACGTTTTCAACTCAAACGCGTTCCAACTGATACTCAACAGGAAACGATTTAAAACTTAAAATAGGAGGCTTATATGGATGTTTTAATTCTGGCCCGCTGGCAATTTGCCGTTACGACGATATACCATTTCTTTTTTGTCCCCCTCACCCTGGGACTGTCCATTTTTGTGGCCATCCTGGAAACGGCCTATGTCCGCACGGGTAAAGATGTTTACAAACGTATGACCAAATTTTGGGGAAAGCTATTTCTTATTAACTTTGCCATGGGCGTTGTTACAGGGATTGTACAGGAATTTCAATTTGGTATGAACTGGTCGGAATACTCCCGCTTTGTGGGTGACATATTCGGTGCCCCCCTGGCCATTGAAGCTTTGCTGGCCTTTTTTCTGGAATCAACTTTTTTAGGGATCTGGATATTCGGCTGGGATCGTTTATCAAAAAAATTGCACGCTGCCACTATGTGGCTGGTGGCAATCGGTTCCAACCTGTCTGCTTTATGGATTCTAATTGCCAATTCTTTCATGCAGGAACCACAGGGTTATCGATTGGTAACCAATGCCGCTGGAGAAGTTGTACGGGCAGAAATGGCAGATTTTTGGGCTCTGGTATTCAATCCGCACGTCTGGGTTCAATTTCCCCATGTTATTACATCGGGCATTGCTACAGCAGGATTTTTTGTAATCGCCATCAGTACCTACCATATCTGGAAAAGAAGTAAAGATCAGGATGCCTATCAAAAATCATTAAAAATAAGTTCTGTTTATGCCTTTATCGGCGTTCTGCTGGCGGTTCTTATCGGACACACACAAATGCAGCATATGATGAAAGTACAGCCGATGAAAGTGGCTGCGGCAGAAGCTTTATGGGATACCGAAGATCCGGCCAGTCTGTCGCTTTTTACAGTGGGCGATGAAGAGGAACGGAAAGATATTTTTGCCATACGCGTACCGCGTTTATTATCCATATTGGCATTTAACTCAGTAGATGGCACCGTTCGTGGTATCAATGATATTCAGGCAGAATATGTACAAAAATACGGTCCCGGCAATTATGTTCCACCGGTCGCCATTTCTTACTGGTCATTTCGTATTATGGTAGGCGCTGGTGTTTTGATGGTGTTTATATCCCTTTATGTTATCTTTTTGGTGCTCAGAGATCGGTTTGATTTTAAGCCCTGGCTTATAAAGATACTCCTTTTGTCTCTGACTCTACCCTACCTTGCCAATTCCACGGGTTGGATTTTAGCAGAAGTTGGCCGCCAGCCCTGGATTGTGTTTGGATTACTTAAAACACAGGATGCGGTTTCACCTGCAGTCGCTGTAAGTGCAGGTGAAGTTTTAACATCACTCATATTGTTTACCCTGGTTTACGGCATTTTAATGGTTGTAGATGTATATCTGTTAAAAAAATACGCTATTGCTGGCACTACCTATACAGAAGATCACGAGGAATAGGAGGATAATGTCATGGAATTAAACACCCTTTGGTTTATATTGATCGCTGTTTTATTTACCGGATTTTTCTTTTTAGAAGGATTCGATTACGGCGTTGGTATTTTACTACCCTTCATCGCAAAGGATGATCGCTCACGCCGAATGGTCATTAACACAATCGGAACATTCTGGGATGGAAATGAAGTATGGTTGTTAACCGCAGGGGGGGCCATGTTTGCTGCCTTTCCCAACTGGTATGCGACAATGTTCAGTGGTTTTTATCTGGCATTATTACTCATGTTACTAGCCCTCATTGTCCGGGGAGTCGCTTTCGAATTTCGAAGCAAAGATAATAACCCAACCTGGCGTAAAACCTGGGATTGGATGCTCTTCATCGGCAGTTTCATACCCGCATTACTTTGGGGCGTGGCCCTTGCCAACATTATACGTGGTGTACCCATCGATCAAAACATGAATTATGTTGGCGGTTTCTTCAATTTGCTTAATCCCTACGCTCTGACGGGTGGTCTGGCCTCGCTATTCCTGTTCTTACTGCACGGCGCAATCTTTCTCAATTTAAAAACAGAGGATGAATTGCGAGAAAAAGCAAAGCAATTTGCTGAAAAATTATGGTTGCCTACCCTCATCTTTATGCTTCTTTTTGTAATTGGTGGTTACTTTGCCACCGACATGTTCACACGATTGGGAATAAATCCAGGTGTCATTCCTATTTTTGCCGGCCTCTCGCTGATTTCAGTTATCTTTTTAATGAAACGCAATTTATCGGGCTGGGCTTTTATTATGACGGGTTTAACTATTGTCTTTTCCACCATAACGATTTTCATGGGTCTCTATCCACGGGTGCTGGTATCCAGTATTAATCCGGCATACAGTTTAACCATCGACAATGCCTCTTCCACACCCTATACGCTGAAAATTATGAGTATTGTTGCCTTGATTTTCGTTCCCATCGTTTTGGGATATCAGGCCTGGACATACTGGGTTTTCCGTAAGAGAGTCGGGTCAACCACACATCTTGAATATTAATAATAATGTATTAATGGATTATTGCTATCCATGTAATGGCAAAAAGGGAAACCGGATATATCAACCGGTTTCCTTTTTTAACAGATAAAATACTATGCGGCCCGATAAACGTCTACTTGGTCTTCTAAAAGATACTTTACCTGATTTTGTTCAATCCATTGCTATGGGAGTCCTGGCTGCTTTAGCCATTATTGGCCAGGCCTATCTAATCAGCAGAATCATTGCCGAAGTATTCCTGTACAATTCCATGCTTTTGGATGTTCAGTATCTGATTGGAAGCCTGGCAGCAGTTAGTTTTTTACGTTATGCTGCATCATGGCAAAGCGCCAATGCGGGCAATAAGACAGCGGTGTTCATAAAAACAAAATTACGCCTGCAGTTATTCAAACATCTTAAACAAATGGACACCAAGACTATCAAAGATGAACGTAGTGGTGAAGTCAGTAATACATTGCTTAACGGTGTTGAATCTTTGGATGTCTATTTTAGTAGTTATCTGCCTCAACTCTTTTTGTCTACCTTAATCCCCGTACTGATTTTATTCTTTGTATTTCCCATAGATGTGCTGTCCGGTTTTGTTTTTCTGCTGACTGCTCCGCTCATTCCGGTATTCATGATCCTAATAGGACATGTGGCTAATGCACGTACTCAAAAACAATGGAAAACATTAAGCCGGATGAGTGCTTTTTTTATGGATACGTTACAGGGATTAACAACACTCAAAATATTGGGACGGAGCAAAGAACAAATTAGCCATATCGAGCAAGTAAGTGAGGCTTTCCGCAAAACCACTATGGATGTCCTAAAAATTGCGTTTATATCGGCCCTAACTCTGGAACTTTTAGCGACTCTCAGCACGGCAATTATTGCTGTGGAAATCGGGTTACGATTGCTTTACGCCGAAATGCCTTTCCAAAAAGCTTTGTTCATTTTGATACTGGCCCCAGAATTCTATCAACCCCTACGGCAACTGGGTGCCCGGTTTCACGACGGTATGCAGGGCCTACATGCTGCCGAGCGCATATTTAATATTTTAAATATTCAAGGACATCAAACAACAAACGCATCCGTTAAAAAGCATTCGTTCAATAATCAGGATGACATTCGTTTCGAAGGGGTCCATGTCCATTATGACGGCAACGATAAACCAACGCTCAACAATATAAATTTAAAGCTGCAACCTAGTGAGACATGTGCCGTTGTTGGCAGCAGTGGCAGCGGAAAATCCACATTAATTAATCTGTTGCTGCGTTTTTTTGAACCCGATAGCGGAAGCATCATTATCGGTAATCAACCCCTTGAGCAGATCGATGTCTATCAATGGCGGGAACAAATTGGATGGTTACCACAGAAGCCTTATATCTTCAATACAACCCTAGCGGAAAACCTGCGTCTCGTCCGTGCCTCTGCAACTGATGAAGAAATAATGCAGGCATTACACCTGGCGCATTTGGATGCTTTCGTATCAGATTTGCCTTTAGGCATCAACACCCCAGTCGGAGAAAATGGGGCTCGGCTCAGTGGCGGGCAAAAGCAACGTTTGGCCCTGGCACGCTTATTTCTTCGGGATACCAAAATTGCAGTTCTGGATGAACCTACGGCAAATCTGGATGCAAATATCGAGAGAGAAGTCGAAGAGTCCTTAACCCAATTTATGCAACACCGCACCACTCTTTACGTTGCCCATCGATTACATACATTACGCCGTGCGGATCAAATCGTTGTTATGGCGGATGGTCAAATTGTTGAACACGGCAGCCAAAGCGCACTGCTGCAGCAAAATGGTGTTTATAAACAATTATTTACGGCCTATCAGGGGAGCGCTGTATGAGTACCCTCCGGCAATTGATGCAATTGGTTAAGCCGTATACCAAATGGATGTTACTATCCGCTTTGTTAGGATTTCTGACAGCAGGCAGTGGTATTGGTTTAATGATGACATCAGCTTATCTTATCGCCAAAGCAGCCCTCCATCCTTCCATAGCAGAGCTGCAAATTGCCATTGTCGGGGTTCGTTTTTTTGGTATTTCACGGGGGATTTTTCGATACCTGGAACGAATCGTTTCTCATAATACGACATTCCACATCTTAAAAAAATTACGGGTTTGGTTTTATAAGTCATTGGAACCTCTAACTCCGGCAAGGATTCTTTATACGAAAAAAAGCGATCTGTTTTCCCGCATCATCAACGATATTGAAGAATTGCAAAATATATATATCCGTGTACTGGCGCCTCCTATGGTGGCTTTGGCTACTATGATCTTAATCGGAATTCTCTTCGGTCAATTTTCATGGCTTTATGCATTCATCCTGTTTGTTTTTCAATTTATATCCGCATTTATTATCCCATACTTTGCTTATCGCTTGAGTAAAGGTCTTGGCAGCCAGATCATTCAACTCAAAGCGATGCTTAATCATTTTATAATGGATGGGGTTCAGGGCATCGAAGAGTTGCTTGCCTTTAATCAATTCGAAAAGCATCATAATAAGTTAGCCAATGCCCACAATAAATTAATGAAAATTCAACGACGCATGCATTTATTAAAACAGATGCATGAACATTTTATCGGACTGTTAATGTTTCTGAGTGTTGTTACGATGTTGATTGTAGTCATTCCCCATGTTAACAATGATGAACTTACCGGTATTTATCTGGCTGTCCTTATTCTAGGCATTATGGCTTCGTTTGAACCTTTTATACCTCTTCCAGAAGCTGCCCAACACTTGGAATCGAATATGCGGTCCGGGGAACGTCTTTTTGAAATCATAAACGCACAACCGGCGGTAAATTTTCCAAAGGATGGGAAACCGTTGCCTGATATTTATGATATCCACATAAAGCATCTTTCCTTTAAATATGAAAACAGTTCCAAATCAGAAAATTATGTTTTGAATGATATTAACCTCAACATCCCCCACGGCAAGATGGTGGCGATTGTAGGACCAAGTGGTGCCGGCAAAAGTACTTTGATGCATTTACTACTGAGATTTTGGGACATTAAACAGGGAATCATTCAGCTGTCTGGGATTCATTGGCATGAGTTTACCGAGGACCAGATCCGAAATCTCTGGGGTATTGTCTCGCAACATACGTATCTTTTTTCCGGCTCATTGAGAGAAAATCTTCTGATAGGAGCTCCAAAAGCTACTGAAAAACAACTGTATAACGTTATAGATGAAGTGGCCCTTAGAACCTTAGTCGACCGGTTACCACACGGTCTGGATAGTTATGTGGGGGAACAAGGATTGAAACTGAGTGGCGGTGAAAGGCAACGTATTGCCCTCGGCCGCACCCTGTTACGTAATAATCCTTTGGTGATGCTGGATGAACCTACGGCTAATCTTGACAGCCTGACCGAACAAAAAATATTTAACCATTTGTTCCGGTTTAAGGGCAAAAAAACTTTAGTTATGATTACTCATCGTCTGGCTGGCCTCGATAAAGCCGATCATATATACCTTTTGAATAATGGAATTATCTGGGAATCGGGAAAGCATCATCAATTGCTCAAACAAAATGGGCTTTATGCCGAAATGTATCGATTACAACAAGCCCATGAAGTGATTGAAACTATAAAATAATTAAGCCATAACCGATGGTTTCCTGACTTTACTTTTTTCCATCACAGGCAGAGTAAAAGAAAAAACAGTGCCTTTTCTTTCCCGGCTGGTTACTTCTATATTACTTCCGTGTATTTCAAGAATTTTCTTGGTTATCGCTAAGCCCAGGCCACTTCCACCGGATGCCTTGTTTCGACTTTTTTCCACCCGATAAAACCGGCTGAATATATTGGGCAAATCTTTTTCGGGAATACCGACACCGGTATCACTTACTTTGATTTGCAGGTTGTCATTTAATCTTTGTAATGAAAGTATCACTTCCCCATCAGGAGGCGTATACCTTATGGCATTGTCAATCAAATTAGATAAAACCCTCTCCATCATCGCCAGGTCTCCTCTAACCATGGGTAAATTTCTGGGAAAACGTGATTGTAATCGGACATTTTTTTGTTCGGCTTTCTGCTGAAACTTCAACATTATATCCTGAGCCAACTCGGTGATTGCAAACGGTTCCATTTTTGGCTCGATTTCCATGGCATCAAACTTTGCTAACTCAAATAATTGCTGTACAAGATGATTGAGATTCCCGATATTTTTTAACGCCGTTTTTAGAAAGGTATTGCGTGTTTCGGTATCCAGTTTATTATCTTTAATCAATATTGTTTCCAGATACCCTTGTACCGAAGACAATGGACTTCTCAAATCATGCGAAATATTGGCCACCAGTTCTCGCCGCAATAAGTCATTTCGTTTTAATTCCGCAACATTTTTTTCGATGGTGGAAGCCATATGATTGAAAGCAGAAGCCAGCTCACCCAATTCATCATCACTTTTCACCGGGATGCGTTTTTGATAATCACCTTTTTCCAGGGCACGTACCGCAAATGTCATTTGCCTTAACCGTTTGGTAATCAAAAAAAACAACACCAATCCTATAAAGGCACCGGTGATTAATATAGAAACAAAAACGATCCCCGTTGTTCGCAGGATGTAACTGGACTTTACACCTTCGGACGCAATTTCATATCTCTGGCTGGCTAAGATAATATAAAGGTAAGCGTATCCACTGGGGAAATGAATGGTTGCCGCCGAAAAAACCCCTTTCTGTTCTCCTGCAAACCGTGGATCATCACCAAAGATAGGCAAATAGTCATTACTGTTTTTATCAATGAATCTTTGAATGGGCTGGATATCCACCCGTCTTTTTTCAAGCTTATTCTCTGCTACGGAGTGCATGATGATATTTCCCTGTTCATCTAAAAAATAAATATCGACATGTGGATTCATAAGCATCATATCTTCCATTTTACCCCGCATAGCCGAAACATTCATGCTATCTTTCATATCTGGCTGACAACGTTTAGCTAAATCACTGGCCAGCATATAATTTACTTTTTGATTAGCCTCACTGGAATAATCAACCGCCGCTTGCAAAGCTACATACAATTGGATTAAACTGATAATTGTAATCAAAAAAAGAAATATTACCGCTATTTTCCCATAAATGGTGTGGAAGAACTTCATACATTTAATTCCTCAAGCTCAGCAAATTGATATCCCACCCCCCATACGGTTTTGATAAACAATGGTTGAGAAGGATCATCCTCAATTTTTGCCCGCAGCCGATTTATATGAGAATTTACAGTGTGTTCATAACCGGTATACTGATAGCCCCAGACAATATTCAACAATTCCTCTCTTGTGTACGCTTTTCCCGGATTAGAAGCAAAAAGCGCCAGTAAATCGAATTCTTTGGCCGTCAATTCTATTTGCTTATCATTTAAAAACACTTTTCTTTTATCAATATAGATTTTCATTTTTCCCATATCCAATTCTTTCTGCTCATTGGTGCCTCTGCTATTTTCTTCGACGGCATCCATTCTTCTGAGCATGGCTTTGACACGGGCCTGCAACTCCCTTATACTGAATGGCTTCGTAATATAGTCATCCGCACCTAGCTCCAGTCCCAGAACTTTATCCAACTCCTCGGTTCGAGCCGTAAGCATTAAAATCGGAACGACTTTCCTCTTCTCGCGGATCCGACGGCAAATCTCAGTACCTTCAATTCCGGGCAACATTATATCCAAAATGATTAAATTATAATCCTGTTCGAGGGCTTTGCTCAGTCCTTCTCTGCCATCGTTTGATATCTCAACTTCTAAATCAAGATCCTGCAGATGCATATCCAGAAGTTGAGTTAATTCTTTATCATCTTCAATGATCAATATGCGTTTGGACATTTCGGTTTCCTTGTTCATGGTTTTTTCTTAATAAATTTTTATTTTAATGGAAAGACGTGCATCACCGCTATTCCTTACACAGGCTTTATTGTTTTCTATAACATTAAACATCGATATGTTACCATATATTTCTGTTCCACTTTAGCCAAAGGTACTGATATGCAGAATATAATCATCAATAGGCAACTAAAAAAAGTCTGCAGAATCACCAATAATTGTATCAAATGAAATGAATCCCTAATCTAGGTACATTTATCTTAACGCCAAACTCTATCTTATCATTGATTCCTGAAAGTATACTTCTTTCTCAAAATCAGTTTTTAGTTTGCAAAGCGTACTCTTCGTTTGCCATGGCGCAAGGGATTTGAACAGTAAGTTTTAATAGGAAATACATTTGCAGAGTGATGCTAAGGTGATAGCAGAGGTTATTTCTGAAAATTTTTTTGGTCAGAAAAACTGATAGAATAAATAAATTACTAAAGTAGAGGTTATATTCCGCTTAATACCGGAATACGACCATCAGAGGATTAAAAATTTCCCAATACTTACTGTTTATATAATATATAAAACTGTTCACTTAAATAGCTGTATTCCCGATGACCGAATGCAAAACAACAGCTGTTACTTATTATGGAATAGGCCCGTTGTAATTACATAATATATTACAAATATTATCCTGAAACTGGTTGACATAAGAGGTGGGCACAGAATAGTGATTAACCATTATTACAAAAATATAGGGTCGCTGCTTTTTATCCTTAACATAACCGGACAAACATCTTACATTACTGACATAGCCGGTTTTGGCTCTTACATTTCCTTCAGCAGCCGTACCTTTCATCCGATAACGCAAAGTTCCGTCAACACCTGCAATCGGTAAAGATTCATAATACAGTTGAAAGTCGGCATGGTTATACATTGTTCTTAGTAATCGGGCTGTTGAGATGGGCGCAATTAGATTTTTTCGGGACAGACCCGAACCGTCGATCATAATAAATTCGCGATTGAGAATTCCAATGGAATTTAACCAGGACATCACCCTGTTGACGGCCGTTCTTCGACTACCCTTTTTTGCCACTTGCATTCCGATGGTCGTTAATAATTGTTCGGCAAAAAAATTATTACTTCTTTTATTAACGGTCTTAATAAGCTGGGGTGTTGCAGGCGAACGATTGGTTATGGCACTTCGCGCTTCGGGGGGTAAAGCCTTTGTTTGGCTAAAATATGTTCCATTAACCTGTATTCCACTTTCTCTCAGAACATAGGTC
>WJIP01000128.1 GCA_014730185.1 Caldithrix sp. | reverse complement strand
TACCAGATATTGTAGTTGCGGTTTACCGGCCGCCAGGTTTATAATCTCCGTTTGCAGATAATTGACATTGGCAAAGTAAAGACTTTCGTCAACCCGCAGGGCCAGTACATGGGGACATGTTTTTACGTTGTGCCGTTCCACATTACGATAATGGCCGGGGTGTTCCGTTTCCCCGATGACAGCCAAATGAGGACGGCTGGTGTGCCATAAATAGTAAACAATGGAAAACAACACACCGGCAAGGATACCGTATTGGATACCCAGAAAAAGTACCCCCAGAAAGGTGAGCATAGCGGCCAGCACATCGGCCTTGTTGAAGTCCCAGTATTTAAAAATGCTTTTGAAGTCGATCAAGTTGATAACGGCCGCCACGATAATAGCTGCCAGGACCGCCTGGGGCAGATAGAATAAATAAGGTGTAAAGAATAACGTAGTGAGCAGCACCAAACCGGCGGTAAGCAGCGATGATAATCCGCTCTGCGCCCCGGCCGAATCGTTAACCGCTGATCGTCCGAATCCACCGGATACGACCATTCCCCGACTGAATGAAGCCATGATATTGGCCAGTCCGAAAACCATAATTTCCCGGTTGGCATCAAAGCGGCGGCGTTTTCGACCACTTAAAATTTTTCCCACGGAAACCGACTGTAAAATGGAAATGAGGGCGATAGTCACCGCCGGAGATAAGAGTTGATTAAATTGTGTGCGGTCCGGTAAATGCACCTGCAGCTGCGGCAAATGCGCCGGGATGGACCCGATTACAGCCACAGACCGGTCCTGGGATTGTATCCAATACGCGCTCAATACCGTCATAACGATGATAAGGATAAGCGGGGCGCTGCGGGATACAATAAGCACCAACGTCTCCGGCCAGGAACGGCGTTTCAGGAGGTTCGGTAAAATCCGTTGCATACCCAGAAGAAAAATAATGCTGATTAATCCGATAACCGCAGCCCAGCCATTGGCGGCCCCGAGATGGTGTATCAGGGCCTGCAGTGTATCAAACACAGAGGTGCTCCTGGGGATGTCCAAGCCGACGATATAGCGTAACTGACTGACGGCAATAATGATGGCGGCGGCGTTTGTAAAACCCTTGATGACGGGATCGCTGATAAAGTTGATGAGATGACCCAAACGTAATAGACCGAACAAAATTTGCAGGGCGCCCACCATCAAGGCCAGCATAATAACCCATTGCCAGTAATGCGTTCCTCCTGATACTGCCAGACCACCGATGGCCACGGCGATCAGCAATGAATCGATGGCCACCGGGGCTACAGATAAGGAGGGAAGACCACCGAACAGTCCGTAAATAGCCAGAGGCAAAATGCTGGCGTAGAGGCCGGCTTCTGCCGGTAATCCGGCCAGCATGGCGTAAGCCATGGCCTGGGGAATGATCACTACCGTAACCACGATACCGGCAATGACATCGCCTGACCATTGATGAATATTGAAGGCCCGCCACTGCTGTAAATAGGGCAAAAAGCTGTGGATGGATATTCGTTGTTTGTTTTTTTTATCGACCATGTCTGATGCGATTGCCGCCAGTATGTTTTAATTTGCGTATTTCGCCTGCGGGCTAATTTACCGTCCGGAAACGGCCACATCAACCGGATTCTCTGCCGGCCCGGATTGAACAGGATAATTTTGTTCGTACCAGGCCACAATTCCCCCATCCAGATTAATCAGATTGTTATAACCGTTAGCCTGTAAAATTTCGATCAGATAACCACTGCGGTTGCCGGTTCGGCAGTACATGACCACCTGGCGGTCTTTGGGGATTTCCTCAAATCGCTGATTGATTTCGCTGAGCGGCAAGAGTGTCGATTGCGGAATACGAGCTTGTTCATTTTCCTCCCTTTCCCGCACGTCGATAAATACAGTATCCGATTCCCATAATTTTTTGGCCTCTTCTGCGGAGGCAGAGGGTATATGATTATTCATACATTCAATCCTTTGTTATCTAATCTACAACCGATGTTTGGTGCTGCTGCTTAGTCTCTTGATAACCGGCCTGGCGCCAGGCGTCGAATCCGCCTTCCAGATTCATTACATGGTGATATCCGTTGGCCAGAAGATAACTCATGGCAATACTGGAGCGGTCGCCTCCGGCACAGTATAAAACTATAGGCGTGTCCTGGCTGATCTGGTGCAGGTTACGGGCGATTTTACCGGCCTGAATGTGTCTGGCCCCCGGAATATGTCCGGCGGCAAACTCCGATGCATTACGAACATCAATCAACTGAATATTATTTTGCCGGCGCAGGGTGTCCAGTTTTTCCGGAGAGACCAGAGTGGCCTGTTTTAATGCCGGTTGATGGAATTGCCATGACCGAATATGGGGAATATATCCGGAAAAATTATCCAGACCGATGCGCAGAAGCTTGACCACCAGTTCATCAATACGCCGGTCATCGGTCAGCAGGATGAATGGCCGGTCGTATTGGATCATCCAGCCGGCCCAGGTTGTAAATGCGGAGTTATCTTCGATATGTATGCTGCCGGGGATATGGCCTTCCGCGAAGGCCTGTTTGGTGCGCGTATCGATCACCGGAAATCCGTTATCGTAATGCTGATGGAATTGTTTATTGGATAAACGCGCCGGTCGCGGCACATGTCCCAAAACATCCGGCCCCTTTTTATTCAGTGTTTTCATTCTGGAAAAATAGGTCGGGGGCTCGGGTTGACCCTGTAACAGTTCCCGCACAAAACGATCTTCGTCCTCAATGTGCATGGCCCAGTTAGTCTGTTTTTCATAACCGACGGTTGAAGACGGTACGGCGCCCAACGCTTTACCGCAGGCTGAACCGGCGCCGTGACCGGGCCACACCTGCACATGGTCCGGGAGTTGTTTAAAGCGTTTTAAAGAATGAAACATCTGCCGGGCGGCTTCTTCTTTGGTATCGGCTATACCGGCGGCTTCTTCCAGCAGATCGGGGCGGCCCACATCACCCACAAAAACAAAATCACCGGTAATGATCATCAACGGCAGGTTGGTTGCTGCCGTGTCGGTAAACAGATAACTGAGATGTTCGGGCGTATGACCGGGTGTGTGTATAGCCTCAATTTTTACATTACCCACATAGAACACCTCACCATCCTTCAGCGGATTGTTGGCAAATCCGTATTGCCAGTCGGTGCCTCCTTCGGCCGAAAGATAAATTTCGGCATCGGTGGCCGCGGCCAATTCCCGGGTCCCGCTGAGAAAATCCGCATGAATATGGGTTTCGGCAATATGGGTTATGTTGACTTTCTCTTTTTCCGCCGTGCGCAGGTAAATGTCAATGTCCCGGCGGGGATCGATTACCAGGGCTTGTCCCGTGGCCTGACATCCGATCAAATAGCTGGCCTGCGCCAGATCATCCTCGTAGATATGTTTAAAAATCATAAATCGATCGTCCTCTTATCTATTTTTTTGCTTATCTGAAATGAAAATAATAGCTGTAATATTCCGTTGCCGGATTAGGCGGAGCATAGGCCGGGATTGCGAATTGCTGCCGGTGCACCATCCATGTTATGACTCCCGATCACAAAAATCTTTTACTATTTAATAAATATTTGTAAATTGCCACATAAACCGTGAATCGGGGCACTGCCATCAATGTCAACAGCCACTGTAAAAAAGACGGATAAATTGGCCGAACCTTTGTGGGTGGAACACGGCTATGGAACGCGCTTTCAGGGCTTTCAGAACCTGATGCGTTTCCGTATTCGCGATATTCTGCTGGTATCCAGTCTGTATGACTTGTATGTGTTTGAAGAAGACGGCCGTTTGTACGAATTGCTGCGTAATGAATATCAGGGCCTCAATTTAAGCCATTCCCCGGAAATCACCCGCGTTTCCAATGGTCATGAGGCCATCGCTTTGGCCCGCGAAGAAAAGCGCTTTGATTTGATCATCACCACTCAGCATATCGAAGATATGTCGGCCACAAAACTGGCCCGGCTGATCAATGAATCGGATTTGGATATTCCCATCATTCTGCTGGCCTATGATAACCGCGAACTGATTTCCCTTTTTAAACACAGCGATACGTCGGTTTTCGAGCGCATTTTCATCTGGACGGGCAATTTCCGCATCTTGATCGGCATCATCAAACATCTGGAAGATAAAATGAATGTGGATCATGATACGCGGATTGTGGGCGTGCAGTCCATCATCTTGGTGGAGGATAATGTCCGGTTTTATTCCGCCTATCTGCCCATGTTATATACGGAGATTCTTAAACAATCGCAGCGATTGATTTCCGAGGGGATCAATCTGTCACACAAATATTTGCGGATGCGGGCCCGACCCAAAATTTTGTTGTGTTCCGATTACGAAGAAGCCTGGTCCTATTTTACCAAATACGAAGAATATATTTTAGGCGTCATCTCCGATATCGACTTTATGCGCAACGGCAAACAGGACCCGGAAGCGGGGCTAGCCTTTGCCCGAAATGTGAAAGCCCGCCATCAGGATATCCCGGTGTTATTGCAATCCAACAACAGCAATATGCGCCAAAAAGCCGCCGAAATGGATGCCAACTTTTTAATGAAAGATTCCCATACCCTGCTTCATCAGTTACAACAGTTTACTTCTGAACATTTCGGATTCGGGGATTTTACGTTTCGCACGGAAAGCGGCAAGGAAGTGGGCCGGGCCACCGATCTTATTTCACTGGAAGAACAATTAAAGAAGATGCCGGATGAAGTAGTCCGTTATCACGCCGAGTTAAATCATTTTTCCAACTGGTTAAAGGCCCGCACCGAATTCTGGCTGGCCCATAAATTACGACCCCGTAAAGTGTCGGATTATGCATCGATTCAGGATTTGCGGGACGATTTGGTGTCTTCGTTGCAGGAATACCGTAAATTGCGGCAAAAAGGCATCATCACGGATTTCCATAAAGAATCGTTTGATCCGCAAAGCAGCATCG
>WJIP01000127.1 GCA_014730185.1 Caldithrix sp. | reverse complement strand
AACTTAACCAATGGACCCATATATCGCCACATTTACAGCTTGTTTGGAACGGCAAGGGTACGTCAAATCCACTGATGCTTTTTGGTGTCAGAACACATTTTAACTTTTAACTCAAGGCGAATTTATGATGAAAAAAATGATAGTACACATTTTATATTTTTACATCGGTTTAACCAGTGTAGTGTTCGCGCAGGTAGAATCTCGTTCAGAACCTATCCTATCAAAAATTCAGCAAGAGGCTTTTACAATAAATGTCCTGGTGCAGTCAGGCTTGAGGTATTCACTCGCAAACGATGAATTTCAGGGTGGTCGAACATTTGAAGCCACAAATGCCCGTTTGAGTGTCAGGGGATTGATAGATGACAAGTTTTACTATCGAATGTTTTTTAACCTGGTCAGTGAACCCAATTTGCTGGACGCCTTTCTCGGATACCGTCATAGTAACGCTTTACGAATTACAGCAGGGGCTATGAAACCCAGGCAAACATTAGACTATATCCCTGATCCGGGATCTAAAGACTTTATAGACAGAACGAAAATTACAGGTCTTCTGGTTCAATCCCGTGAAATTGGTGTTTCTGCCGAGGGAGATGTAAACGGTTTGTATTACTTTTCAGGAATTTTTAATGGGAACAAGCTTTCTTCCAACAATAATAACAAGTTTTATAGTATAGGTCGGTTACAGTATACTTTCGAGACTATCTTTCCTGGAACAATGCAATTAGCGGTTCAGGGTTCATACGGCGAATCCCCAAATGTTCGCAGTGGCAGCTCTGGTCCTATTCTGAGGGGAGAACGCATGATATATGGTGGCGATATGAGATTAGAGACGGACCGATTTTTACTGGCCTGCGAATATCTTACAGGGCAACTTGATCTTATGGATATAACGGATAAAAAGGAAAAAATTTACGGTTATTATGTCACTGCAGGATATAAGATGTTCAAAGAAACCATGTTTCTGGGGCGTTGTCAATCATGGGGCCGTCGGGAAATGAATTTTCAGGATTATCAATTTACTTTAGGAATTAACCACAAATTTACTGGGTTTACCAGGTTTCAGATTAATTTTGATTCATATTTACCTGAAAAAAGAGACGAGCAATATGGTCTTTCATTGCTTCTTCAGGTTCAATTTTAAAATAGTGCTTTTTTATAGCGAATTTAATGAAAAAGTATTATTATGATAATAATAAGTATATAACAACGCACATTAACTCGGACAAAGCCGTTTGTCACGGCTTTTGCACCTAAACCTTTTTGGTTGGCGTTAAAGCCCGGCATTGGCAAAACCCGCGCCAAACTTTTTGCCGGTTAGGTGAGCCGTTGGGCTGAAAGGATATCAATCTTGTCTTTATCGCTGATACACGACATAAGGATTGCCTCCGGCAACGGTGCGTTTGTTTACCTTAATGGGGCTGATTACTTGCAGGCCGTACTCGAACCGGCTTTGCCATCGGAGGTCCTGTGTAATGCGTGATTTAATTGGAGCAATAGCGACAACTCTTTTTGGCCTCTCTCTTTTCATCGTAGGTGGTCGGCTTGTCGTATACGATTATCTGCTAACGACCGGCGGCGAAACGGCTTCGGCAGAAATAATCGAGGTGGGTTCAGTCCATAGGTCCTCGGGAGGATACGTGGACTATGTAAAATATCGGTTTACGGACCCAGAAGGCAGGGTACGTTACGGGCAGTCGAGCGGATATTCCGGGCAGGTCGGGGAGACCATCCTGATTCATTACTCGCCAAGGTTGCCTGGTGTTCATCGAGTATCCAGCGAAGGTGGTGGGTTAGGATACCGCTGGCGCTGGGCGTTTGTCGCAATTGGCGTTTTGTTTCTTTTCGGTGGCGGTCGTTGGCTGTTGATGATACGCGCCGGTCGATCGTGAATACATTTTGAAACACACTTGTCCAACATAGATTTTTGAAATAAATAGGAAAGCTTCACCCTGTTCACCAATCATTTTGATTTTGGATCTACAACAATTTCCACAAAGAAGAAGCCTCGGAAGAGATCATTAATTAAATCTATCGGGAAGTTTGTTCTTATACCCGGACATCTAACCAGCAAGATGATATTATGGTACTGGTCTGTAAAATAAATGATATGCACCAAATGGAGCAGGTGGGTGGGTAGTTTCGAAAAGATCGACACCCATTGGCGTCGTATATGAACGAACACTGCATGCATTTTCAGCAGAGGGCAGTAGCGTTGGCATGACCCGTCCCCAACCCATGGCATAAAGGATGGAGACGATGATGACCAACGTATTTGGCTATGCGGTGCATCACTCGTCACCCCGCCTTCCCCCCTGAACTGCTGATGCCAAAAACCGTTTGTGGCTCATAGTTCTTAACAATATATATATTTGTGCTTACCGGCGTGCGGTTTTGCATGTACCCCAGTTCTTATTTGTTGTGGTTATTCTGCTTCTTGTGAGCAATACTATACCTTTTAAAAAGGCACCACCACCCAACCGTATATTTAATTGAACTTCAATTACTACCGCTTTATATTTAAAACCACTTTAGTCTCTTTAAGCGAAGATAGAGTTATGTCAATGATTTATAATGTAAGGGTAACACAAAGAGTGACTTCGTAGAGAAGGACAGGTTGATTAACTTGAGGAGTATAAATAATTGGAAAAAGTATTAATAGCCGGTTTATTTACTTTAATTGGTGCTATCCTCAGTGGGCTCATTTCAAGATACGGCCTGCCTGTATTCAGACGTAAACAGGTATTGAAATGTACTGGAACAGGACGAGATATTAATCTTAAAGACGATGTACCCGAATTTGAAGATAATCTGATCTACGAGTACAATGTATCCGATTGTACCATTATTAAAACAAAATCAAAAGTTAGAATAAAATGTCATATTACATCTAAGAAAAATGGTGAAACGGTGACCTGGGAATTAAAAGGTCATGGCCAAATTTTTGACGGCGTAGCCTATTGTTTTTATGAAGATAAACTGCATGATAAGCAGATTTCCTGGAACGGCCTCTTAGCATTGAGCTTTTCAGTAGGCGGAAGAATATTGGGTTTCTGGATTACAGAGAATACCAAACTAAGAGGCAAAATGGCTTTTGGTGTTCTGGAATTACAGGTCAATTGAAAACAGATGCATCAACGCTGATATGCCGCTGACGGGCATTGATAACATTATCTTTACCTGAGTAAAGTAAAGTTCAACCTAAGTCAAAATAATTTGATGTTTTAAGCATTTCTATCACAAAAATAGTACCGTCTGAAACAATGGGGCAACCCCGCAAAACAGGCCCGCTACCTTTTCAGAAACGGAGTATACTATCCCGCATTGTGCGCCCAACATTTTACAAACCTGCGTTCATTGTATGGTCAATGTAATCCATCATTTTGCAGCCGTATTGAGCCTGATGCATCATAAGGCGTAAAATGGATTCGGCGTTACCATCCATAATATTGCAAACCACCTGCCCCTTTTCTCCTCCCACTTATACCAACGAGGTGCCATCCCCGGGCAATACCGATAGTTATACGTAACTCATGTTCTCCAACCGTTGGTTATCTCCTCACGCATTGGCGGAATATAAAAACAAAGTTTCAGTTATAGACTTTGGTTCAACCGATAAGAGTATAAAATGCATAAAAAATTAGCTTAATTATTTAATGGGGAAAATGCGATTTTCCTGCAAATGTTTAACAGTATTTCCGACGGCGTTGTCGTGGCCGATGCAAACGGTGAATTTGTCTTCTTCAACCAATTCGCCGAAGACATTCTGGGCATGGGTTTGCAAAAGGTCAAACCGGACCAATGGTCCGATATTTACGGCTGTTTTTATATGGATCAGGTCACCCCTTTTCCTGCCGATCAGTTACCGCTGGTGCAAAGCATACAAACCGGAAAAATCAGCCGGCAGACGGTGTTTATTCGCAATCATGCCCGGCCTGAAGGGGTATTCATTGACATTACGGGCAGCCCTATTATGGATAATAACCATGCCATCCTGGGTGGTATTGTCATTTTTAAAGATATTACGGACAGTAAAAAATCCGAATTGGCCATCAAAGAGAGCGCGCAACGATTGATGGCTCAGTTCAATGGCATTCCCATCCCCACCTATGTGTGGCGAAAAGCGGGGGACGATTTTGAGCTGATTGATTATAATAAGGCCGCCGATACCTTTACGGAAGGCGACACCCGGCAACTGCTGGGTATCACTTTCAGTAAAATGTATCCTGATCCATCGGATGCGGTTTATGTGGACTTCCGCAGATGTTTTGACGAACAAACCTCCATCCAGACCAGGACGTCCTATGTGCTGAAAACCTCGGGGAAAAAAAAGGAACTGAAGGTTCGATATGTGTACGTGCCCCCGGACCTGGTTGTGGTTCATACGGAGGATATAACCGATATCAAACATGCGGAACAGCAGTTGGAAAAACTGTCCAACGCTGTAGAGCAAACCGCGGATGCCGTCCTGCTGACCGATAGAGAAGGCCTCATCGAATATGTAAATCCGGCTTTTGAAGTCATGACGGGCTACGGCAGAGAAGAAGCCATCGGTAAGACTCCCCGTATACTCAAATCAGGTCAGTACGATCCGGCGTTTTACGGCAATCTGTGGAAAAACCTTCTGAGTGGCAAGCCCTATAGGGGCGAAATGATCAACCAAAGGAAAAGCGGGGAAGCGTTTTATGCGCAAAACACCATAACGCCCATTAAAGACGGCCATCAGCAAATCGTTAACTTTGTATCCGTGATTAAGGACATAACGGATATTAAAGCCCAGAAAGAGCAGGAAATCCGCCTGCAGATCGCCAAAGAAATTCAGCAACGTTTGTACGCTTCAAATATTCATTTACCCGGATATGATATTGCCGGAAAGAATTATCCGGCCGACGAGACCGGCGGCGATTATTATGAAATTATCTTAACCCCGCAGGGCCACCTGTGGCTGGCGATTGCCGACGTCAGCAGTCATGGTATGGGCCCGGCTTTGATTATGGCCGGAACACGGGCCTATCTGAGGGCCTTTTTGCAAACCGAATCGAATCCGGCAGAAATACTGACAAAACTGAATAACGTACTTCATGCCGATCTCGACGTTTATCAATATGTGACCATGCTGCTGGTGCACCTGAATACGAAAAACCATGAAATGATTTATGCCGGTGCGGGCCACGTGCCGGCTTATTGGTTGAAAAGTGCAGGCAAGGTGGAGCATGTTCTGCGAAGTACAGGCATACCTTTAGGCTACAAGAAAAATGAACAATATGAGAATACTAGAGTTGCCGATATCACTGCCGGCGATATGCTGGTGTTATTGACCGACGGTATTATGGAATCTCAGGATGCAGATGAGAATGAATTCGGGTTTCAACGGATTCTGGATCTGATCCAAAAACACAAAGACGGAACCTCGGAAGAAATTATTAATCAAATCTATCGGGAAGTTTGTTCTTATACCCGGACCTCTAACCAGCAAGATGATATTACGGTACTGGTCTGTAAAATAAATGATCTTCACCAAATGGAGCAGGTGCCGGCGTAGTTTGGAAAAAGATCGACACCCATTGGCGTCTTTGATGAACGAACACTGCATACATATTTCGCAGAAGTTAATAGCGGTGGCATGGTTTGTTCTCACCCCCTCACATCGGGTTCACTGCAACAGTAGAGGGGGTCATGAAAAGGAGCCCTCCGGAAAAAAACCTAGTCAGCCGAAAACCATTCTGCACGAATTGAGAAACGCATTCGTCCACTATCCAATCCGGCCTTACTGGTTGAATGGACAATGCCGGATATCGGCTGCGGCCAATGGTTCTTATAAACATATATTTTAGCGCTTGCCGGCGAGTGGTTTTGATTCAGGAAATTTGGCCTTAAGGCTAGCGATTAACCAGTCGACCACATTTTGCTTCCCGGCTTTAAAGATCCCGCAAATATAATTAAGAAAAATACTTGTTAATTTTACATTCCGCCTAAATGGAATGCCGTAGCAGGGATCCGCATCATCGGGCCGGATCGGCCATTACCGGTCGGAATATTGTTTTCTGTGCGATTGTTTGATTTATACAAGTATATCTAGGTTTTTAAATTTTAACAAAATTGGTAAGGAGGATACATTTCGTGAAAACAATGACTTGTAAGCAACTCGGCGGTGCTTGTGACATGGAGTTTCGGGCCGGAACATTTGAAGAGATAGCAGAAATGAGCAAGAACCATGGTATGGATATGTTTCAAAAAGGGGACAGGCCCCATATTGAGGCGATGAACGAAATGCGGGAACGGATGAATGATCCCCATGCTATGCAGGGGTGGATGGAAACAAAGCGCAAGGAATTTGAGGCATTACCCGAAGACAAGTAACGAACGGATGTAATCCGCTCATCTTATTTTACTTTCAAGGATGGACGCAGCTCCCAAGAACTACATAAGCCAACCGCGACTGAATACGGTCTAAAGAGAAACATATCAATGCCGAAAGCAACGGAATGAATTAAAAATTATCGGATATTTTTGTACAATCCTATGGATTTGTGTTCTCTGTTTTTTTCTACGTAGCTTAAGTTTATGGTCCGTAAACGAATGCTTTTTTTAAACGTATAATTTCTGCCTTGCTAACATAATTCTAACTTTCATTTCATATTTATTGTGGGCATATTTAGGGAACACAAGGTCAGCGGTCAAAGCCATAGCAACGACTAATAATCTTGGCTACACGGATGTGTCCCCTTAAGCGATCTTCTGCGCTGCTTACTGAAACGGATTTCTCCCGCCTTCGGTTACACTAACTGAACATAAGACCACTGTCCTTTAATTAACATAACAATGTGCTTACAGAGGAGGATTTTCAGAAAATGGAAAACTATCCCGCGTCATTAACCATCGATTACCAGCAAACGTCCAACCGGCTGACCGTTTTATTCAGAATATTTCTGGCCGTACCCATATTGATTATTCTGGCCCTGCTCACGTCGCCTGCATATGAAAACGAGATCCATGTCGTAAACGAAGATGATGTTACCGTTGAGACTGACGAGAATCGGATGTATTCGGTGGGTATTATCTTTCTTCCCACGCTATTGATGATCGTGTTCCGCAAGAAATATCCCAAATGGTGGTTCGACTGGAATCTGGCTCTGGTAAAATTTTCCATGCGGGTGGCATCTTATCTGTTGCTGCTGCGCGACGAATACCCCTCAACGGATGAAGAACAGGCCGTGCATGTTCAACTGCATTATCCCGATGTGGACAAAGAACTGAATCGTTATTTGCCTCTGGTCAAATGGCTGTTGGCTATTCCTCATCTTATTGTGCTCGTGCTGCTGACGGTCGCTGTGCTTTTTGTTACGATTGTCACCTGGTTCATTATTTTATTTACCGGCAGCTATCCCAAAATGATGTTCGATTTTGTGGTGGGTTACATGCGCTGGTTTTTTCGGGTGGAAGCCTATGCTTTCCTGTTAACCACGGATCGGTATCCGCCTTTCCGGCTCAGCCCGTAGTTGAAATTATTAAATAAGCGGATGGCAGCTTAAAGTTCCGAACAAGTTGATCAAAATAAAATGACATATCAATAGACTTGGTACAATGAATGCAATATCGCCTAAAAATAGACGGCGACAACGTCTATGATATTTTTTGCTGCTCCCGGGGCAGGTATACGGTGCACGGTAACCGGGGCAGGTATACGGTTGGAAAAAACAAACCATAGGAGGAATCGCAATGTTAAGCGTGAAACGCGTGCTAGTTGCAACCCTGTGCGGCATATTGTTCGGATTGGTATGCATGATGCTGGCCGCTTCCAATCCCGATCCGGCGCAGCCGGTGACGGCATCCACAAAATGGCTTATTGTACTAAGCAGGACGATGATGGGCTTTATGATCGGTATCAGCGCCCTCCGGTTGTCCTGGTGGCTGCACGGCCTTGTACTGGGTTTGATCGCCAGTATTCCCATGGCTATTCCCGTGTTCAACGAACCGTCGATTGCCGTAGGTACGGTGGGGATGGGCATCGTGTACGGCTTCCTGACGGAATGGATCACGACCAAAGTGTTTAAAGCACCGCCGGTGGGTATGCTGAAAACGGCATAAGCGTATAAAAACCAAAAATCGGTGGCCGTACCGTTAGTGTCTTTAAAATGGAAATCTTGTTTATAATGAGAGGAAGTATCAAATAACAAACTTAAATAAATAAATAATTTCCAAATTAAAATGATCACTGACTAAAATGATTCTGAAAAAGATATAATATCCCAAAGGATTGCATTTTGTTTATTGGAATTTCTGGTTTATCCAGGTTAGGGAGTCGGGTAAGCATTGAGTATTGATAAAAAATGTCCATTGGAAATGTAGAATTTATGAAATCCTGTCTTCGAATTCTTAAATTACTGAATGGCTGAAAGATTCATGACGAAAAAAGAGCGGGACGTTATCGATTGGTTGCTGGAAGGCGATCTGGCTATCCGCTGGCAGGTCATTCGCGACCTGCTGGATAGTGATCAGCAGACGGTACAGCATGAACGCAAACAGGCGGCGTTAAAGGGATGGGGCCGCCGCTTGCTTGATTTTCAGCAAAGTAACGGAATCTGGGGCGAAGGCCTGTACACGCCCAAATGGACGTCCACCACTTACACGTTATTGTTGCTGCGTCGGCTCGGCTTGCCGCCGGGGCATAATCAGGCTCTCAGGGGGTGTCAAAAGCTGCTTGATAAGGGCTTTTATAAGGACGGAGGCATCAATTTTTTTGCCTCCCTCAAGCACAGCGAGACCTGTGTGACGGGCATGGTCTTATCCATACTGGCTTACTTCGGTTATCGGGATGAGCGCATGCAGAACCTCGCCGGTCATCTGCTGGGCCAGCAAATGGCCGACGGCGGCTGGAACTGTCAGTCTTACAATGGTGCAACCCACGGTTCCTTCCATACCACCATTTGCGTTCTGGAAGGATTGCGCGAATACGAAATACGTATTCCTCAAAAAAAGAACACGGACATCGGAGACAGCCAGCAAAGAGGCCGGGAATTTTTACTTTTGCACCGCTTGTTCCGCTCCCATCGCACGGGAAAGGTGGTCGATGTCCGCATGACTCGTCTGTCTTT
>WJIP01000126.1 GCA_014730185.1 Caldithrix sp. | reverse complement strand
CGATATGCCAGCAAAGGACCGGCGGTAATGCCTATGAAAATCCTGTCGGATAAAGCATGGTCGCAGGCGCTTATCGATGTGGTTGAACTCGGCAGAAAAAAAGGCAAAGAAGTGGTGTTGCATACACATTTTAACAGTCCCAATGAAATTACACAAATTACCAATGACGCCATGCAATATTTGTTCAGAAACGGTGTTACGGTACGTAATCAAAGTGTGCTAATCCGGGGAGTTAATGATAATGTGGATGCCATGTCCCATCTTATTCGCAAGTTATCACTCATGAACGTACAACCGTATTATGTATATCAGCACGACATGGTGAAAGGTGTGGAAGATATGCGTACCCGTTTACAGGATACTATTGAACTTGAGCGTCATGTACGGGGCATTACCGCAGGATTCAACACTCCGCTGTTTGTAACCGATGCACCCGGTGGTGGCGGCAAACGGGATGTGCATAGTTATGATTATTATGATGAAATCAGCGGGATTAGTGTATATCGTAGTCCAAATGTGGATGATGAAAAATTGTATCTCTATTTTGATCCTATTCATCTTTTATCAGAAGAGGGTAAGAATTTGTGGGCAGACGATGATAATCATGACCGATTAATTAATGAAGCGATTCGTAAATCCGGCCTTACAGATTTAAATCCCGCTGTCTAATACATAACCAATATAACCATCATCCGGAACGGAGACCGTTCGTTGCAATGGCCCGCGTCTCCGTCCGGATTGTTATTGATACAAAGTAAAACTAACTGTAAGTTTTCTGGTTTTGTTGATGCATTAAATCAGCTCTCAAATACAGCGGAATTCAGGGCTATGAGGTTCAGAGCTTGTGCAATCCATAAATAAGAGACGTAGCGATCATGTATTAAGAATCTGGCCGAACGCCATTGAGTGTTCAAATTCCTTGATACGGATAAAGCCTACTCTTTCATAAAATTTAATAGCCCCGGAATTTTTTTTGCCAACTTCCAGATGTAATGCCGGTATTTTTAATTCTTTTAATTGATTGATAAACCGGTTCATTAGTTTACGGCCCATACCCCGCCCCTGAGCCAGCGGCAGTAAATCAATATGCAGGTGGGCAGGATAATCCGATAAAGCCTCCTTAACTTCAATACCCTGATGGATAAGGTCAATGATGCGTTTATCTCTGTTCTCATCATCATTTAATGATTTTGGATAGCGTTGGCGCAGCACCGGAAACCACTCCCATTCGCAACGCTCGGCAAATAATCGCGTATCGCGGGTTCCCAGAATATACCCGCAGGGGGTGCCATCGGCTGTAGCCACAAAACATAGGTCCGGTTCCAGAATCGCATATGGCGCGGCATAATAATGACCCAGTAAATCGGGATCGGTAAACCATGGCGTGGCATCTCCACCACTGTCACCGGTTTGTAAACAGATACGATACAACATGGTTAAATCGCTTGGATGATACGGTCTGATTTCAAATTGCACGGGTTATTCCTCATTTTTTTGATAGGTTTTCCTTAACCATGGGCCATACAAATCCGTACGGCGGTCCGGCAAAAAATATTTTTTTGCCGCACACCGATCAATAGCCTGCAAGTCCAATCGGGCATAAAGGATTTCTTCGGTACCCTGGGCCGCTCTTGAGATAACCTGGCCGTTTGGATCGCATATAAAAGATTCGCCGGCAAAAGTCAAACACTCTTCCGGCCCCACCCGATTGCACAAAGCCATAAAATAGCCGTTCTGGAAAGCAGCCACCCTTAATTCGGCCTCGTATAAACCATCGGGCCATTCGCCAACAGCCCCGGCCTGAGGTACGAAAACCACCTGTGCGCCCGCCAGTGCCAAAGCCCGCATATATTCCGGAATATGACGGTCATAACAAATGGCCACACCGATTTTTCCGAATGGAGTTGCATAAACGGGTGCTCCCCGGTCGCCCGGGGTGTAATAACCTTTTTCATGAAAACAGGGGTAATCCGTAATATGTACCATGCGTGTTATACCGAGTATCTGACCATCCCGGTTGATTACCGGCGATGAATCATAGGTATTGCTGCCGTCTCGTTCATACATATTCAGTATGATAACGATACCCAGTTCCCTGGCTAAGGCCCTAAATTGCTCGGTAGTCGGACCCGGAATAGGTTCTGCTAAATTCCGGACATCGCCCTCTGCCGGTTTTTGCGGATAAAATGGCTCGAAACCCAGTTCGGCAAAGCAAACCACCTGGGCCCCTTGAGACGCCGCCCGGCGAACAGCTTGTACCCCTTTTTGCTGATTCTTTTGCACATCTGACTCTGCTATTTGCTGAATTAATGCAATATTCATTTGACACTGTCCTGCAGTTCATTGATCTCTAAAATTAGAGCATAATATAAAAAAATATGTAAAATGATTGAAAATTTATTTTGGGTTGCTTTATATTCAAAACCAGATTTTACAGAGTTTACCGTTATTAAAATCATTATTTAAAGAAAAAGGGCTTAATTTTGCGTATGTTCAAGCATCTCACATACAGTGTGCTAAAATTATAGATTTTTGAAGTTTTACGATGTTGGTAAGGAGGTAAAGTATTGATGCATGTTTCCCATTTTTCATTCGGCCGAATCGTTATCAACGGACATTCCTGCGAACAGGATATCATCATTGACCGGAATAAAATATCGATTCGCGACAAAAACCCATCCAGAGCATTCAAATCCCAATACGGCCATACGCCGTTATCGGTCAATGAAAATATTCCCTGGCACTGTAACCGTCTTATAATCGGCAGCGGTATGTACGGCAAGCTGCCGGTACTGGATGAGGTATTTGCCAAGGCCAAAAAACAGAACGTATACATTCAGGTTATGCCCACGCCGGATGCTATCAAAGAAATAAATTCTGTAAAAACCAATTTTATACTACACTTAACCTGTTAGATAAAAAAAAGCCCCGCAAAAGCGGGGCTATGGGGTTAAGAAACTCAAATTATTTCATCAGCATCATTTTCCGTGTCTGCACAAAATTGTCCGTTTTAAGGCGATAAAAATAGATACCACTAGCCAGAGTGCTTGCATCCACATTAATAGTGTAAACACCGGCTCCGCGTACCTCATCAACCAGGGTTATTACTTTTTCACCCAGTGTATTGTAGATGGTGAGATTTATTTTACTGGTTTTGGGTACTTCATAGGTGATTGTGGTTGTAGGATTAAAAGGATTCGGGAAGTTTTGTGCCAAATGGAATACTTCCGGTATTGTTTCACTTACCTTTTCTTCAACTCTGATATTGGTGAATTCAGCAGAGCTTAAAGCTGTCCAATCCTGAGTCCACAGAGAAATACCAGGTTGGAATGCACCATAGTATTCCACATCTGCAAAGAAATCATCCTCTGGTATGGTTGCACCACTTGCCGCAGGTCCCGATGCGTTGGGTCTGGGATCCAGAGATTGATCGCTTATACGTGAAATATTTTTCAATTGCGGATCAACAATCTGATTATCATTAGCCGACAAATGATCGGCAACAAAATCATCGGAAGCCAAATCATCAACCGTGTTACCGGCTCCAAAATCCCACCAGATGTTGTTTTCAATCAAAAGGTCACCATTTTCCAAACGGGAACGGCTGTCTTCACCGGATTCCAGGTCTTCCACCTTTAAACCTATGCCGGTAAAATCCGTAAAAATACTATTCCAGTATTTACCACCGGCATTGTCACGAAAATACAAAGCCCGGTCGTTGCCGTCACCGGCAGGCGTGGCATCCATACCCGCACCAATATACGTCACATTCGATATCAAAGGCATGGAATACGGACTTCCGGTCTCATCAT
>WJIP01000125.1 GCA_014730185.1 Caldithrix sp. | reverse complement strand
GTACATACATTCGGCTATAGTCTGCACAGCGCCGGAATTATCAAAGCCTTAAACCAATTCTATCCAACCAGTACCGTCGTTGATATACTGGGGCAATTTGATGTGGTGGTGAGCTGGTCCCAATATGATAAAAAGAAGGATAATCATTATTATTTGGGCGGCGAATATTTGAGTCTGTCTATTGCCTGGCAGGGATTATAAATCAATAAGTCAAATGGATAAATGATCTGCTATACCCTTATAAACGGCCGTTTGGTAAAAAATCTGATTCATAGAAATAATGCCCATTTTAAGAATGCTGACTAAAAACTTACACTATATCAACAAAGCTATCACGCAGCGTTTTTCATTTCACCGGTATGCCTCCATCAAGCCCGTGCGGGCGTTAAAGGCCTCGATTTTGGCATCCCATTCATCTACGCGGGCGAATTGCTTTTGCCAGTAGTCGCGGTCGTACCACTGGGCGTTGAGCTCCTCCAGAGTTTTACCCTGCTGCTCCACCCATGTAAAATATTTGAGATTATGAATGCGCTTGCGTTCATAATAGCCTAACTCCAGCATGTGATCCAGGGACAATCCGCGCAGGTCAGCCTCGAAGCTGACGGCGGCGTCCATTTCGCTGAATGAGCCGTAGTTATGGCGTTCCTGCTGCATGCGGGACTGGTACAATTCCATGGAATCGGTGGATACGGTGAAAATGACATCGTTACGATCCATCTCGTAGTATTTGGCCATCTTGATGGCGCCCATCAGATTGGCGATGGATGAAATACCCAACAAGGGCAGCTGTTCAACGATTTCGGGCTGCACGCCCTTATCCTGTAGATACTGCTGACCGGCCGGTTCGTTGAACAGGCGCATCAGGCGCATATTGGGCCGGTCATCGATGGCCGCCACCATATCCGTATTGTGCAGATTGTGAATCCAGGGCACATGCTTATCGCCAATGCCCTCGATGCGGTGTCCGCCGAAGCCGTTCAACAGCAGGGTGGGGCATTGCAGGGCTTCGCCGGCGCCCACTTTAAACAGGGGAAAGCGCTCGCGCAGATATTCGGCG
Organism: Caldithrix sp.; assembly: GCA_014730185.1. Taxonomy (GTDB): domain Bacteria; phylum Calditrichota; class Calditrichia; order Calditrichales; family Calditrichaceae; genus WJIP01. Next base: position 34,416 of record WJIP01000125.1, on the reverse strand, counting down.
CTGCCCAGTGTACCGGTGGAGCCCTGCGTCAGAAACACAGCGGCAAAACGGTCGTTGGCGCCTTTTTCGTGTTCAAAAACTTCCTCCATGGCCGGACCGGTTACGGCGTAATGCCACACGGCGTTACCGATTTCGCTGAACTGGTTGAGATTGACGATTTCATCGCCGCGCTCAGCCTCCAGCTCTTTAACTTTATCGTATATCTCTTTGACGTTGCTCTCGCAACCAGGCGTGGCGAAAATTTCGGCGCCCACTTTGCGCAGCCATTCAAAACGTTCGCTGGACATTTCTTCCGGCAAAACGGCGATGGAGTCGCAGCCCAGCAGGTAAGAGTCATAAGCACCGCCGCGGCAATAGTTGCCGGTGGAAGGCCACAGGGCTTTCTGGCGGGTGGGATCGAAACGGCCGCTGACCAGTTTTTCCACCAACGGACCAAAAGTGGCGCCCACTTTGTGCGAGCCGGTGGGAAAGAATTTGCCCAGTAACATAATGATACGCGCTTCCACACCGGTCAATTCCGGGGGCAGTTCCAGATAGTTGACGCCGCCAAAACCGCCTCCGAGTTCCTTGGGTTCGTTCTTCCAGGTGATGCGAAACAGATTGAGAGAATTGAGCTCCCACAATCCGATGGTCCTCAGTTTATCTTTTATTTTATCCGGGATGGATAGCGGATCGCGCATCTGTTTATAGGTGGGTATAATTATGTGTTTTTCACGGCAGCGCCGGATGGTGTTTTGTAAAACCTGATCCCTGTTCATGGAAACTCCTTATTTATATCAAAGTCATCATTACATCAATTTGAAAAAAAGATTCGGTCATCTGTTAAATAATTCAATCCATCCGATTTCTACTCACACCGTTTTTTCAATCGTTTTCCCGGATTTTCAATTTTGCTGAGAACCATCATAGCGGCAATTACAAAAGGTTTGAAGCCGGCCTGGTGATAGGTGTGGGGCATGTATTGATCGAACACTTCCGTGCTCACTTCGCCGTTTTGGCAGTTGACGCCGGTAATGTCCGCCGGCAGGCAGTGCATATACAGGGCCTGGCCGTCGCGGGTGGCGTCCATCATGGCACGATTGCATTCCCAGTGCACTTGGCGGGCGTTTTCCGCCAGGCAATCCGCTTCAAGTTGTTTCAATCCCTCCTGATTGCCGGCGTGCAGCATATCGCGGCGCTGTTCCATTACCCGGAACGAGGCCCACGATTTGGGATAGACCACATCGGCGTTTTGGAAGGCTTCTTCCATGTCGTGCACAACTTGAAATTGGCCTCCGCTCTTTTGGGCGGATTGCTTTGATTGATCCACAATGTCCGGCAGCAGATCGTAACCCTCAGGATAAGCCAGAGTGACCTCCATACCCAGTCGGGTCATTAAAGCGATGATGCCCTGCGGCACGGATAGCGGTTTGCCATAACTGGGGGAATAGGCCCAGGTCATGGCCAGCTTTTTACCGCGTAGGGCCTCGAGGGAACCAAAGTAATCTCTCAGCTTGGCCAGATCGGCCAGGGTTTGCGTGGGATGATCCAGATCCGATTGCAGATTGATAATGGTTGGTTGCTGATGCAGGATGCCGTTTTGGTAGCCGTAACGCACGGCCTGCTGAACCTCACGCTGGTAGCGATCGCCTTCGCCGAGATACATATCGTCGCGGATGCCGATGACTTCCGCCAAAAACGAGATCATATTGGCGGTTTCGCGCACCGTTTCGCCGTGCGATATCTGCGTCTTCTGTTCGTCCACGTCCTGCACGGAAAGCCCAAGATAGTCGGCGGCCGAAGCAAAGCTGAACCGGGTACGGGTGGATTTATCGCGAAAGATGGAAATGGCCAGTCCGCTGTCGAACATTTTGGCGGATAATTTTTGCTGATGCATGGATTTCAGAATTTCGGCAGTCCGCAAAACGGATTCAAAGGCTTTAAGATCGTGTTCCCAGGTCAGCAGGAAATCCTGCCGGAATAACGGGTTGGGTTCTCGGGCCAGTTCGTTCAATTGGCGCTTCAGATTGTCATTCATGGATTCCTCTCTCTCGGCAATAATCGTATCATTGGGATGTAGAATCGGCTACGGTATGTTGTATTTTATGTGTATGCATAGACGTATTCCGTTGGCTTCTGTAATAATGGGCGGCCTGTTCAATGGCGTCAACGATTTGCTGGTAGCCCGTACACCGGCACAGGTTGTTGTGGATGGCTTTACGGATTTGGTCCCGGCTAGGTTGATTATTTTTTAACAGAAGGGCATGGGCCGCCAATACCATACCCGGCGTGCAGAAACCGCACTGAATGGCGCCGGCGTCCACAAACGCCTGCTGTAGCGGGTGCAGGTTACCGTCCGCCAGCGCCATGCCTTCAATCGTTAACAACTTTTTACCGACGATATGGCGAACTGTTTTGCGGCAGGCCTGTACCGGTTTATCATCAACCAAAACCATGCAACTGCCGCACATACCGATCCCGCAGCCGTTTTTAGTGCCTGTCAGGTCCAAATTCTCACGGATAAATTCGAGCAAATTTTTATCCAGCATGGGATCGGATAATGTAATCTGTTTTTTATTGATGATCGTATGCATATCAAATCTCTATGGTTATGGGTGATGTGTAATAACGGACACCGGTAGCGTTATAAACCGCATTGGCGATGGCCGGCGCCATAATTTCATTGGTCGGTTCGCCGATGCCTTTGGCCCGCGACGGCGATAGCGGATCGGCGTTTTCGATGATGATCGCTTTCATATCCGGCATGTCCGTGGCTCTGGCAATGTGGTAATGGTTGAAATTATCGTTGCTGATTTTGCCGTCGTTTATTTGCACAGCCTCTTTCAGACCGTAGCCCATACCCATGGCCATGCCGCCGTAATACTGTCCCAGCACCATGGGTGGATTAACAGCCCGGCCCACGTCATGAGCGGCCACGGCATTGAGCAGTTTGACCCGCCCGTTGCGGGCATCGACCTGCAGTTCAACCGCCTGGCAGCCGTATACCCAGGTGAAATAGGCTTTTCCCTGACCGGTCTCTTCATTCCAGCTCACTTTAGGCGATTTAAACACGCCGAAGGCGTGCGGAAAATTTTGTTTTTGATACATTTCCCGGATGGTTTCATCAAAGGATATGGATTTGCCGCTGTCCTTTGCCCGCAGGTGTTCGCCGTCGAAGACAATGTGCTGGGCATCGCAACCCAGTTGGGCAGCCACGGTTTCGGCCATCATCGATTTAAGTTTGCGGGCGGCGTTGACCACAGCGCCGCCGCCCATCAGCGTACCGCGGGAGGCCACCGTTGTACCGCTGTCCGGTATGACCGATGTGGATGACCGCCGGTAGCGAATGCGATCGTGATTTACCCCCATTTCTCTTGCTAATAAAAGGATAAACGCCGACTCCGAACCCTGACCGTTCTCATGGATGCCGCTCTCTAATAAAATTGACCCGTCGAATTGCACATTGATAATAGCGGCGCAAAAATCCTTGCCTTCGGCGCCCAGGCTCATACCGCGATAGCTGACCGCCAGCCCGATCCCGTAAAGCTTATCGCCGTTAGCTTTACCCCGGCTGCACGGTTTCAGCTTTTTATGATAATCGATTGCCGTAATCACTTCGTCCATGACCTGTTCCAGACTGACGGTGTGTCCGTCCAGTTTTTGACCGGTGATGGTCTCCTCGCCCTGGCGCAGCATATTTTTCCGACGAAAGGCGACGCCGTCCATACCGCACTGTTCGGCGGCCTCTTCCACCATCTGTTCGATGACAAAATTCATTTGCGGCGATCCGAAACCGCGCATGGCGCCGGTGAATACGTTATTCGTGTGAACGCCGTAGACATCGCAATGCACATTTGGGACGCTGTAGGGGCCGCAGCACTGCACGGTTGAACGCCAGGTTACCCAGGGCGTAACCGAGCAATATGCGCCGGCGTCGGCAACGATACGCGTTTTTACAGCCCGGATCGTCCCGTCTTTAGCGACATTCATTTTATAATCAACCCGATAAGGGTGGCGTTTATAACTTTCGCGCATGGACCATTCCCGGTCGTACGTCATTTTAACCGGACACCCGGTTATGCTGGCAGCTAAAGCGGCCCGGGCGCACACGATAGCGCTGGTATCGTCCTTGCCGCCGAAGCCGCCGCCCATGGGGATGGATATCACTTCCACTTCATTCAGGGAAACGCCCATCATGGCGGCCACAAAGCGTCGGGTGCTGAATGGATGCTGCATGGAGCCGTACACCTCCATCACGCCGTCGCCGCGGGGGACGCAGACAGCCGATTCCGGCTCGATATAGGCGTGCTCCACAAACTGGGTTTCAAAGCGATGCTCGACGGTTATATCATGCTTTTTGTCGATTTCAGCGGGATCGCCGCGGCGAACCTTGTGATGTACCACCAGATTGGTACCTTTATCGTCATGTACCAGCGGCGCATCCGGCTGCATGGCTTGTTCGGCGTCCAGAACTTTCGGTAACGGGCGAGCCTTGATGGTAACATGGGGCATGGCGGCGAGAGCCTGCTCCCTACTTTCGGCTACGATCAACGCTATCACATCGCCGTTGTATCGGATTTTATCCTCACACAACATGTGGTAATCCTGCTGAATTTGCCCCCAGCGAATTTGCCCGGGTACATCGGCGGCGGTCAGCACAGCCACCACGCCCTCCATATTGCGGGCTTGTTCAACATCGATGCCTTCGATACGGGCGTGCACATAATCCGTATAAACCGGTACCGCATGCAGCATGCCATTGAACTTTAAATCATCGGCAAATTTGGCCTTACCGGTGACCTTGGCAAAAGCATCATTGCGCCAGGCTTTTTGTTTTATATCCGGCATAACAGTCTGCCTTTCATGGCCATTGGATTATTATAAAATCTCATTATTGCCATTTATTTGAAATTTGTTTTTTGATTATTGTGATTCAATGATTTACCTTAATTCGTACTACATGCAATATTGTATTGACGTTCATCATTTAAATCTCAAATTACAAATTATAAATAACAAATAAATTCCAATATAAAAATATCAATATTCAAAACCTGTTTATTTTGATTTTTCTAAGATGGAGGAAAATATTTTCTTTAATTCAATGGTTTCCCCAATCAACCGTTGGGCTTCCTGACTATTTTTTAACTCATTTGTTTCAGCAATGAGACGAAGCCAATATTCACTCTCTTTTACTTCCTTATGACTTATTTTTATTCGCAAAACAAAATCTTTTTTGCTTAAAGCCTCATTTGCTTCCCGATAGTTGGCGCCTATAGAACCTGAAGATCTAATAACTTGTTTTCCGTCATCAATATTAGCTAAAGTATTCGCTAACGTTTTGACAAAAATTCTCACATTCTTAGCAAATAAGAATGTTCTTTCTTCCAGGCCATATACCGGTTTGTTACTTATGTTTTGATTCATATTGATTTGTTTGATTATTGTGATTTAATAATTTGCCATTCATGACGTTATTTATGATGCTGTTATTTTTTACTTTAATTTCACCATTCCTGATAACATAAGCAATATGCAAACGGGTTTCAAAATCGGGATATGGTTCGTAGTTGTTGGTCAGACTTGAACAAAACGGCCGGCTTTGATTACCTTTCTTTAAGATGACCACGTCGGCGTCCGATCCCTCCTGCAAAATCCCTTTTTGCGGATATAAGCCCGTTATCCTGGCCGGGTTTTCGGATAGAGTTTTTAAAAGTTTGATCATACCGGCATCACCTTCTTGATGGAATAATTCGAATACGGCCGGCGCCAGCGAACCCAATCCGGCAATGCCTTTAGGGATCGATGGCAGATTCTTTTTGTGCCGGTCTTTTTCTTTACGGTTGAAAGCGCAATGATCGGTGGCAAAGCAATCGAAGCGGGCCTCTTGGGCATAAGTTTTCATACCGCGTTGAGTGTCCGGTTGGCGCAGCGGCGGCGTACACAAATAGCGGTGACCGTTTTCGGCGGCTAATTGTCGACGATTGAGCAAAAAATAATGCGGTGCGGTTTCGCAGGTGATCCCATGGCGACGGCCTTCGTTTGCGATCAATTCCAGACCTTCTGTCGTGGATACATGAACGATGTGGAATTTAGCTCCACTGCGTTTGGCGATTTCAATAATACGGCGGATAGCCTCGTATTCGGCTCCGGGTGGACGCATATCTGCATGACTTTCGGGTTTGCTTAGATCCCACGATTTTTGCCGGTAGGTTTCCAGCGTTTGTTCATCTTCGCAATGCACCAGAAAACGCACATTGTATTTTGTTAATCGGTTGACGATGGCTGCGATTTGTTCGTAATCCAGATAAAGACCGGCCTCTTTGTAAGTGGTGTAAAATTTGAAGGTTTTGAATCCCTCTTGAATACGGGTTTGGATGCGCTCCATAGCCGGGGGGTACCAATCCAGTGGAGTGAGATGCCATCCCACATCGGTATAACTGTTTCCTTTGGCTTTTCGAACGGCCCGGTCAATGGCCATATCGAAGCTTTCCGCAGGACCTTGGGTGATAAACGTAAACAGGGTGGTGATACCGTTTTGTATGGCCAGACGGGAGGCGCTGTCATAGGTATCGGCCAGGGCAACGCCGTTAATGGCATCATCCACATGAGTGTGCATATCAATCAAGCCCGGCAGCACATAATGGTCCATTGCATCGATTACCTCAGCGGATTGGTATTCGTTTTCGGAAATTTTGCCGATACGGGCAATACGCCCGTTTTGCATCAATATATCTTCCCGCCGAATGCCGTGGGGATGGCAAAGTTTGCCGTTCCGGACGATCACCTTTTGACTCATATCGCCTCCATATTGTCGAGAATGGCTTGCGGCTTTTGCGCGGCAGGTATTCGCATCTGTTCAAGAGGGGTGGCGATGTCTTTTAAGCCGTGACCGGTAATCAGCAAAACGATAGATCCCTTGGAATTCAGTTCGTTACGGCAATCGTCTTTTAACAGGCCGGCCAGCGTCGCGGCTGCCGCCGGTTCGGCGAAAATACCGCTGTTGGCCGCCAACAATTGCTGGGCCTGCATAATGTCCTCATCGCTGACCGTCAGGGTAAAACCGCCGCTTTGCAGAATCGCTTGCCGGGCCATATATGCGTTACTGGGAACGGCAACAGATATGGAGTCGGCTATGGTTTGCGCCGTTTTTAGGGCCGAAAAACAGCCTGTTTGTAAATAGCGATGGATGGCCGCCGATTTTTCCGCCTGTACACCAATCAATCGCGGCAGACGATCGGTTATGCCGCTATCCATTAAATCGTAAAAACCTTTGTACATGCCGCTGATGATCACGCCGTCGCCCACAGGCACGATCACAGCCTGCGGCGGGTGCATGCCGTTCTGGGTCAATATCTCCAATGCCGCTGATTTTTTACCTTCGATGGTCAGGGGATGGTAGGCCGTATTACGGTTGAGAACATTGTTACGCTGGCTGTAGGCCAGTGATAGAGAAAAGGCATCATCATAGCTGCCATCTACAGTAATCAGTTGGCCTCCATATAGCAGAATTTGCAACAGTTTAGCTTTGGGGGCGGAGGCCGGGGCAAAAATAACCGCTTTCATTCCACATGAGGCGCAAACGGCGGCCAGGGCGCTGGCGGCGTTGCCGGTGGAAGCAGTGACGACGGTATCGATATCTTTGCGTTTGGCCTCGGCCACTACTAAATAAGAAGCCCGGTCTTTGAGGGACCCGCTGGGATTCAATCCGTCATTTTTTAGATAAATATTGCTTAAACCGCTAAGGGATTCTAATTGGTACGCCTGAAAATAGGGCGTCTGGCCCACAGGTAATGAGGGTGAAAAGGATGCCTCCACAGCACTGAACAATTGCCAGTCGGGCGCCGCCGGATTGAAATAACGGCGGATGTAATCATAGTCGAATTCAGCCTGTAAAACCCCGCAGAGGGTTTGACCCGCCTGATAAGCGATACTGCAGTGCGGACATAAATATGTGACGGCGTCACGTTCAAAATGACGACCGCATTGTGTGCATCGGTAATTAAAGGGTGTCAACTGATGGCCAACCATTGCCGTTAACTCCTTTGATTTTCCTGTAAGGACCGGACAAACCCGGCATAAAAAGCGGCCGCTTTACTCAGATGGTCCACAGGGGCGGCTTCGTTTACGGCGTGGGCGTAAATCTCGTTACCGGGTCCCATGCCCACCACCGGAATACCGAACATACCGGAGATGGATACGCCGTTAGTGCTGAACGTCCACTTATCGACCAGCGGTTGTCGGTTGAATACATTATGATAAGCCGAAACCGCCTGTTGCAGATAGGGCGAGGGTTCCTCAAGCACCCAGGTCGGATAATATTTTTCCGTTGTATAGCGCAGGCCGGTATAAGCCGGTTCATTGTACTGCAGTAGCCGGATATCGACATCAGAATATCCGGCGCGAAGGGCGGCTTCACGAATTTCGGCCAAGGCGGTCTCTTTAGTTTCGCCATGGGTTAATCGGCGGTCCAGACGAATCCAGGCGGCATCGGGTACAGCGCATTGCGACGGCGAATTGGAAAAAACCTGGGTAACGGCCACACTGCCTTTGCCCAGAAACTCATCGGTTTTTAAAGCATCATGGAGTTTTTCGATTTCAAGAGCGATACGACTAATTTTGTAAATGGCGTTGTCCCCGCGTTCCGGGGCTGAACCGTGACAGGAGACGCCGTTCATGCGCACTTCGATTTCCATGCGTCCCCGCTGCCCACGGTAAATATTCAGATTGGTGGGCTCGGTAACCACCACCACTTCCGGACGAATGTTTTCCTCCTGAACCAGATATTGCCAGCACAGGCCGTCGCAATCTTCCTCCATGACCGTCCCGGTGAACAGAATGGTGAAATCCCGGTTCAGGTTCAGTTCTTTTATGATCTGCGCCGCGTAAACCATGCTGGCCATGCCCCCTTTTTGATCCACGGATCCGCGTCCCCGAACATACCCATCCACGATGGAACCGTCGAAGGGATCAAACGTCCATTGATTTGTATCGCCAGGATAAACGGTATCCACATGGGCGTCAAAGGCGATGACCCGCGGCCCGTTGCCGATGCGGCCAATCACATTGCCCAGTGGATCGATGCGTACGTCATCGAAGTGTAAATCCGTCATCTTTTGCTGAATTAAGGATACAACGTCTTTCTCTTTACCGGAAAATGAGGGAGTGCGCACCAACTTCGATAAAAATCCGGCCGCATCCGCTTCCAGTTCCTTAGCCCGTTTCATGATCCGCTGATACATCGATTTCTCCAAAATGGTTTAGCATACTTTTTTACATCCCACTGAGGTCCTAAGTCGCTGAGGATATTTTTAATATTTAAGATTATGTCTTTAGCTCAGAAAAAACTAACCCACCCCCTCTTTTTCCCTCCCTAATGGATTAAGGGGGAGGGTCAAAATTTTCTGCACATTTGCGTCTCTGCGGGCATCTGCCGTTTAAAACCGTTCCCACAATTTCGCCGATAATTCCCTGGACTTTGCCACTACTTCCTGTTCATCAATATCCAGTTTCAATTGCTTGTTTTCCATCAAAATACGCCCGTTGGCGATGGTCGTATCCACGGGTTGCAAGAACATGCCGAATACCAGGTGTCCCCAGATATTATCATCGATCAGCGGCGTCGGCGGATCATAATCCAGTAAAATGATATCGGCGGTGGCCCCTTCTTCGATCACGCCTAATGGCGTCGGCCAGTAGCGGTTAGCGATGCGGGCGTTATTGATAAACAAGCTGTTAACCGCTTCCAGAAATCCAACCGAAGGATCGCCGTAACGCAGGTGCTGAGCCCACAAGGCCGTGCGTAATTCATCGAACATGTTGACGGTCATGGCATCCGTGCCCAATCCCACCAGAATACCCTTGTTCATCATCGTGGTTATATCGGCGATACCCACACCGTTATTCAAATTGGATTGGGGATTGTGCACGACGGCCGTTTCCGTATCCTTTAAAAACTCCATTTCCTGCTCATCAATGTGCACACCGTGTATGGCCAGAGATTTATGGCCCAATATGCCGAATTGATGCAGACGTTCCACGACGCTCAGGCCGAATTTTTCCCTTGAAATACGCTGGTCGGCTTCGGCTTCGGCCGCGTGCAGATGGAAGCCGCTGTTCAGGGATTGGCCAATGTCGGCCGCTTTTTCCAGGGTAGCGTCGCTGATGGTGAACGAGGCATGCAGCCCGAACAGCGCTTTAAGGTGTTCGGTATGTTCCTGCCGGCAATATTCGATAAATTCCCGGTTTTCTTCCAGGCCGTCACGGGTTGCTTCGGGCCCGTCGCGGTCGCTGACTTCGTAACACAGGGCGGCGCGCAAACCGCTCTGTTCCACGGCGTCGGCTATCTTTTGCAGCGAACCGCGTACACAATTGGGACTGGCATGGTGATCGATAAAAGTGGTTGTCCCTTTACGAATGGCGGTTAACAGCATGAGCAGGGCGCTGTAGTAGATATCGTCGCCCGTCAATTGCTTATCCAGCCGCCACCACAAATTGTGCAGCACCTGCTCAAAATGACGAGCCGGTTGGGCTTTGGTCAATCCGCGCACAAACGTGCTGTAAAAATGCATGTGGGCGTTAATGAATCCGGGCATCATCACTTTGCCGCTGCCGTCTATGATTTTATTGGCCTGAAGTTTATCCGATCGGTCGGTCGTCACCTTTTTGATGCGGTTATCTTCAATCAACACCGCTGCTTTGTGCAGCACTCGATTGCTGCTGCCGAGGGTAATGACCGTTACGTCTTTGATCAGTATCGTTTGGGACATGGTTCAACCTTTCATCGCTGCATAAATGGATTATCGAGTCGATGGGTTTTAGTTATCGGTTATTAAGTTGTTGAGTTATTGCAAACTGCAACTTGGAACCTGGAACTTTAAACCGTAAATTGGCAACTTCCAGATTTCCAACACTCCAGTACTCCATCACTCCCTCATTCCATCTCTTTCCACCATGGTCAGGGCGCCGGCAAAGCAATTTTGCACACAAAAGGAACAGCCCACACACCGTTCGGCATCGAATTGGGGAATGCGGTCGTCGTTTAACCTAACCGCGTTATAGGAACATCGGGTGCAGTTGCCGCATTGTTCACACCAATCTTCGTATACCTGGGGAATTTTATGAATGGGCGGCAGGTCCTCAAAATCGGTGATCGGCCGGGGCAGGGCGGCGCCGATTAGCTGACTTATCGAACTCAATCCCCGCTGTTGCATCAGGTAACTCAGCCCGCTGCTCAATTCATCAATAATGCCGTAACCGTATTTCATAACGATGCTGCAGAATTGCACCGTCTGGGCGCCTAAAGCCAGAAAATGAGCCGCCGATTTGTAATCCATCGGCCCGCCGTTACCGGAGATCGGCAGACCTGAGGTGGAGGCTTTGGCCAGGGTCAGATTGGAGATGCTGGCGACGCCCTTGCCGGACATGCCCACAATGATGCCCTCTTCCCAGCCTTCCTTATTTCCGGAGCGAAATTCAAGAGAGGGAAAGGTGTTGGCCAGGGTGACGCCCGCTTTATTATCAGGATAACGGTTCAGCACCTCCTTAATGGCTGCCAAAATCGGTTCAATGGCCGTAACCGCTCCGGTCAATTTAAATAATTTGGGGATATCCGCATCACAGGTTCCCATCACCCAATCGACAATTTTAGCCGTCAGAGCGGCGTTCTGGGCGGCAATATCGCCTTCCGTACCGTCACCGCCCTGGGGACAGGACAGGCTGTATTCGATGCCCATGACACCGGCGTTTTCCAGCCTGCGGGTATTGCTTTGCCAGACGTATTTATCGGCATTATCATCGCCGGTAATAGGCCCGCCGGTGGAGGCCATGGTCAATCGGTCGGGAAATGCTCTGACCAGTTGTTCGATTTCCATACACACCCGTTCCAATGGATGATCGGACACATTATCACAGTTGGCGAAAGTTTGTCCATTCAACACGAACATATATTCCGATGGGATATGCACTTTCAGGTCATCAAAAGCCGTTTTCATGATCGCCCCGGGCCATCCGGCTTCGTAGGCGTTCTTAACGGCCTCGTAACCGTCGGTGGGTGGGGCAGCCGATAACAGGAAAGGGGCATGAATGATGCGCCCGAAAAAATCGGATTGAAGCGACGCTGGTTGCTGTACATAGCCGCGTAACGGCAGAGTGCTTTTTCGGTCGTTTGTTACATTCTTTACCGCTTTTTGTTCTAAATAGGCCATGGTCCGGGCGGCCGCGTTTTTGCCGGAGGCCACCGCTTCCACCACGGTGGTTGGACCGTTTTTCATGTCTCCGGCATAAAAAATGTTGCTGTGCGGTTTCTGCTCCAACGAACTTTCCGCTCCAATGGCCGTGATGACCCGATCATAACCGGTCAGGTAATAATCGGCGCCTTCGATATCCTGCATGCGGGCGGGATGAAAGGATTGTCCCTGTGGCAGACTGACGCGCCCGAGATGAATGCCCTGAATCGAACCATCCTGTTCATCGATGGCTTTCAGGCGCGTACGTGTTATAACGTTGATGTTTTGGCGAAACAGGGCCTTTCGTTCCCTGCCATCCAAAGGCATTTCACCGGGATTTTCCAGGCAGATCATATCGACCGCGGCCGCCCCGTTACTCAACGCTGTGCTAGCACAGTCCAGTGCAACCGCCCCGCCGCCAATGACCGCCACATGGCTACCGGTCATGGATTGCCTGCCGGTTTTCAAAAAGTCATACCAGTTATCAGCAGCATCCTCTCCCGCAATGTTCAGACGATAAACCCGATCCAGACCCGTGCCCACGATCACGGCATCGAAACCGTCTTGCAGTAAAGACTGCGGATCGTCCACGGCTCGTTCATATTCAATTTGCATGGCGCCCGTTTCGGTTAAAAACCGGATATCGTCTTCCAGCATGCTGTTATGCAGTCGATCTTGAGGAATCAAACGGCACATACCGCCGGCCTTTGTTTCCTTTTCCATGACGGCGACGGGGTAGCCTTGCAAAGAAAGCGTAGCGGCAGCGGCCAGACCGGCCGGACCGGCGCCGACCACGGCCACTTTTTGGTTTTTCGGGGACGCATCCGGGCGGAATTCCGGCTGCAAGTCGACATCCCGTGCTTTTTGAATAACCGCCGCCTGCACCGCCGGGATGTTGACGGGATGATTGAAGGTTTCATACACGCAGGCCTGCATGCAATGGTAGTCGGGACACACCTGACCGCAAATTCCGCCTAATGGGTTTTTATGTAAAATTTCCGCAGCCGAACGCCGATAATCCTGCGGCTCGCCCACCTTGATGGCCATAATGAAATCAGCCGGCGAACAGTCGGCGGGGCAGGCCTGCTGGCAGGGTTTGGTTTCGCAATACAAACATTTTTCCACTTCCTCACGTAACTGAGCGTCGGTAAGCATGATGCTGTGGTTAAGGGACATCGATTTCCTCCATGGATTCATCTATTGTTGAACGAATGATTCGCTGAGTCATTCAGTTATTGAGTTATTGGAAGTGTGAATTGGTGATTAGGAAATGGAAACTTGCAACACTCCAGTACTCCAGCTCTCCAATACTACAATATTCCATAACTCCAAAAATTCATTAATTCAATATTTCTTCTTCTCTAGTGTTAATTTCTTCTCAGAAACATTTTGTTTATTATTCTGACCGGTTAGCATAAATAAGGCCTTCTCCGGCGTCAGTGGCGCCGAGTAGTACGTTTCCGCGTTCGGACGAAAGGCCCGGATAGCGTTCAACAGGGCAAAATAGACGCCGATACCATACATAAACGGCGGTTCGCCGACGGCTTTGGAATGGAACAGCCCGCTGTCCCGTCCGGATGCTTCGATAAATTCGACCTGCAGATCGTCCGGCATAAACTGTATATCGGGAATTTTGTAGGTGGACAGCGTGTCGGTGCAATTTTTACCCTCATCCGAATAGATGATTTCTTCCATGGTCATCCAGCCCAGTCCCTGAGCCACACCGCCTTCCACCTGTCCCAAATCGGCTTGGGTATGCAAACTCTTGCCCAGATCGTGTACAATACCCATGCGGTCGATGGTGTAGGTTCCGGTCAGAGCATCCACGGTGACTTCCACCACACCGGTTCCGTAAACATGATAGGCGAACGGTTGGCCTTTTTCGGTCTGCCGGTCAAAGAACAGATGGGGCGTGGCATAAAAAGCATGGGCCGATAAATCGACGCGCTCCAAATAAGCTTCTTGAATGAGCTTATCCCAACTCAGATCGATGGATTGTCCGTTAACCTGTACGGTTTCATTATTTAAAATAATCTGTTCAGGATCATCGATATCGTGACACCGGGCAACAAACTGTTTCAATGCGCTTAAGATGATTTCACAAGCGGTTTTCAGGGCCATGCCGTTTAAATCCGAACCGGTGCTGGCCGCCGTCGGGGAAGCGTTGGCCACCCGGGCGGTGCTGGTGGTATCCAGCAAAATACGTTCTTCATCGATGGAAAAGACGCGGGCGGCCACAGCCCGTAATTTATCATTGACGCCCTGACCCATTTCCACGGCGCCCGTACTGATACGCACGCTGCCGTCGTTGTACACATGTACCAGGGCCCCGGCCTGATTCAAAAACTTGCTGGTGAAGGAAATACCAAAACAGATGGGCATCAGGGCCAAACCTTTTTTAAACCGACGGTTTTTCCGATTGAAGGTGGTAAGGGCTTTTTGCCGGCTGTCGGTTTGATAGATATCCATCGCTGATTGCCAGCATCGCCGGGCGCCGTCGCTTTTCGCCCCCATGCCATAGGGAAACACGCTGTCGGATTGCAGTAGGTTTTTTCCCTGGATGCTCAACTTATCCATGGCCATGGCGTGGCAGGCTTTATCCAGGGCCGCTTCAATTACAAACATGGCCTGTGGCCCGCCGAATCCGCGAAAGGCCGTGTTGGGCGGCAGATGGGTGCGGCAGCTTACAGCCGTGGCTTTGACGTTGGGAATGTCGTAACTGTTGGCGGCGTGGAAAAGAGATCGCTCCAGAATGGAAGTGGATAAATCGGCAAAGGCCCCGGCATTCTGGAACATAAACACTTCGTATGCCAGAATTTTTCCGTCACGGTTTAAGCCGATCTTAAAGTCGGATGTATAGGCGTGCCTTTTGCCGGTATAATTCATATCCTCCCGGCGGTTCAATACCAGTTTTACCGGACGTTTAAGATTATAAGCAGCCAGGGCGCACAGACAGGCCCAGTTGGTGGCCTGTTCCTCTTTACCCCCGAAAGCGCCGCCAAGCCGGGGCGCCTCCACTTCGATGAGGTGCATGGGGATGTTTAAGATGCGGGCGATCATCTTTTGCACGGCGCCGGGCGACTGTGTTGAAGAAATCACTTTGAGAAGATGATCGTTCATGTAAGCATAGGCGCCCTGCGTTTCCAGATATAAATGTTCCTGATGGCCGGATTCCACCCGGTCCTGGACGATGATGTCACATTGTGGCCAGGCCTTATCCACATCGCCCAGTACAAAGGTACGCGGCGGAGCGATCAAACGGCCCTGATCATAGGCCTGCCGGGCATCGAACACAGCGGGTAATTCGTCATATTGCACGTTGATGAACTTGCGGGCCATCCGGGCGGCGCGCATGGTTTCGGCCACGATCAGCGTCAGGGGTTCGCCCCTGTAGACAACCTCATCCGAAGCCAGCAGCGGTTCGTCCTGAAAAATATTACCGATGGTTTTATCACCGGGGATGTCGCCGGCGGTAAAAATACGCACAATACCGGGCTGGCGGCCGGCGGCGGCCGTGTCCAAAGCAGTTATCCGGGCATGAGCCTTTTGTGAAGTCAACACGGCGGCATACAGCGTATCCCGGCGAACGGGAATATCATCGATAAACCGGGCCGTACCGGATACGTGCAGATTGTGGTCGGCGGTGGGGCTCATAAGACCTCCTTTTCAACCAAATCCGGATAGTACGGATACAGGTGAGCCCAGAGCAATCGCCCGGCCAGCAAACGTTTATAATCGGCGCTACCGCGCACATCGCTGATGGGCTGTATTTCACTTTCCAGAATGCGTAGCGCTTCGTGTATGGTATCGGCGGTAACCGGGCAACCCTGTAAAAAGTGCACCGTTTGTTTCAGATACAGGGGAACGGGTGCCACGCCGCCCAGAGCCAGATGGATGGTATCAATGCGTTCTTCCCGGGTACGCAGGAACATGGCCCCATTGACACTGGCTATATCCAGATAGGTCCGTTTGCATACCTTTTCAAAATGGAAAAAATAGTTTTCCCGGGGCAAGTCAAAATAAACCAGTTGCACCGTCTCATCTTCCGTCATGGCTAATGTTTTGTAGTCCACAAAAAAATCTTTGAGTGGGATTTCACGCGTCCGCCGGCCGTTTTGCAAAACGACCGTCACATCCAAAGCCAGTAGCCAAACCGATAAGTCTCCGATGGGCGAAGCATTGATAATATTACCGCCCACAGTGGCCCGATGGCGGACGGGCATGGAGGCAATAAGCCTGAACCATTGATGCATACGGGGAAAATGATGCTGTAACTGGGGATGGTTTTGCAATTCCTGCACATTGAAGGCCGCATCCACATAGCAGCGATTATCCTCAATCACAATACCCCGTGTATTCTGCATGAATGCAAGTTTATGTTCCCTTAAATCGTCTGCCTGCTGCACAAACAAATCGGTGCCGCCGGCCACGATGGTTCTTGCACCGTCATCCTTTGTTAATGGTTGTCCGCTCGGTTGCCGGGGCGGGGTTTGCAGTTGTTTTTCCATGTATGAAAAATAATCAGGAAGCAGATTCAATTCGATTAATCGCCTGATGCGTTGGGCTGGAACGGAGTAGTCGATGAGCTCGGCGCCGTACGTTTGGTTTAATTTGCTGAGTGCCCGGCGGATGGAACTGTAACCGGTACAGCGGCATAGATTACCATCCACATAGGACAGGGCTTCTTCGTCATCCATTTGTGTGCCGTTGAGCAGGTAGGCCGTCAGCGAAATGATAAATCCCGGTGTGCAGAATCCGCATTGTGAGGCATACTCGTCCACAAAAAATTGCTGCAGAGGAGAAAGCGTTTGCCGATTGAGCCCTTCGATAGTCACCACATGGCAATGTGCAACCGCAGCAATGGGCAGCAGGCAGGACACATTTTGCGTGTAGTGCAGCTGACCATGTTTTAATCGGCCGACCAGTACCATGCAGGCACCGCAGTCGCCTTCGCGACAGCCTTCCTTGGCGCCGGTCAATCGTTGATCAGTACGTATAAAATCAAGTAAAACCGTGCCTTCGGGGCTTTCCGGCTTTACCCATCTATTATTTAAGATGAATGGTAACATCCAAACTAAAGTCTACCAAAAGGTAGAATGTGCTACCATCCAAGATAATAAAAAATTTAAAGGAATAAAACTTAAATTCAGTTAGCCGAAGAATAGTCTATCCGATAAGGTTGGGCAGACTGATTGCATGTTTTGCAGTAAAACCTCTCATCATACGAGTAAGCGGCGCATCATGGCAATGTGTTGCGGCCGGGTCCCGCAGCATCCGCCCAGCAGGTTTATGCCCGTATGCAGTAACGCGCTGATTTGCGGCTGCATTACCTCCGGAGTGGTGGTATAAACCGCTTTTTTATCCACGATTTCCGGCCGGCCGGCATTGGGCTGGGCCAGCAGGGGTAATGGGGTTAAGGGGCGCATGGCATTCATAGCCGCAATCATGACTTCCACTCCGTCGCCGCAGTTGGATCCCAGAATGTCGGCACCGCCATCGGTCAGACGCTGCACGGCCATCTGCGGAGTTACTCCCCAGGAAGTGTGCACGCCGCGATCGGTTTGCTCAAAGGTCATCGTTGCGGCAACCGGCAGGGATGTGCTCTCTTTAGCGGCCCGCAGGGCGGTTTCGGCCTCCTCGATCATCATCATGGTTTCTACAAACAGGATATCGACTCCGCCATCGGCCAGAGCCCGGGCCTGCTCGACAAATACATCGTACATCTGTTGTTGGGTCCACTGGCCGTAGGGCTCCATCATTTCTCCGGAAGGCCCGATGGAACCGGCCACATATTTGCCCTGGGGACAGATTTCCCGGGCCAGTTCTGCAGCCCGTTTGTTATACAAATATACTTTATCTTCCGCCCGGTGTCTTTTTAAACGGATGCGATTACCGCCGAATGTATTGGTTTGCACCATATCGCTTCCAGCATCATAATAATCCTGGTGGATGGCTTGTACAATGTCGGGATGTTCCAGGTTGTAGGCTTCCGGACACTCACCCGGTTTTAAGCCCCGGTTTTGCAGTTCCGTACCCATACCACCGTCGGATAACAAGCGTTCACCGTTTTTAAGTCGCTCAAAAAGGGTCATTTGCGTCATATTTTCAAATTCCTGTCATTATTGAAATGTTCTATGTTAATAACCAGTCCCTTGATTATCAAATTTTATATGGACGGAAATACCAATGCTGGGACCGAGCAAATTCAGTGTTTTGGAAAATTCGGCTCGATCATAACATTCAGACTTTCTGTGAAGGGTTGCCACTGGTTCAGATCAAACGTTAAATCTCTAAGAGGTGTAGGTAAAAAGCCATCGGGTTTCAACGGATTATTCAGCGATATTACTAGACACAGGTTGACTATCAGGCTGAGCTATGGATTCTTCAGCAGGGAAAGTCAAATGAAAACCGGCTCCTCCTTTAGTCCCTTTATAAACCGAAATGGTACCCTGATGGGATTCCAGGCAGGCTTTAATGGACAACATGCCCAGGCCGGTACCGGTAAGTTTGGTTGTATAAAACGGCTGGAAAATTTTTTGCTGGTCTTTTTCGGAAATCCCGGGACCATCGTCTTCAAATTTTATATGCACATTTGATTCCCGGCCTTCTATGATTATGTGTATTGAACCGCGGCCACCGGTAGCCTCCGCTGAATTCAAAATCAAATTAAAAAACATTTGCTGAATCAGGGGCGGAGAGGCGTTTAGAGTTAGGTGTTTTGGGCAAGTTAATTGAATATTACACGCACGAACAGCTTTGTGCGTCCTGGAAAAATCAATAGCATCTGCAATGGTCTTGTATAGATTAATTGATTGTTTTTCGATATCCTGCTTAAAGCGACCGGCATCCCTCAAATTTTGCGATAAGGTAATCAAACGGTCGGTAGCCTCTCCGATCTTAGTCAGCCTCTGGCTTACGGCTACGTCTTGTTTAAACCGTTCATTGAGATGATCCAGATTGATATTGAGAACGGACAGGACATTGTTAATATCATGTCCGATGGATGAAGATAATAATCCCGCTACTGCATACCGTTCCGATTTCAGGATAGCGTAACGCTGGCGCACGATCTTTTTTTCTTTATTCAGCAGGCGCCGGTATTGTATACCTGAAAAAATAAACAATCCCAGTCCCGTAACCGATACGAATATTAAGCCCTTGTGCAGTTCAGTTAAGCGTAATTCTTCTATGGATAAGGCCTGTTGAGCCGCCAGATGGCTGGATGCGATAATATAAACACCAGCGGCTATGATATATACGGCACTCAGAATCAGGGCATTGCGCCAGGGATGGATAAAGCCTGTATGATCCTGATTTTTAAATAATATTTTGGTATCATTTGAAAGACTGGCCATTGTGCCTCCAAAGCGTTATAATCAAAAAATATTGTCAGTGTAATGGATTCACGAACCGCGTCAGCAATTAATAGCTAACATAATAATAATCAGATGCTAAACCAATAAAAAATTGATGGATGCCCCTTTGAACTGTTGGTTTAAAACGATGACCTGGGGCAAAAATAATTTTCAGCCAAGGACGAATCTTTAATGACAAATAGAGAAAGGTGTTTAAACAGGGCGGTGGTCATGATACTAAAAAGTGCACCGCCCTTTGCTCTTAATCGAGGGAATGAATAATTAAACCGCTGCGTAATTTGGGTTCGAACCAGGTAGACTTGGGGGGCATAATTTCATTGGCATCGGCAATGGCCATCAGGTCTTCGATGGAAGTGGGATACAGACCGAAAGCGACTTCCATTTCACCGGAGTCCACCCGCCGCTTAAGTTCCTGTAAACCGCGGATACCGCCTACGAAATCGATACGTTCGTCTTTGCGCGGATCGCCGATGCCCAGAACCGGTTCCAGCAGATTGCGCATTAAAATGGATACATCCAGGCGTTCTACAGGATTCCCCTCATCAAACGTGCCGGCTTTGGTTTCGAGGTGATACCATTGTTTATTCAAATACATGACAAAGGTATGTTTCTTTTTGGGTTTCTCGGCTGCACCATCGATTTTTTGCACATGGAACACGGTGCTTACTTTGGCCATGAATTCCTCAGTGGATAAGCCGTTCAAATCTCTGACAACCCGGTTGTAGTCCATGATATGCATTTGGTTGTGGGGGAATATAACCGTCAAAAAGAAATAATACGCTTCTTCTCCGGTGTGGTTGTTGTTCTGCGATTTACGCATATCGTAAACCCGGGCGGCAGCGGCTGACCGGTGATGGCCGTCGGCCACATAAAGATGATCGATTTGGGCAAATAAATCCACAAATGTCCTAATATCGGACGCCCGGTCTACTTTCCACAGGGTATGGCGAATACCGTCATCGGCCGTAAAATCGTACAGCGGATCATCGGCAACAATTTGTTGCACCAGTTGGTCGATTTGGGGCTGCGCATGATAGGTGAGAAAAACGGGACCGGTCTGAGCGTTGAGATAATTAACATGATTCACGCGGTCGTCTTCCTTGGCCGCCCGGGTTAATTCATGTTTTTTTATTATGTTTTGTTTGTATTCCTCCACCGAGGCCCCGGCTACTAAGCCATACTGCTCATGATCGTTCATAATTTGCCGGTAGATGTAAAACACAGCCCGGTCATCCTGAACCAAATAGCCATGTTCCACAAATCGCTTTAAATTTTCAGCCCCTTTTTTGTAGACTGCTTTATTATAAGGGTGGGTATCGGTGGGTAAATCGATTTCCGGTTTATTGATATGTAAAAATGAATAGGGGTTGTTTTTAGCCATTTCCCGGGCCTCTTCTGTATTCAGCACATCATAAGGCGGCGAGGCTACTTTGGCGGCATATTCTTTTTTGGGACGCAACCCTTTAAAAGGTTTGATATTTGCCATACATTGTCTCCTTCACAAAATTCAAAATAGTTGTTTGAACCTAATTGAAAAGCCAATTTCGTTAATTCCAAAATGTAAAATATTAACATTTTAACTTCAAAAAATTTTATAGATTGTGGTACCAAGGTGATCCAGAGGCCTGAATAAATTTTGCAATTCGTGCGAGGCACGGTTAAATTTTTCAATCATGAAATGGGCATGACTAAAATGTTTAAGTTCATGTTTATTTTGTGGTTATATTAACAATTTCGATTACCCGAATCCGGTCGGCCGGATGCTTTGTGTGCATGGATGACCGGTTATTAAGTGGGCAATTTACCATCGTTAACAGCCGGTTATTGAGGAATGTAAGATGGCCTGAAAACGTTACGCTCAGTGGATAAACAATCCGGTAACGCGTTGTATTCGTCAACAGCAAGTTGTGACTGACATTTTAAAATACGGTATCAAAACTGTAATGAATCTGTAATCCAATCGGAGTTTGCTTTTGTCTTTCGTACATTTGCACAATCATACCCATTACTCTTTGCTGGATGGAGCGGCTAAAGTAAAAGCCATGATCAACCGGGCCGCACAACTGGACATGAAAGCCCTGGCTATTACCGATCACGGTAATCTGTTCGGTGCTCTGGAATTTTATACGGAAGCCAAAAAAGCCAACATCAAACCGATTATCGGAATGGAAGCCTACATTGCTCCCCGGGAACGGACCCTGCGCAAAGCCATCGAGGGGGAATCGCATTCCTACCATCTGGTGCTGCTGGCCAAAAACGAGCAGGGTTTCCGTAACCTGATCAAACTGAGCTCCCACGCCTTTCTGGAAGGTATGTATTACAAACCGCGTATCGATAAACAATTGCTACGCCAATATTCCGAAGGGTTGATCGCTACTTCCGCCTGCATGAAAGGCGAAATTGCCTATAAGCTGCGACGAGGGCAAAAAGAGCGGGCCATCAAAATTGCCGAGGAATATCTGGAAATATTTGGTGACGACTTTTATTTCGAAATTCAGGATCATCATATTCCCGATGAAGCGGCCGTCTATCCGCAAATCTATAACCTGGCCCAGGATATGGGCGTGCCGGTTATCGCCACCAATGATAATCATTATCTGAAAAAGGGTGATCATGAAGCCCATGATATTCTACTGTGTCTGCAGACCGGTAAAGACCGCGATGATCCCAATCGCATGCGCTACGGTACGGAAGAGCTGTACCTGAAGTCCGCCGATGAAATGTACGCCCTGTTCAGGGATAAACCGCAGGTGCTGGAGCGTACGGAGGAGATTGCCGAAAAAATCGATCTGGAGATCGATTTCAGCAAGCGCTATCTGCCGGAATTTCCTATTCCCCGGGAAGAGGGCGATATTGACGCCAATGAATATCTGAAGCGGCTGACTTACCGCGGGGCCCAACAGCATTATCCCCAAATGGATGATACCATCAAAAAACGCATGGACTACGAGCTGGGTATTATACGCAAAATGGGCTTTTCCGGGTATTTTTTAATTGTGCAGGATTTCATCAGCGCTGCCCGCCAAAGAGACATTCCGGTGGGGCTGGGCCGCGGTTCGGCGGCCGGCAGTATTGTGGCCTATAATCTGGGCATCACCGATGTGGACCCCATTCGCTATGATCTGCTGTTCGAACGGTTCCTCAATCCCGAACGGGTGAGCATGCCCGATATCGATATCGATTTCTGCTTCGAGCGACGGGATGAAGTGATCGAATACGTGCGGGAAAAATACGGTAAAAACAATGTGGCCCAGATCATTACCTTTGGTACTATGGCTTCCCGCGGTGTGATCCGTGATGTGGCCCGGGTGTTAAAAGTGCCCATTGCCCAGGCCGACTCCATCGCCAAAAAGGTGCCCATGAGGGGGGCCAAACCCATGAGGCTGCGCAATGCCGTACAGGAGGTGCCGGAGTTAAAGGAACTGATTGAAAGCGATGACAGCACCATGGAGGAACTGTTCCGATATTCGCAGACTTTGGAAGGCATCGCCCGCCACACTTCTGTGCATGCCGCCGGTATCATCATTACTCCGGATGATATTATCAATTATGTGCCCCTTTATAAAAACTCCGACGGTGAAATTACCACCCAGTGGACCATGGGCTGGAGTGAACAAATTGGCCTGCTGAAGATGGATTTCCTGGGACTGCGTAATTTAACAGTGATCAAGAAAACGGAAAATCTCATCCGCGAACGGTATGATGAACAGTTCACTGTGCGGGACATTCCTCTGAACGACGACGCCACCTTCAAACTTTTTGGTGACGGCCTCACGGTGGGCGTGTTTCAGTTTGAAAGCTCCGGCATGCAGTCCTATCTAAAAAAGCTGAAACCCTCCCGCGTTGAAGATCTGATCGCCATGAACGCCCTGTACCGGCCCGGACCTATGAAGATGATTGACGAATTCATTGAGCGTAAATACGGTAACAAGGAAATCGCCTATCTGCATCCCAAACTGGAGCCCATCTTAAAAGAGACCTATGGCATCATCGTTTACCAGGAGCAGGTCATGCGAATCGCTTCGGAGCTGGCCGGCTTCAGCCTGGCCCAGGCCGATATCATGCGCAAGGCCATGGGTAAAAAGAAAAAAGAAGAAATGGATAAGCAGCAAAAATCCTTTGTACAGGGCTGCGTTGAAAACGGCATTTCCCGGGATGTGGCCGAGCAAATTGCCGCCCTTATCGTGCGCTTTGCCGAATACGGGTTCAACAAATCCCACTCCGCGGCTTATGCCATGATTGCTTACCAAACGGCTTATTTAAAGGCCCATTATCCGGCGGAATTCATGGCCGCCAACCTGACCAGCGAGGTCAAGGACAGCGACCGGGTGATGATTTTGATGGAGGAATGTCGTAAACTGGGTCTGCGGATCAAGCCGCCCGACGTCAATTACAGTGAGGCCCGCTTTGTGCCCATCGGAGAGGATGAAATTGCCTTCGGCATGGCCGCCATCAAAAATGTTGGAGAATCGGCCATTCAATCCATTGTGGATGCCCGCAAGGAACAGGGCGCATTCCAATCCATTTTCCAGTTGCTGCAGCACGTGGATTTGCGCCTGGTAAACAAAAAAGTTCTGGAAAGCCTTATTCAGGCCGGGGCCATGGATTCGCTGCAAGGCACCCGCGCCCAGTTGTATAACGCTATCGAAGAAGCCCTGGATTTTGCTCAGAATTTCCAGGGCAAGCAGAGCCGCGATATGAATCAGCGTAATCTGTTTGATATGGCGGCCCAAGACGCAGAGCCCAATGGCGTGATGGTATCTTATCCGCAACTGCCCGATGTACCGGACTGGTCCACCACCGAAAAACTGAAACAGGAAAAAGAACTACTGGGTTTTTACTTTTCCGGCCATCCCCTGGACCGTTACCGGGATATCATTCAATTATTTGCCTCCGACATCGACTTTTTTGCCGATCAGCAAACCAAAGATGATCATTTCAGGATGCCGCAGAAAATTTATGTGGGCGGCCAAATTATCGAGAGCCGCACCATTTTCGATAAAAAACAACAGAAGATGGCCTTTATCAAAATTGAAGATTTTAATCACGTGTACGAGGCGGTCGTTTTCGGTTCCATCTTTCCCCAGTACGAGCCGTTCATCCAGCAGGATCAGATGGTTATGGTACAGGGCCGCATCAATTCCGAACTGGACGATAATGTCATTAAAATGATTGCCGAAAAGATCATCCCCCTGCAGAAGGTGCCGGAGGAACTGACGGATTCGCTTTTATTATCCATAAATCGCCATCAGTTTAACGAGCACAATTTACATCGCCTGAAACTGGCTCTCAAATCCAGCCCCGGCGACAGCCGCGTATTCATTAAAATGAATCTCAATGGGCAGGGTCATTACAATTTTCGTTCCGGCAGAATCAAGCTAAAATTAACCGATCACACCTTGCGGGAGTTGTGCGATACGCTGGGCGTGGAGAACATTAAAATCAAACTGAAGGAATAATGAAAGTACTGTTGCAGCGCGTATCCGAAGCTTCGGTCAAGGTGGATCAGGAAAGGGTGGGCCGCATCAGCCGCGGATTACTTTTGCTGGTAGGAATCAGCGAGCAGGATACGGAAGAAGACGTGCAGTTTGTGGCTCATAAATGCGTGAATCTGCGCATCTTTGAAGATGATCACGGCAAAATGAATCGTTCCCTTCTGGAAAGCGGTGGTGAAATCCTGGCCATCTCCCAGTTTACTTTAATGGGCGATACGCGCAAGGGCCGCCGTCCAAGTTTTGTCAGGGCGGCATCCCCGGAAAAAGGCCGGCTGTTGTATGAATCCTTTATCGAGAAGTTAAAAAATTATGATGTGAATGTACAAACCGGTATATTTGGAGCCATGATGGATGTGCAACTGGTTAATTACGGGCCGGTGACAGTGATGGTGGAAAGCAAAAACGAATCACAATGACGTTCGGGCTAAAAAGTGTTTATTTTAGATAAGAACGGTTGAATAAAACGATTACATATAATGATAGACCATAACACAAAGAGGTTTGATAAACATACGGATTCAGCTCTATGGCGAATGAATTAAATTTTGCTGCTATTCGGCGCACGTTCTGGTTTAAAATCATCATCGCCTTTGTGGTGCTGGTGCTTTTGGTTATTCTGATGGACAAGGTGGTCATGCCGGCCTATGTGCGTCTGGGACATGAAAGCGAATTGCCGGATGTGGTGGAACTGACGGTGGATGAGGCTGTGAAAACTCTGGAACAAAAAGGATTTGATGTTATTCTGGCCGATTCTGCTTACGATGCCCATTATCCTACCGGGGTGGTCATCGAACAAATGCCCTATGCCTATTCCACGGTGAAAAAAGGACGCAATGTCTATCTGACGGTGAGCATCGGGCAGAAACCAATCATCATGCCCAACTTATTTTCCAAATCACCGCGGGAGGCGGAGCTTCTGCTGAGCGCCCACGGACTGGAACTGGGGAAAAAATATTACGAGTATTCCGATATTGGCATGGAAGGGGCCGTTATCAACCAATCGTTTCCCCAGGGACAGAAAATCAAAAAAGGACGGGCGGTGGATATCACCATCAGTCTCGGCCCCATGCCGGAGCGTAAAGTATTCCCCTCGCTGGTCAATGAAAGCCTGGATGTGGCTAAGAAAAAGCTGCAGATTCTGGGCGTGCGAAATATCAAAATCGAGTATGTGGACCGGGAAAATATTTTACCGGAAACGGTCATCGCCCAGAGCGTTGATCCGGGACAACCCATCAGTGCTGATATGCAGGTGGTGTTAAAAGTCAGTAAAATCGAAGTGGTCGAGGAAGAAAACTGATGGCTTATTTGGCACCTTCTATTTTATCCGCCGATGTTTTAAAACTGCGGGAACATGTACAAACGGTGGCTGACAATGGGGCCGATTACATCCATGTGGATGTGATGGACGGGCATTTTGTACCCAATCTGACCTTCGGGCCCTTTATGGTCCAAGCCATCCGCCGCCTGACCGACCTGCCGGTGGATGCCCATCTGATGGTTACCAATCCCAATGCGTTGATCGTAGATTTTGCGGCAGCCGGGGCCTCCCTCATCACGGTGCATCAGGAGGCCTGCAACCATCTGGACCGGGTGGTGCAGTCCATCAAACAGCACGGCTGCCGGGCAGGAGTCTCCCTCAATCCGGCGACGCCTGTAAATACGCTGGAGCCCATCATAGAATCGCTGGATTTGGTGTTGATCATGAGCGTCAATCCGGGCTTCGGTGGGCAATCGTTTATCGACTACAGCCTGCATAAAATCCATCAATTGAAGGCCCTCATTGAAGGGCGGCAGGCTCCATGCCTGATCCAGGTGGACGGCGGCATCAATACGCAAACCGGGGTCAAAGTACTACAGGCCGGAGCCGATATTCTGGTAGCCGGTAACGCTATCTTCGGCGCGGATGATGTAGCCCGGGCTTGCCGTGATTTGAAAACGATAACCGATAAACACACCGGGCGGACGGTGTAGCGGGCATGGCCGGACATTTGCAGGCCGAACTGTACCGTAAGTCCATCCATGTGGCCACATCCGCCATTCCGCTGGCCTACCATTTTTTCCTGGACAAATCGATCGTCCTTTACATTTGTCTGTTTTTGGCGGCGGGATTCTGGACAGCCGATCTGTTGCGGATAAAATTTTCCCTTGTGGAACGCTACTTTTTGCGTATATTTTCGAACTTATTAAGGGAACGGGAAGTACAACACGGAATAACGGGGGCTACGCTGCTGTTTACCGGTATAACGCTGGCGGTGTGGTGGTACCCGCAACAAGCGGCTGTACCTGCAATACTCTTTTTAACCCTGGCTGATCCGGCGGCGGCCGTTATTGGACGGCACTATGGCCGGGATCGGTTCTTTAACAAGAGCATCGAAGGGGCTCTGGCGTTTTATCTGGCCGCAGCCCTGATTGTTCTGACGCTGACAACCTACAGCTGGTGGGGACTCGTTATCGCCCTGGTCATGGCCGGCGTCGAATTTTTACCCGTGCCGGTTGACGACAACTTAACCATTCCCGTGATCGGCGGTTATTTGTTTATGGTGATTTGAAAGGCAGGATGTTTATGCGATACAGGTTTTCTTTGTTGATACTGGCTGCTCTGGTGGCCTTTTCCCAGGCCAGTTCCTTTAAAAAGTATGCCGGTGAATTTCTCAGTTTGGGTGCCGGCAGTCGGGCTTTGGGCATGGCGGGAGCCAACACGGCCCTGGTTAACGATGTCACTGCTGGATATTGGAATCCCGCCGGATTGACGCAGGCCCGGGGTCTGCAGGTGCAATTCATGCACAGCAAACAGTTCATCAGCAGTATCCAGCATAACTATCTGGCCGCTTCCCATGCCCTTAGGGAAGACAGCCACATCGGCATCTCTCTCGTGTATCTGACGGTCAACGGCATTAAGGACAGCCGTCAGGCCAAAGTGATCACCGACGGCCAGCTCAGCCTGGATTATTCCAAAATACGCACCTTTAACACCGGCGATTACATCGCCTATTTCAGTTATGCTAAACAACTGAATAAGCGGCTCAGTTACGGGATCAACCTGAAAACCATTTACCGGGATTACAACGTGGAATCGGCCTTGGGCATTGGCTTTGATGCCGGTGTGCAGTACCGTATAACCGACCGGCTGCACAGCGGCCTGATGCTGCGCGATATCACCAGCACTATGATTTCCTGGACCAACGGTACCAAGGAGTTCATCACCCCGTCCGCTCGTCTGGGCCTGTCCTATGCCGTGGATATTCCGCAGTGGGCGATTACGGTGCGGCCGGCCATGGATGTGCAGTTTCTGGCTGAAAACCGGGAATTTGCCAGCCAGATGAGCATGGGGCCGCTGAGCATGGATACCTTCTGGGGTCTGGAAATCGGTTACCGGAATACTCTGGCCGTGCGCGCCGGACTGGACGATTTAAACCGTTTTAACACCGGCATCGGGTTGTCCATCCCCAAAATCACCTTCGACTATTCCTTTACGGCTTACCAGAGCGAACTGGGCGACGTGCACCGCATCTCCTTTCATCTACGCCTGCCGCAAGTTTTGTAGACAGGGTAGGGATGGTGGCCACCGTCCCTGCCATTGTACATCCCTTGTGGTTCTTTCCAATCTCGCACACCATACTATCATGCCATAAAAGAAAAATGTGCTTTCAGGGGTTGCTCAAAACGTACATGATTTATTACCTTATAAGGTGTTTGGGATAGACTTCTGTATTCATAACAATTTTAAATCAAATATTAAAGCATGAAAAAGATATCTACGGTACAAGAAAACATTGAGTCCAAATTCAGACAACAAGTACAAAATGATAAAACAGTTAAGAATGGTTATCTGGTTGTTCAATCCGAAAAATTAGGAATTGACATCAATATTGCCGAAGGAAAAACAGGAGAAATTCAGGCAAACCCGCAGCAAGCCAACCATCTCGCTTCCGTAGGCAAATTGTTTACGGCTACCCTCGTAAGTATGCTACACGACAAAGGGCTGCTGTCTTTTGACGATAAAATTGTAAAATATCTTGATGCAGACCTGATGAACGGTTTGCATGTCTATAAGGGCAAAGATTACTCCGGCGATATCAGCATCAAACATTTACTGAAGCAAACATCCGGGTTAAATGATGTCTTTTTTCCACTACTTAAAAAGATGATGAACGACCCAAACCTTGAAATGACGGTAAAGGAATCACTGGAATGGGGAAAAGCTAATCGTAAGCCCGTTGGTAAGCCTGGTCAAAAACATTTCTATACCGATACAAATTATTATTTGCTGGGTTTAATCATAGAGAATATCACCAAAAAACCTTTTCACGAAGCTGTTCATGAAATGATTCTGGTGCCTTTGAAAATGGATAATGCTTATATAAACGGTTATTCCAAACCAAAAAACAAACCCCAATATCCTCCGGCGCATATCTATCTTTTCAACATCAATTTCATTGAGAATAAAAGAATAGCAAAGATTGATTATGCCGGAGGAGGTGTTGTGGCACCTCTGAGCGAATATCTGGTTTTTATGAAAGCTTTGGTTACCGGCCAATTGATAAAGGAAGCTACCTTGAATCAAATGATTTATGATGATGTGAAGATGGGTTTTCCGGCCATAGGATTTGATTACGGCTATTCTGTCTGGAAGCCGAAGGCCATTCCATTAATATTTCCCGAAAAGTATTTTTGCTGGGGATGTGTAGGAATTACGGGTGCCTTTATGTTCTTCCACCCGCAAACTGAAGCTTATGTTATAGGTACATTTAATGACAAATCCTATACATCCAAAGCGTTGAGGTTTATGCTTATGAAAATTATTAAACCTTTACTGAAAATTAAATAAACCTAAGATAATGATAATGAAACTCCCTGTAACTTTGTGTAATCGTAATGCATGTTGGGCGAGTGAAATTCAGCATTTTGCTTCTAAGAAACTTGGAAGTAGGCGGACAGTGAATCACTTCGAAACCCACACTACGCTTATCCTTGACCGTTAACCCGCAAAATGATCAAAGCCTGATATACACCGTAAACCTTTGAGCCCTTTTTTAAGAATATATTTTATTCCACGCCGTTAAAACCTCAAGCCTGATACATGGCAACGTTTTCGGGCTGGTGTATGTCGTCCGACAAGCGTGCTGCTGCCGTTCAGGGCTGTAGTGCAATCACTCTGCAAAAAAGGCTGCGGTTTGCTCCATTGGGCCGGATGCATTAGTTTTAACAACATTACAGCTAATCAGTATACGGTTATATGAACCTATGTCATTTACTGTTAATGGGACTTTGATGAATTATTCGTCTTAGAAGATATGTGTTAGAGATCATTCAAAAACTCACGGGATGTTATGCCAACGAAACTTGAATTTCCGGTCATCCAAACCGATCGGCTTATACTCCGTCGCTTTACGGAAAACGATACGAAAAATGTGTTTAAAGGATTGTCGCATCCGGAAGTCGTAAAGTATTACGGTATCCGTTTTGACCGTCCGGAAGCCGTTGAAGAACAAATGCAGTGGTTTGCCGATTTAGAACGCACAGGCTCAGGCATTTGGTGGGCCATTTGTTGTGCTGACCATCAAACGTTCTATGGAGCAGGTGGCCTGAATGACATATCCCGGGTTCATAAAAAAGCAGAAATCGGTTTCTGGCTTTTGAAAGATTTCTGGGGACGGGGTATAATGCGGGAAGCCCTACCTTTGATCTGTCAATATGGATTCCGGACCCTAGGACTGCACCGCATTGAAGCATTTGTTGAGACCGGTAATTTAAATAGTAAAAAAACATTGCAAACCATAGGCTTTGATCATGAAGGCACCATGGTGGATTGTGAAACCAAAAACGGCCGATTTATTAGTCTGGATATTTTCGCCAAACTGAACAAGCAATAGTAAAATCCAGACTGCCGATGATATGTAAAAAAAGGCCTGCTGCAGGGGGTATGGAAACTTAAGCGTCACCAACAATTGACTCAAGGGCTGACCGGAATAAACGGCACCAGCCCTGCGTTGGTGGCCAATGTTAGAAGTTCAAGTTCAATTAAGTTAAAGAGGTCTTATGAAGCCATATATTCTGGTGTTTGGTATCCTGCTCATATTTTTCTGTAATCAACATCAATTGGGTGGACAACCCAACCAGCAATCCAAAACCCGTAAGTCGAAAGAAGGGACCGGTAAAATCCAAGTGCTGAACTTTGGTACCTTTCATATGGCCAGTACGCCGGATGCCCATAGCACGGAATTTGATTCCCGCAAAAAAGAAAACCAGCAAAAGGTGCATGCCGTGGCCCGGAAATTATCGGCCTTCGATCCCACGGTCATTTTGGTGGAAACCGTACCGGAAAAGAATAAAAAATTGCAGAATAAGTATAAGAGCTACCTGGAAAACCCGGATTTGGACTTTGAAGAGCCTTCAGAAGTCGAACTGCTGGCCTTCGAACTGGGCCGGCTGAGCGGTGTGCAACGCATTTACGGCATCGATCATAAGATGGGTTACAACTACCGCATCGGACAACAAATCGTCAATACCGTTGATTCCGTATGGCATGATCGATACTACCAAAACCCGTTGAAATTTTATCCGGAAGTGCATGTGGATGAAGACACGCTCAATCTTTTGCAAAAACTGAAATTGACGAATAACGACCGCTACCTGGATTTTCTGATTGCGGTTAACGCCGATATGCTGACCCATGCCGGAACGGAAAAGGGCTTCGAAGGCGCCGATGAAGCCGCCAAATATTATCAGCGCAACTTGCGTATGTTTTCCAATCTGCATCGCATCGACCTGCAGCCGGCCGACCGCGTATTTATTTTGATGGGCGCCAGTCATACGGCATTCTTCAGGGATTTCTTAAGCCGGGATCCTAAATATGATATGGTTAACACCTATGATTATTTGAAATAACCCAAATTGTACGCGCCCGAAAATTTATTTTAACCACAAGAAAAATAGGTCGTTTATGCCCAAAACGGAAGAACCTATTGTTGTAGAGCAAACCTTTAATACATCCGTTGAGAATGTCTGGTCGGCGATCACTACCCTTCATGAAATGAAGCAATGGTTTTTTGAAAACATTCCATCATTTAATCCTGTGGTGGGCTTTGAAACGCGTTTTGTGGTTAAAGTCGGAGATAGAATATTTCCTCATATTTGGAAGTTGACAGAAGTAGAGCCCTACAGGCGCATAACTTATGACTGGCGGTATGAAGGATATACCGGTCGTGCTTATGTTACGTTTGAACTTTTTCCACAGGGTGAACAATCCCGGTTAAGACTGACCTTTAAAGCCGTCGAACCGTTTCCCGAATACATTCCTGAATTTAAGAGAGAAAGTGGCGTTGAAGGTTGGAAATATTTTATAAATAAACGTTTGAAAAACTATCTTGAGGCCAGTCAGTAGAGTACGAAAGGCCGGCGATGATCAGACTATTCGGAGCCTAAAGGAGCAAAGGTGTCTTATATCGGCAACTTTGTCCCGATGGTCAAGTAATTGATCCCCTGCGAATGACACTGTATACATTGGAGCACAAAAAGTGGCCCGGAACATTCCGTTTACTTCATCAGGTATTTGCTGCAAACCCATTTAATGAATAATTTACTCTATGGTTCATAAGGATGGGCCGAATGCCTCAAAAGGTAACAGGATTTCTGGGATTATTGTTTATAATGTCTCTGCTGAGCTGCCGAAGCGATCCGCTCGGAACCCCGGCGATTTCCGCGGAGGGCCGGTACATGGTGTATGGGGCCATTGAGAGCATCATTAATGTAGGTGATTTTGATAAAGGTTTGTTCCGGTATAACTTCCGGACCGGTCATGAAACGCAGATCATACCCGGTAGTGATGGCGTGCAAGGGTATTCCCGGCCCAAAGTATCGGTGCAAGGGGATAAACTGGCCTGCCGATATTTTGACGGCAGCTGGCTGTATATTTATCTGATGGACGCCGACGGCAGCAACCGATTGCGAATCAATAAGGGCTATGATGCTGAATTTACGGACGACGGTAAATTTTTAATCTATCTGACATCACAGGGTTTGTGTCAATTTGATTTACAGAGTGGGGAAGACACACTGATCCTGGACCAGCCCACTACGGGATATAACATTGAAGTGTTAACGCTTTGAGGCATTATCATATTTTATTAAGTACCCGGACATCACGCGGGAATTCCTTCTAATCCACTAAAGATTTAGCTTGGTCGGCATAAGCCGATTGCCCGTAATTTTCAATTAACAAGCGGCAGATTTCTTGGCATTTTTTCCGGTCGTTGGCCTGGTTTTTGGCCATTTTCGCCGCCCGGTACAGAATACGGGGTGCGGCCTCGTTTTCGTTGTGATTACTGACAAAGCGCAGAGACACTTCAATGGCCCGCTGATGGGCATTTAACGTTTTTGAGAGCAGTGTTACCGCGTTGTCAAGGGCAGCGACAATCCGCGGATTCTGCGGATATTGTTCCAGATATTTCAGGTAATAAGCCACAGCCTGTTCATTTTTTCCGTTTTGTTGCGATAACGCGGCCGTTTCCCAAACCGCCCGGGCGTGCAGAGGATGTTGGGGAAAGGCGTCCACAAACAATTTGTAATTATTGACGGCTTCGGAAAGACTTTTCAGGCTGTCGGCATAAATCCGTGCCAGATGGAACTGGGCGGTACCGGCCAGGCGGTCTTCCTCCGCGGAATTGATGATCATCAGCAGATTATCTACGCTCTGTTCCAATTTACCGAAATGGCGATATTGCAGAATGGACCGTCTTAACTGAGCGGCGATGTACAGCTCGGAGTTGGGATACAGGGTGAGCAGCTTGGAATAATGTAGATAAGCTTCCGGCCAGCGCTGCATAGATTCCAGAATCTGGCCCTGCCAGTAATACAAAATTTCGGCTCTATTCGGTTGATCGCGGTACATATCCAGATACAAATCGATTTCGTGCAGCAACGGCTCATGGAGCAGGGAATCGTTATAAGCGAAGACCGTACTGAGGAATTGAAACAGTCCCTGCCGTCGATTTTTAAAACTTAAATTTTGCTGCATGGTGTTTTTAATTTTTTCTTCGGCGAGTGTTATTCCAGGATGTATACGGCACAGCTCCAGTATTTTTTCCTGCACCTGGGTACGGAATTCGGATTGCGGTTTATAAAACAGGATTTTCAGGTAACCGGCCAGGGCGTGTCCGTAATGGCCTTCCTGAGAACGGATTTCAGCCATCATCCAAAACACCTGTTCAAGTTGATCGGCATCCGGGTAGGTACGGATAAAATCAACGAATTCATCCATCAACATCGTATTGTAGGCCCGGCCTTCTTTTTCAAAGTATGTCTGCTGTAAAAAATTGAAATAGTTGTTATAGTCTATCT
>WJIP01000124.1 GCA_014730185.1 Caldithrix sp. | reverse complement strand
TTATCGATATCACGGGTCGCCAGACGATCATCAAATTCGAAGTAGATATCCTGATCGGATACAAAAACCCCTTCCATGGTTTGATCCGGATTCGCCGGATCAACCGCCCACGGGCCTGGCCAGAACCGATCATCCTCTTCGCCGGGCCACGTTTCCGGAATATCGCTGGTGGCAATGAGCGGATATTGGTCTTCCGGGTAGGTATAAAGACCCTGTTCGCCGTAATATTCGCCTGCTGTGGCCAGAGGATTGTGCAGGTTAACCCGGGCTTCCTCCACCGATTCCCAATCGGTTCGATTCAGATTGGGCGTACGGTCCATCCAGGATTCCGATACGGTTGGTCCCCAGTAGGTATTTTCATCACCAACCGTAAAAAATTCCTGTTCTTTTATATCAAGTTGTTGCTTGGGTCCTACCGCCCAGGGATAGGATTCACCGTTGTTATCCTTACCCGGGACGCCGACAATCAGGGATAAATTGGAAATATACTGAAAGTCACCCCACAAACCTTGCGGAGAAGCTGTACCGGAAAAAATACCGTAGTTTTCCACGGCAATCTTTAATTTCCCTTTGTCCAGATACGCACGAGCCCTGTTTAATAACGGATCATCAATTTGTGTCTGAGCCGATTTTTTTAAACTTTCTTTTTCTTTAACCGGAACTTCGGCATAACCCAAAGCGAGGCTAAAAATCAATACAAAACTCAACCATTTCATTTTCAACACCAATACTCCCTTATGATTTAAAATGCAATTTCCAGAGAAAAGTCGATTTGACGCCGCCGGCCATATCGATAGGGCTGATCGAACAATGACTTGGAATAAAAATTTTGTTGGATTAATTCATTCAAACGGGAACCCGGGTCATCCGCTTTTCCCGTTTCCGGCCATATGGCGATTGGATTTTTTAAATCCAGTACATTCTGAACCATCAGCCCGAATATGAGATCAAAATTGGAAATACTCACGTATTTTCTGAATAAAAAGTTAGCGGTAATATTCCAGGGCATACGTTCGGAGTTGGTTTGTCCCGGAACATTATCCACAACAGGAGTATAGGGAAAACCACTGCGGGCCAAAAACATCAAATTGAACGTTGATTTTCCCAGCGGATGGAAATTCATAACCGAAGGTCCGGTATTTTCCATAAAGCGTTTGGAATACCGCAGACTTATGTCGTGGGTCCGGTCATAAGACATTAAAATTTCACGTTTTGGCATAGTCCTGGGCGTATCTGTCTCCCTATAACCTTCCCAGGGGTCACGACGGTTGGCGGTGGCCCTGGATAAAGTATATTGAAGTTCCATCGTTGAGCTACGGGTTCGGCGTCGGATGACTAAATCCACCCCCCTGGCCGTGGCATAATCCGTGTTGAGAAACGTCGTAAAGGAGTAGGGAAATTGAGGTATACGTTCCGTCGACGTCAGCTCGGAATATTCCTTTGACCAGCCGATGACCTGCGTAATGATGTCGTCTGTAATACCCACGTTTAAACCGAATTCGTATGCTGTCATTTTCTCCATCTCCAGACCAGAATTACCTACCAGAGGTGAATAGGTTTTGATATCCTTCTGATCATTGATGTACTTATTGCGGTACGTAGGTGTTTGTGTAAATTTGCCATAACCGAATGTAAATGTGGAATTATCGGTGATTACGTGTGAAAAACCTAATCGTGGACTGAGATAATATTCCCAATCCGTATCGACCAATCGTTTGTTATCCTCATCATAAGGATCTTTCCAGTATTTACCGTTGGCATTCAACATATCCATGCGCAAACCCACACGGATGGTCATGTAATCGTATTCGATTAAATCCTGAAGATAAATGCTGGCTTCTTCCGGATTTTTGTTATAATTCTCAATATAAGGATTGTTAAGCCAGGGCAACTGTTGTTCATCGATAAAAATAGTATGATATCTGTAAGAGCCACCCATTTTGAGCTGGTGATGTTTCGTTGCCTGATGTAAGATATTGACAAAACCCTCATACGTTTCAGCAAAATTTTTATGATAATAACGGTCGTGCCCGCTGATATAATACTCGAAAAAATATGGATTGTTTTCCCAGTCCGTATCATACCAGGGCTCTTCGTATTCGCCGGGATTCAGATATTCCCCATCCAATTTACCATTATCGGTAACTCCGATAAACATTTTTTGATAGAAGCGGGAAAACCGTAAATTATAAAATGTATTTTTGGATACCTGATGATTAAACATCAGAGCTTGCCGGTCCGATGTCTGCGTACTGATATTGCGCCCTTTTTCATAGAACTGATATATGCGGTTGGACAGATTAGCGGTTCGAAAAGTGGTTTTAATATTCCAGGAAGAAAAATCCAGCTTCATGGTATTATTTATATTCCAGGTGAGTTTTCCGTACAAATCCCAGCCATAACGAAAACCCATCTCATGCCAACCGGCAATCGTATCCAGTTCATTCAAGAAGTCATTTTGAGGATCATCTTCATTATCCGTATTATAGGTGAGTTTATCAAATTCAAATACGTTATACGCTGTTTCTTCTTTATGACCCGTTAAGATGAACCGAACTTTCTTATTGGTGAATGGTACCGGTCCGCCAAACCCACCGGCGATTTCCCGGGAATCTCTTAAATAATCCTGTTCCTGAAATGTCAATTTGGGTCCCTCATCTGGACTGACTTCATTATGGAA
Source organism: Caldithrix sp. (assembly GCA_014730185.1). Classification (GTDB taxonomy): domain Bacteria; phylum Calditrichota; class Calditrichia; order Calditrichales; family Calditrichaceae; genus WJIP01. The sequence continues at coordinate 762 of WJIP01000124.1, read as the reverse complement.
CAAACGGGCCAGATTTGCCGGATTTGATGATCGTATACGAATATTGCCCTCATAATTTACCCCGCCGTCGCGGGTAATCATGTTAATCATACTGGACATGGCACCGCCATACTCGGCATCGAAAACCCCTGTTTTCATATCCACCTGTTCAATAGCAAAGTCGTTCAGTTGCGTCCATGAATATTTGGAACCGTAAAAAGGATTGACGATGTACATACCGTCAATGGTATAACCAATTTCACCGGATCGGCCGCCGCGCACATGAATTTCTTCAATCCCCCGATCTTCAAAACCGGCAATCCCACGTACGCTGCTTTCAATCTGTACGACGCCGGCCTGCGCGGCCACCATTTCCGAAAAATCCTGAACCGGCATAGATTGAATCTCTTCCGCCTGAATGGTGATTTTTTTACTGGTTTCATCTTTTTGGACTTTAAATGTCTCGGCGGTTACAACAATCGTTTCCCCCTCGGCAATGTCTTCTTGCAGTTTAAAGTCCACTTTAGTGGTCTGGTCCAGGATCACTCGAACTCCCTGATACTTAACCGTACGATATCCAATGTAAGACACCACCAGCGTATATGCGCCCACCGGCACATTAATAATATAATAATCGCCGTCGGTATCCGTTGATGCTCCCAACAGGGTTCCCTCAATAATCACATTAGCGCCGGGTAAAGGCTCACCGGTGTTGGCATCAACCACTTTGCCGGCAATTTTACCGGTGGTACCTGCATAGGCCGCAGTTAACGAGACCATAAT
>WJIP01000002.1 GCA_014730185.1 Caldithrix sp. | reverse complement strand
GGGTTGCTGGAAAACCACGGCGGTTTCGTTTTGATCGGCATGCTCAAAATCCACATCACTGCCGGTCCAGTTTTGGAAGTACCAGGTGATATTCTCGTTGTGAAAAGGGATGGTCTGTTCCTCCGGTGCAAGGACGGAGTAGTATACAGGATTAGCACCAGTATAGGGTTGATTTAAAAATACAGCACCCTGTGATTCATAATAATTTCCGGTTGGTTCAAACGGCGTCTGAAACGGAATGAATGAATTGGTCTGCTGATTGTTCCCATCCACATACCAAGGGTCCTTAAATTCAATCTCTTCGTTTAATTCCATCCCCGATCCAAACATTTCAATAGATACTTGATGTGTTGGATTGAAAAAGGCTTCTTGCTTACCTCCATTATGCCATCCTTCAAAATTATGATTGAGAAAAAACTCATCAAATTCCTTATTCCAGTCATGATGTTGATAATTATTTCCGGATTGCTCGAAATCTAGTCGTTTTTGTTCAAGTGTTTTCACATTATGTTCATAATTAGCTTTTAATATTTGCTCATCTCCAGAACTAACGGTATCTTCTGATCCATCCGACGCTGTGATATATAAATCTCCCGCCGCATCATCACCATTTTTAAGTTTATTGTAAAACTGTACACTGATATCGGATTCATCGCTTAAATATAAAATATCCATTAGATGCTCGACTAATACTTGTCCATCCGTATCCAATCCTGTGGGAAAAACATCATGAAAACCATGCTCGGCGCTTGCCAGTATTATATCAAATTTTGAAGCCCCGTACTCGTCTAAATCGAGAGCACTTTCATATGGAATAAAAGTAGGATGATTGTCAGTTCTTTCAACTTCATACCAAAAAAAATTAAACCAGCTTGTCCCTGTTGGATCTCCATACCCCCAGTTTTTAGTGTTTGCAACTGGTAACCATGAGCCAGCTTTGTGTTCATAATCATTTACATCAAAATAAAAATCTTCATCGGGAAGATTATTTATGTTTACATAAGCCCATTTTCCACTATGTGGATTCTCGATATATGGTGAAAACGACACACCGATATTCTTAATATCATTTGCGTGAGGATAACCATCTCCATTAAGATTATTCAATATATCATAAAAGTTTTCATGTATGGTTGGACTGCAATACGTATTATAATGCAACATTTGCTTTGCCGCTGTTGAATTCAACGCATCTACCGGTTCACCGTCATCTTTATCATCAATGTAATCTTGAAAGCCTTGCTCAATTGTGGCATACTGTTGTGGCGAATCTATTGATATAAAATGAGAAACATCCAATGGTTCATTGTCTCCATTAGGATCTTCGGACTCGGCTAAAGCATATCGACATACAACTCCGCCCATGCTTAAGCCCGCTACCATTATCGGCTGATCTCCTTCTCTAATTTGTTCTAAATATTTAATGGCCGATTTGACTATTTGTGCATTCGTAGCGATATCATCCCCTCCATCGGCGAAATCAAGCATAAAGATATCGGAATTGTTGTCTTTAATCTCTTCAAAAAATACATTAGCTTTGTAGTAATAGAAAGATGGATAGTTTAAATTTGTTGGGTCAAAACCTTCAACTATTAAAAATGGTCGGTCAAATTCATTTTCACCTCCTTGCCAGTAGGACATATAATTATATTGACCATCGTAGTAAAATTTTTGTCTTTCAGGTACAATATGAATTTGAAAATCGAAAACACTCGACCTTCCATCCTCCCAATATATTTTTAGTTCTAAAAGATGCTCTTCAGTATCATTAATATAATTAAATGGTTCTACAGTGACACACGTCAAATCATCATCGTATTCATTATACCATGAACCATTATCTATTCTGACAAATGCACCGGTCATGTCCGGAACTTCTCTACAAAAATATAATTCTAAAGTTTGATTATTATATAGGTATAGATTTTCAGGCCAACTGCTTCCCTGTAAATATATGATTTGCTGAAAATCTCTCGGATCTTAACGATCCTGCCAATTGCCTTGCGAAAATAATTGGTTACTACTACTAAGTATTAGAAAAAATATAAGATTATACGTAAAGAATTTTTTTATTAGAGTCTTCATTTTTAAGTCTCCCTATGTTATTTTTTACCTATGGCAATAATAGCCTTATTTGGGAAAGAATTGGTTATACCAATAGCTGCTAAATTTTCTTTTTTGACAGACAATCCATACCAATCAATATTCTCTGGCAGTTCATTATATTGATGCCAGGTTATACCATTGAAATGTTTAAGTAATCCCTCCTGCCCAGCAATAAAAATATCATTTACGCCATTGCCTCTAATAGAGGTTGTTACAGGTGGTAAACCATTAGCATAATCCCACCAAATAAATTCAGACAGTATTCTTGGATTATCCCAGTACATTTTGTAAACCCTACCATTTGAACCAAGATATATCCAATTAGCATCATCGGTCCAAATACTCTTAAAAATTTGATTGATTTTCTCTGGTTGAGGCGGCATTGAGCGACGTATTACTACGGGTTTTATTATTTCATTATCTTTTTCCCTTAGTAAGATCGCGCCATCAAGCTCATCAAACCCACACATCCAAATCAATTGCCCGTCATTAACACCCCATATGTCTAATAAATCAATACTTGTGCCACTCTCAATCCGCCGCCAGGAATTACCATGGTAGTGGGCAATAAAACCATTTCCATTGACTACATAAAAGTCTTCACTGCTAACGCCCCAGATTTTTCTTGCTGATCCATTTAATTGGGTGATTAAGCTACAATCATTCCTGAATTTACTTCCATCATAAAAAGTAATACTGCCATCAATATGAGCGAAAAGTATGTCCTCCTCTGAAAAGGCAAACACCGTTTTGATCGGCGGATACACCACGCCGCCACATCCTTTGGTTTTTATCCGCTTCAACTCCCACTCCTGCCCATCACAGTGCACGGCGTTATAGGGCTTTATCCACTTCGTGCTGTCCTCGTTCCAGCGGTCAGTATCTTCGGTATGTATATCACCTACAGCCCAGATATCGTCTGCCGAAATCAATGCAACATCATGTAAAAAACTTGTTCCCTGTCCACCGATTTCAAATATCTTCCAGTCAACTTCATGTTTTGTTGTATCTAGTGTGGTCGCCGTTACGCTAGTATGAGAACCCGTTTTATTATCTTTCCGGGCAAAGGCATGATAAGTATAACTATTACCAGGAGAGAGCCCAGTGTCTTTTCTAAAGAATTTTCCATCATCAAGCAAACCCTGGAACAGTATTAATGAATCCCTTTTAACAAAGTATGGTGTTTTGCTATCCCAGTTAACTACATTTAAATCTATCCAAGCTTCCGTTACATCTGTATCAACAGTCATAACAATTTTATGATCTTTCGGAAAAAGAGGGGTATCACTCGAACAGTAGTTTAGAATTATCAATACAATGAATAGAAAAAAAGCATAAATAAATAATTTCATGTTAACACCCTTCCAATGATGATGGTAGCGTCAAAATACATAAAGGTCTTCATACCTTACCTTTCGTACATAGAGTTTCTATGTTTTGTGTCTTCTTGGCCCG
>WJIP01000123.1 GCA_014730185.1 Caldithrix sp. | reverse complement strand
GCCCATAGCTGCTTCACGGGCATTTTGCCGGGGCACGATTATGCCTTTAAAACCATCTTCTCTTGCTCTGGCCGCAATGGACAAACTGCCATGTATGGGACGTATAGAGCCATCCAGGGCCAGTTCGCCAAGGATCATTAATTTTTCGAATGGTTGAGGAACAATATCACCTTGAGCCGCCAAGATACCGACAGCAATGGGCAAATCATAGGCGGAGCCTTCCTTCTTCAGATCGGCCGGGGCCAGATTGATGGTGATCCGACGTTGGTGTACGAACCGGTATCCTGAATTTTTAATGGCCGCTACCACCCTCTCCCGGCTTTCCTTAACGGCATTGTCCGGTAGACCCACTATTCCGAAATAGGGTACATTACCTTCGATATGTGTTTCCACTTCCACAGGAAACGCATCAATACCCATTAAGCCGGAACTGTAAACTTTCGATATCATTATTAGCCTCCATCCCAAAGCGACAGCGTTGACAGAGATACTGTTTCAGCTAAAAATATCCTGCAGTGCATTTTGAATATGTGTATATTTAAATTCAAATCCGGCCTGCAATAAGCGGTTTGGCTTGACTTGCAAATTACTCAACACGGTTTCTTCAGCCATCTGCCCCATCAGTAATCTCACAGCCCATGCCGGAACCGGTAACCACGAGGGTCGTTTTAATGATTTTCCCAAAGCCCGGCTGAACTCGCGCTGCCGAACGGGATTGGGAGCACAGAGGTTGTACACCCCCCTGTGGGCATCTGTGGTTAAAAAATGGATGGCCCGTACTTCATCTATTAAATGTATCCACGACACCCATTGCCATCCGCCGATGGGACCGCCCATAAAAAACCGAAACGGCAAAGCCATTTTATCCAGAGCACCGCCTTTTTCAAGGACCATTCCCGTGCGTATAATAATACGACGCACACCCATTTCTTCCACCGGGGCCGTGCTGTCTTCCCAGGCCCGTGTCACGTCAGCTAAAAAGCCCTGACCGCTGTCCGCGGTTTCATCAATTGCACCATCTGCACTCGATCCGTAATAATTCACCCCGGAAGCCTGAATTAAAAATTCAGGTTTGTGATTGGTTTTTTGTAGAGCTTCAACCAGCAATTGACCACTTTTTACACGGCTATTCAGTATTTTTTCTCTTTTTGCAGCCGTCCATAACCCGCTGCCCACATTTTCCCCCATCAGATGGATGATGCCGTCCACATCTTCCAAAACCTCCATCCAGGGTGTGCTGTCTTTTTCCAGCCATTGGATATATTCATGGGATGGTCCCAGCGTATTGCTGGCTCTTTGCGGATTCCGTGTAAGGATGACCAGTTGATGGCCTTCATCCGCTAAGTGCTTACATAGCTCTTTGCCAATGAAACCGGTGGCTCCGGTAAGTAATATGTTCATAAAGCTCCATAATTAATTTGGATTCAATATAATACATCCGTCAGATAATCTGCTGGTAACGAAAGCAATCGGTTGTATGATCGTTGACCATTCCGGTGGCCTGCATATGGGCATAACACACCGTGCTGCCTACAAACTTAAAACCGCGTTGCTTAAGATCTTTACTCAGTTTATCCGAAAGCGGAGTGGTCGCCGGCACTTCCTGCAAAGATTGCCAGTTATTCTTTATAGGCTTCCCGTCCACAAAATTCCACATATAGGCACTAAACGAACCGAACTGTTCCGATACCTCTAAGAATGCCCGTGCGTTGTTCAACGCTGCCCGGATTTTCTGTTGATTCCGAATGATACCTGAATTTTGCATCAGTTGTCTGACCTTTTTTTCATCATAGGCGGCAACGTTATGGGGATTGAAATTATCGAATGCCCGGCGAAAATTTTCCCGTTTGTGTAAAACCGTACGCCAGCTCAAACCCGCCTGGAAACTTTCCAGAATCAGAAATTCGAATAAGTGCTGGTCATCGTACACCGGTACACCCCATTCTTCATCATGGTATTGGATGTACAGTGTATCATTATCCGGAACCCAGGCACATCTTTGCTTCATAATCTCTCCGGATCACTTTTGGCCATCTATCGGGCATCCTTGAATAATTTCCTTTAATGCCCAAATCTGAGGGCCTGCTTTTCACTTCTTTGATATCGTCCTTGAAATTTTTCCTTGACCGGCACAACACATCACTATTCCAAGACCGCTGCCGCTCTTATAGGGCTGCCATCCGCTCCGGTTATTTTTAAAGGGAAACAAGTTAGCCAAAACGATTTGCCTATCAAACGCTGTAAATTAGTTAAGTTTTCGATAATGACCAATCCCGCACCCAGCAAAGTTTTATGCACCGGAACATCGGAGCTTTCTATAGGTTCGATAGAAATCGCATCAATCCCTACTCCTTTTAAAGAGTGTTGCACGATCAAGTCCGCAAGAGAGACTCCCGGCCAGGGATAGTTATTAAAATAGGCATCCTGTCCCCAGTAAAGAGACTGGCCGGTATGGAACAATATAAATTCGGTATCTTCATCCAGAGTTTGGCGCTCGAGGTATTCCGCTTCGACGGCCTGAGCAGCATAAGCGCTGATATCGATTACCTGTCCTTTACCAAAAAAGGTCTCCGGTGGTAACTGATCCAAATATGAGCCATCCTGCAGAACATGAGCAGGCGCATCCATGTGAGTGCCGCAGTGGGTTGTAAATGTAATTTGCTTTTCCCGGAAACCATCCTGTTGAATTGATTTGAGGCCTTTGGTACGAATGGCAGGAGTACCGGGAAAAACCAGTGTCGAAGCATCAAGGTTATGTGAACAATCGATGACCTGCATTAGACATCTACTCCCATAAATTGTTTTAACAGAAAACCGGCAATAAAACTGATTACAGCCACACCCACCGAAATGAGAGCCATTTCAAAAAACCGACGCCAAAAATGTAAACCTTTGGCCGTTGTGATGTAAAATGTGTATGACCATATGATTAAAATACCTATAAACAACATAACGGCTAAAGAAATATAAATATTTGCAAATATAAAATACGGAGCAATCAATAGCAAAACCGTAATAATATATGCTACTCCGG
>WJIP01000122.1 GCA_014730185.1 Caldithrix sp. | reverse complement strand
TTTTTATAGGGTTTTTGGCCAAGTTTGCCCCAGAAAAATTGTTCCACTGTTGCCGGTAGAGTGACGTTTATACCATTCCGGTCATTCAAGGCCGTCCAGCCTCCGGTGGGCGGGTTAACAGGTAACTCTTGCAAATTAACGTCAGCGGGTAAATTCAATTGGTCATCTTGCCAGGATGCGCTTGTATCTGGCCAGAGATGCCAGTCGTCATCGGAAATTTCCAGGACCTGGCCGTGCAAACAGGCCACCCAAATAAATGTTAACACTAAAAAAGTGGAACGCATGGTGTGCTCCTTAAATGGGTTGAGCGGTTAAAAGGTGACTCCGGAAACCAGTATGATGTTACTGAACGGGGTTTGTTCACCCGTGCGAACGAAGGTTATATTGGTTGTTTCGCGGGTAATTTCTTTGAATTGTTCATGGTTTACGGTTTGCATTTGAATGCCGGCAATACTGCCCTCGATAATGCTTTGGATTTGCGGAGAATATTCCCGGGTTTCACGGGCCACATAAACTTTTTCCACACATAGTTCTCTGAGTATCTGAGTAAGTACTTGCCCAAAAGAGAGAATACCGCCAGCCAGGGCCAAATCGACCACTTCCTTTCCATGCGGTATGGGCAAGCCGCTGTCTCCAATGACCAGCATGTCACCGTGTCCCATCGCAGCAATAATCCGGTTTAATTGAGCATGCAGAATGCCATGTTTTTTCATGTATGGAGCTCCTTTTGTTCATGTATTAAATCGACTTCTGCCCATGTGCCATCTTTTTGCACACGCAAATTTTTGATTTCAAACGGCCGAAATTTGATAGGCATCGAAATGTCAGGATACCGCAGACGAATGCGGGCATCCTGGTGGATACCGGCGTTTTCCTGAAATTGTATTATCAGTGCTTGCTTGTTATTTGATGGTTTCAACGTTCTCAGATGGATATTCTGCGGTTTGGATTGAATAAAGGACTGGTCTTCCGGCATTGGCGTAACTCCGGAATTTGTATTAGAGCCAACAGGTAAGTAGGAAAAAACCGGTGCCGGAGCGTTTAACCATTGCGCTAAATTTGGCAATTTACTGTGGAGTTCTTGCGGTTTACCGATGGTTAGTAGAATACGGAATTCATGGACCCCCTGATCCATATACTTACGGGCCGGTAACGGATCCAGGTGTAAACCCCTTTCATGGCAGTAGGCAGCGCTGCGCAGGGCCGATAAACGAAGCTCACCATCCAGATAGTCAAATCCGTGCAGTCCATTATGCACAATCCCTATAGCCCGCGTAGCATCGGAAACCATAAGCCATTGACGATGAACATGTTCCTGACCGTCGGCATCATAAGTGGTTATACCGCCGGGCACTTCAGCAGCAATTTTACTTGCGGAAAGTGCTATGTCAACAGGCAACTTAAGACGTTTGTTTTGTTCATGCCAGTTGAGCAGCAGACGAAATTCCAGCACGGGCCAATCGTTGTATAAAAGGGTGTGCAACCGTAAGCGGCTTTTGTTGTAATGCAGAAGGGTTTCATAAATCGTGCGTACTGGGCCACTATGCAATATCTGATGGCTGCCGGTCTCCAGTTCAAATGCTCCGATGACATCCCGGTAGGATAAACAGCCGGTTCCCCAGGCATCACAATCGTCCTGTACGACCAGCGGTTGAAACAACGGACTGTTTAGGTACTGGTTCCCGTTAACGTCGGTTAAGCCCTCAACGAATCCTTGTTGATTTATAGAAACGTTAACCGCTGGGGCAGCCGTTTTTTGCAAAACCGGACCTTCATTAGCCTCTGCAAAATAACGCTTTACTCCTCCCTGAGGGAGCCGAGCCATAAAGCAAATTTTACGCCGCCATTCATGGAAAGGGAGCAGGGCCTCGGGTTGCTCTTCCTGAAGCGTTACCGGTTCTCCATAGCTATCCTTAAGCTGCACATGCCATTGACCGGTCCATTTTGGACGGTGAGAAATCATAAATTCCGTTTCCACCGGAATCGCTTCATTAAAGTCTAAATTATTCATAATAGTTAAAGGCAGGTATGCCGGCTTGTTTTCACCCTGATTTATGGAAACAGCCGCATCCAGTCTTAATTTTCGGGCGGTCTGTTCAATTTTGCCATACAGGTCGAGGGCATCCTGTTCGGCCGGTTCAATGCAGGTGCCGGGCAAGATATCATGAAAGTCGTTAAATAAGTGATCGCGCCACAGTTCGCTGAGTAAGGTGTGCGGATAAGTTTGATCGAGTATCCACCAGGTTATGGTTCGCAATTGTTCGGTCTGAAGCAATAACTGCAGGCTTCGATTTGCCCGGCGTTTCAATCGAAACATGGAAGTGTAACAACCGGGAAAAATGTTTTGTAGATCACCTTTAATCAATGGTGTTTCATTTGCATAAACTTTTAGTGCTTGATACAGTTGTTCGGTACTGCTGTGTTTAATGTGCACACGTGTTTCATTGTTGCGGAACCGGGTAATGCGGGTCAGGTCCTCTCTGGTGGCGCCCCCGCCGTGATTACCGATACCCCAGAAAACCGGTACATCCCGGTTAAGCTGTAAAGCTAGTTCTACCCCTTCTTGTAAACGCTGTTCGATATTGTCTTCTTCGGTATGGTATAAACCAATTTCAATTCTTAGGATGAGAATTTCGCTGCCGTCCGTGCCCTGCCAGCGACAAAAATCGGAGGGCAGTTGCAGGTTTTCCGGCTCCGGCCTCATGAAAATATACATTTTATATCCGGTCAGCTTTAAAAGTTGCGGCAAACCGGCTCCATGGCCAAAAGAATCAAAGTTATAGGCTACCCGGGGATGAACATTGAAGTGCTTTTCAAAAAAATGACGACCTTCACTAATGCACCGTAAAATAGATTCCGTACCGGCCAGGTTCACATCCGGTTGTAAATACCATCCACCGCCTATATTCCAGCGGCCGGCTATTACCAGTTTTTGAATTTCCTCGAACAATGAGGGATCAAATTCTAAAATCCAGCGGTAAAGCAAAGCTTCGTTATGATTAAAAATCAGTTCATCATCTTCTTTAAGCAATTGAATGGCATTGCGAAAAGTTGATAACGTCTCGGCACATCCTTCTTCCCACTGCCACTGCCAGACAGGATCAAGATGGGCATTGCATATAAGATGGACGGTAGGCTTATGCATAATTATTCCATGTCAGGTTTAATTCACTTTTATCCTTCATCATAGCTTGGTAAATTTTTATACCATGTAAAATACAAAACAATAGTCAAAAATCCGGCAATACCTAACCAGATAAAAAATTGGTTCCAAATTCGTAGAAAGGCATAAAACGGAATAAGCGCCATGGAAACCTGGAAGGCAGCCGATAATAAACCGTTCATACTATCAATTGTGGGTGTTTTATCATCCGCAGGGATTAATCCGCGGCGAATGGCTTCCTGACGGATGGGTTTCCAAAATCCGAAGGGCCGGATACGGCTGTAAAAATCCAGCAAAATTTCCCGATCCGTTGGTGCAAAGCGAAAACCAATGATGATGGTGGCAACCAGGCTGGCTAATGTATCAACCGCAAGGGTAACCGGTCCAGACCAGTGGCTGAAAAAAATCTTTTGTAAAATGATTATGAGGGTGGATACGATCATACTCCATACAAAGGCCCGGGCGCTGAATCGCCACCAATGCCATCGCATGGTTGCCGGTACGAGAATCATGGTAACCACCACAAAGATCATAGTTTCCCAAGCTGAAACAACATTACGGAAACTGAGACTGAAAATAAATCCCATAAAAAGAGCCAGCAAAGAGGCCGCCTGGCCGAGACGTACCAATTTTTTCTCAGTTAAATTCTTGTAAAAATATCTTTTCAAAAAATCATTGACAACCACAGAACTGGTCACATTAATCATGGCGTCCAGGGTTGACATAAGTGCGGCCAGCAGCACGGCCATAAAGAGCCCCCGCACGCCGACCGGTAAATTGGTCAGCACCAGTGGCATGATTTTTTCGGCGTCGAAGCCGGCCTTTGATCCCAGATAGTAGATACCCAGCACCATAAAGGAACAGCCCAGAATCCAGCGAAGGATATAGCCCACCGACCACATACCACCGGCCAGAGCGGCATCCCGAGAACTACGGGCGGTTAGAAAAAACTGAAAATCCCACACATTGGGGCCGGCCAGGATGCGAAAAATAACCCAGGTGAATCCGGCCAATAAAATGGGACCGAAATAAAAGAAGTGATCATAGCTGGCAGGCGTTGATTGCAGGTATCCGTCCCATAAATTCCATTGCAGTTTAAATGAGCTCCATTCCGCGGGCTGGGTGGCCATAAAATCCAGAATGGTATTGTCCTGAAAAACAATTATTGCCAGAATAATGGCCCCAACACCTATTAAAAAGGTTTGCAGCATATCCGTCAGGATAACCCCAAAGAACCCGGCCAATGTTACGTAAATTCCCACGATAGTGAAAACGATCAATGTTGAACTCCACCGGGGCAGTGGGATGAATTCTTCGGCGAATTTTCCGATACCCACAGCAATATACATGAGGTTAAAAACCATTAATACAATGAGAAAAACAGCGGCGGCAATGCG
>WJIP01000121.1 GCA_014730185.1 Caldithrix sp. | reverse complement strand
TCAGCGTCTGGCCCGTTTTGAAATCCTTTCCGGCCAGCGGTACATTCATCTCTTCAGCAAATTCGTACATGGCCGGAATATCGGCGCTTAAATTGGGCGCTCCGTTGGCATAGGGCACACCTTCGGCAATCGCAGCCCAGGCATATATCATACTGGGTGCGATCTGGGGATGGTTGTCTTTAAGGCCTTTTTCAAAGGCGGCCTTGCTCATATGGACGTCACTTTTTTTGATGAATATCTCCGTACTGCCGGTCCAGACCATAACCAAGCGATCCAGATGATGCGCTTTTTTAAAGTTACGGATATCCTCGCGCAATGCCTCGAACAGATCATATTTGGTTTGACCTTTTTTTACGTGGGGACCATCCAGTTTTTTTACATAATTTCGGTCGAACACCGCTTTCATGGGCTTGATCGCTTCCAGATCATCTTTAATCTGATCCAGCAGCGTCTTTTCCAAAACGCCGGCATTGATGGCCGATTCATAGGCGTTATCTTCGAACAAATCCCAGGCGGCAAAATAGATATTATCCATTTCCACCATGGGAATGAGATCCTTAATTAACGGATTACGTTGTTCATCTCTTCTTCCCAGCCGAATGTGATTGAGCTGCGTAATTGATCCAATGGGTTCCGCCAGACCCTTGCGAATAGCGATAACCCCGGCAATAAATGTGGTACTCACAGCGCCCAGTCCCGGTAATAATACCCCTACTTTTCCTTTAACATCCTTAATTTGGAAACCTTCTTTATTTTCCATTTGTAAGCTCCTTTACTAACCCATTTATTTAGCTGAACATTGATTCCGTTCCGACTGACTTTTTTCTAATAATGCAAAAAAACAATTATTGTCGTTTTGTGTGAATTCTCTGGACTTTCAAGCCTGAGCAGTGATGTATGTACTCAGAAGTCCGATCGGATCGCCTATTTGGCTGACTGTTTTTTAGATTCCGGCATATCCATCTTACGCACATACATCATACGTTGAATGGCGGTAATATTGGAAAAGATGGCCACAATCCAAATCATAATATCCAGTAGTGTAACCGGAAAATCCGTTACATGAAATATGGATATATGAAACAGTGGAAAATAAAACAAAGCACCGGCGCCGATAGCCACCACCCGTTCCGGCCGCTGCATAAATCCGACCTTGGCTTCGAAACCCAGCCCCTCCGCCCGGGCCCGCACATAACTAACCATCATCGAACCACCCAGGGCAATAAAAGTCATCACCGAAAGCATATAATCATCCGCCCGCACATAAAAGGCGGCGATGCCGAAATACATAATCACCTCGGAGTAGCGGTCGATGGAGGAATCGAACAAGGCACCGAATTTAGTGGCTTTTCCGGCATAACGGGCCAGCTTGCCGTCCAGTATATCGCAAATGCCTCCCAACAAAATCAGTATACCGGCCAGTTGTACGAAGCTGCGGTCGGTAACTAAAGCGATGGCGGCCAATGAAGTAATAATTAAGCCCCATACTGTAAAGGTATTGGGATTGATATCCCACTTGGTCAACAAATTGACAAATGGTGTTAACAGGTTGACAAATCCGTCCTGCAGCCACTTTGGTAAAAGTCCTTTGGCTTTATCCGACATATGTCATTCCTTTCTTGTATGAACTTCCGGCAACGATGATCACGAGTTCACCTTTAACTTTTTGATGCTCTATCGCCCGGTCAAGCTCCGCCAGCGTCCCCCGTCTGAACTCTTCGAATTTTTTCGTCAACTCTCTTCCTAAAACAACCGGTCGGTCTCCCAGGTAACCGAGCAGATCCCGAACGGTTCGATGGATGCGATGGGGCGATTCGTAAAGTATTATGGTGCGTTCCTCTTCCGCCAGTTGTATTAAACGGGTCTGTCTTCCCTTTTTAAGGGGCAAAAACCCTTCGTATACAAAACGATTGTTGGGCAATCCGGAAGCGCTTAAGGCAGCAAGAAAAGCACTGGCACCCGGAATGGGTATAACCCGGATATCATGGGTAATAGCCGCCTGTACCAGATGAAAGCCCGGATCCGAAATACCGGGTGTACCGGCATCGGAAATGAGGGCAACAGACTGCTCATTCTTCATTTTCTGCACAAGTTTGGGGGTTTCTTTTTTTAAATTATGGCTGTGATAACTGGTCATCGGCGTTTGAATATCATAATGTTTAAGAAGTACGCCGGAAGTGCGCGTATCTTCGGCGGCGATTAAATCCACATTGTGTAAAATATGCTCGGAACGATGGGATAAATCCGCCAAGTTTCCGATGGGTGTTGCGACCATGTAAAGAGCACCTTTCTCAATCGCTTCCAAATCAGACTCCCCAATCGCGGCAGTACCGGAAATCCTGGTTGATGGTTCGGTTGGTCAGTTTGGCAATTACCGGCGGACGTCGTTTGAACTGACTTTTCTGGATGCGCAGGCGGATATCCTGTAATACCTTTGCCTCATAGCCCATATCCTGCATAATTTCATCGGGATAACGCATATCGATCATATAATACAACAATTCATCCATCTGCTCATAGGTGTAGCCCAGCTCTTCTTCATCGGTTTGCCCCACCCAAAGATCGGCGGACGGCGCCTTTTTGATGATTTCCGGCGGTATCTGCAGATACTCGGCCAGCGCCCAGATCTGCGTTTTGTACAAATCGCCGATGGGATTGATAGCACTGGCCACATCTCCGTGAATGGTACTGTACCCCAGCATGAGTTCGGTTTTATTGCTGGTGCCGATGACCAGAGCCTGATGCGCTGAAGAGTAGTCGTATAACAAACACATGCGTTCGCGGGCCATTTTATTGCCCCGGCGGATAATATCGGCATCGGCATTATTGGCAAAAAAAGCATCGACCATAGGCGAAACATCCAACACCTCAAAAGAGATATTCAGTTTATGGGCCATCAGCTCGGCGTGCCGGCGGCTGTCCGGATTGCTCTCCCGGAAAGGCATAATCAGGGCATGCACGTTTTCTTTACCCATGGCCTTTTGTAACAAAGCGGCGACAACCGCTGAGTCCACCCCGCCGGATAAACCCAGCACCGTTTTTTCCATCCCGATTTTGCGCACCTCATCACGCAGGAATTCCAGTAACATTGTGGTGACCATTTCGGGGTTGATTGTTAACATGGTTTTGCCTCGGATTACTTACCAATTTGTTGTAAATTTTAATATAACCAGTAAGGCCGTATTAATGAAAATTTTCTTTTAACTCAGAGGTAAAACCTCAGTAACGGGGTGGTTTTACACTCAGATATTCTTTTAAGTAATCGTAATCTTCCGTTAATTTGCCTTTATAAACAATTGTGGCTTTTTTTAATGCCGGCGGCAAATTGGACTGCTCCAGGCCGCCCGAAAAATCCGCACGCAACAACGGTGCGATAAATGGTTTGAGTTGATTGCTGAAAAATGCGGAAGCGTCGTTAGGCAGCTCCGCCGGCAGATTATCCACGGCCAGCAGTACAATACCTTCGCCCTTATGGCCTTCCGTAGTCAACTCGATTTCCGGTTGCACCAGATAGGCCGGCTGGCCGCTGTCGGTCGTGCGCACATTGCACTCAATCGATCCGTTCACATCGCAGGTGATATCGGCGATGCCCTGCAATTTCGGATAGGCATATGCCGTGTACAGTTTGTTTAAATTATCCCAGGTGACGAACCGGGGGTAACGGCTGTCCCAGTAGGTGGCGTTCACCAGGATGGTCAAATAGGGTAAATATTGATCGAACCGGCTGACGTATTTGTGCGGATTTTGATAGTAATCCTGCAGATCGAAAGTAAAGTCGCCTTTGGGCTGCACCAGATGTTTTTCCTCGAAGATGACCAGATAGATGCGGTCGTTTTGCAGGCGATTTTCTGCCAAAGCCCCAGTCAGATTTTCCGGGGCGATGCGTTCGGTGGGCAGGGCGTCGAAAATATTCTGCGCTCCTTTGGAAACGTTACCATAACCCAGAATGCCGATGGTCATGGGCGCGATGGCCGCAGGCAAACCCTTGGCTTTGATGGTCTCCCCGATTTTTCGCAGATGGGTTTTGGCCTCCTGCACGGAATGGTAATACAGAGCCTGTCGGCATTCGGTAAACGGCGTTTCGATTTCCTGATGCTGCCAGTATTCACCCATCAGCCACAGAATATTGAGGGCGCCGGCGTCGCCGGCGTAACGCCCGAAAAAGACCAGCCGCCGATCGTTATCATCCACAATACGCTCGTAATCAATCAATGTGGATCCACTGTCCATAATACGTTTGAGCATAGGCATGTTATCGGTTTGGCCCTTAATGGTATGGGAAAAAAACAGATAGACCTTGTTGTCCAGAATTTTCTCTTTGGGGATTTCCTTGACGCCCAGAACCACATCGCCGTCATCCATGGTTTGGACGACGCCGGCGCCGGCCTCCTGATAAGCGCTGTCCTTAAAAAACCGTTTGGGCGAGGCCTGCACAAAAGCCGCAGCGCCGGTTTCCCGCACGATGTCCTGTAAATCCTGCGGAATGAGCGGCGAGCGCCGTTCCCACTGATTTTTATCCTCAGCCCGAATGAGTAATCGTTTCATATTGTGTCTTCTCCATCCTGTCGGTTTATGTCCATCTCTGGCGTCCGACGGTTGCTCCGTCGCAAGATGCGTAATTTAGTAAATTTTATGCCTAATAAGAAATACCCGGGCCGATAAAAATCGACGCGGGTATAGGTAAAACGAACGATCCTTTATTGATTAAAGGGGTTTAGCCTGTTCGGTTAGTTTGATATCCATGGTTTCCAGTTCATCGAGCACCGGCTTGTAGATGGCCGGATGCACCGGAATCCAGACTCCGGTTAAATCAATTTTACCTTCCAGGATCAGGCGGGTGGCGATGGCCGCCGGCAAACTGACCGTACGGGACATGGAACTTTCGCCGTGGGGAATGCCCGTATCCACCATGGTGGACGTAATATGTTCCCGTTTGCCGCCGTCGTATTCGGCTTCGAATTCATGATGCTGCACAAGTAAATCGATTTCGCCGGGATGATAAACCAGTTTGTTTTCCAGAATGTGGGCAAACATATCGAAAACGGACGCTTTACCCAGCGGCAGTTTTTCATCGCTGAACAGTCCCAGCCATTGCAGTTTTTTGATGGCGATGGCATAGACCGGAATCTGCAGAAACCGGGCCGTGTCTTCCATCACGGTCTGCGGTTGGCCTTTGACCAACGCCGCCATTACCTGCGCCGGCGTTTGTTGATCGAAATCAAATTGCATTTCCTGGTTCAGCAAACCAATGGTTTTAAAATAATTCCAGGATTCGCAATGACTGATGTTACGCAGGGTACCGCGATATATCGTTTGAGCATCCTGAAGACTGTATAAGTCTTTGTAAATCAGGGCGTCGCGGTTCACATAAGCCTCGAATGTACCGGCGCCCGGTACATCCACCAGCCAGTAATGCTCAAAAAGATGTTCGCCGCTCACTTCAATCACCCGATTATCTTCCTGATAGCGACCGTCATTGTTGGCCGCCAGCATCACGCCCACGGGACTCCAGGAGAATTTGTAACCCAGAGGATTGTTGTTGTTCTGCAGCGCCGGCAGGCCGCCGCAATAGGAACGGAAACGGGTAATTTTACCGCCGTTATCCTTAACGCCGTCGATGACCCGCATAGCAGCCATGTGATCGATACCCGGATCGACGCCGATTTCATTCAGAAAGAGCAGACCTTTTTTTTGTGCTTCTTCGTGCAGGGCTTTCATTTCCGGTTTGACATAAGAGGTGGTTACCATGTGTTTATTAAGCTGCAGGCACAGGCGGGCCACTTTCATATGATGAATCCAGGGTAATAAGCTGATGACCAGATCCGCTTGTCCGATGACTTTTTGCAAGGCATCTTCGTTTTCCACATTCAGCTGCTCACTGCTCCCGTTGGCATGGCCAGCGATTAACCGTTCGGCTTTGCTAACCGTGCGGGTGGCAATTTTCACATGGATGTCGCCGCTATCCAACAGATACCTGACCAGAGGTCGGGCTACTAAGCCAGCACCGAGAACCAAAACTTGTTTCATAGAGTCACTCCTTTTGCGTTTTTTTGCCTGACGTCAAATGGTATTAGAGATGCCCCTTTTTTAAGGGGATTCGGTTGCTATTGTACAACGATAACCGAAAGCAACAAGATAAACATTTAAACCGAAAAAATACAAAAAATGTTAAATTTTTCGGGAGGATTTATTCCATGCGTCGACCCATACCGATGACGGTGCGGGTTGTGCTATAATCCAAACCCACGCAAACGGCAAAATTATTTTTAAATTGAATGCTACGCCAGTTGGCCCGTCCGGTCATCTCATGGAATTTATGCCAGGACCGGCCGTTGTAATGAACGATCATATTAAATTCGCCGACAAGCAACAGATCATTGCCGTCTTGACCGCGCAACCGTCTGGGCATAGCCGGCAACAGAGTATTCGTGTACCATGATCGTTTAGCGGCGCCATGCGAGGCCGCATGCATAGTATACATGCCATACGGCGACATGACGAAAAGACTATCGGGATTATCGGTCCATACACTGACCAACCGGCCGGAAAGGGAATCGTGACGTATGGTATGATACAGATAACGGCTATCTTCATAAACTTTTTCGACGGTGGTTCCGTTAATTTTGATCAACACGGTGCCGACATATTCCGTAAACCCGCAGGCCCACACCACACTTTCGTCTGGGGGCGGCCCACACATCCAGCAAATCCACATCCGTCCCCGAATCCAGCCGCTGCCAGCTCTGGCCGTCATAGTGGGTTATATTGCCGTTATTGCCAACCAAGTACAAATTGCTTGAGGATGTCCCCCAAATATTGTTTATGCTTCCAAAAGTCGTATCTGACAAATCCTCAAATAAAAAAGTCCAATTGTCCCATTTATTTCCGTCATATTCGATCAGTTCCCCACCGTTTGTCACGAAAATTGAATTAGAATCAAATGCATGAATAGAATTTAACTCCGATACAATAAATGTTTCTGTATTGAAAACTTTTACCGGTATTTTTACAAGATTCCATTCTTCCCCGTCCCAGTGCACGGCGTTGTATTTTTGGTTGCCGCCGTCCAGGCGGATTTCACCCACCGCCCAGATGTCGTTCTCATTGATAATGGCTACGTCTTTCAGGTAGTTGCCGTAATCGCAGAGGGTGTCGATGGTCCAGGTAAAGTTGTGGCTGGTGGTGTCCGGGCCGGCGGCGGCATCATCGGGACCGGTGGATTTTTGGCAGGACACCATGGCGGGGATCAATGTGACCAGCAGCAGGTTAAGAATTGCGAAATGGTGTAAAATGGATGGAAAATGGTGCCGTTGTTTGGGCATAGATGATCCTTAATGTGTTGTTTTAAAAAATGTAATTAATTTTCATGCCCTTTGCATGGTTTACCGATTGATCGATTTTGGGTAAGCGTAAGCGTCATCGTATATCCTAATCGTGTCTCAGATAAATTTTGCGATGGATACAACTCGCCCCTGGCGCTTAAGCAACGGGGTTTGCCGGTGTTGATCAGGGCTTTGCCCTTCGTTATACCCTTCGGCTCTTTTGGGACTGGCCATTGCATCCGTTCGCTTTGCACGGTGGTTAGTGGGTAATTGGGAACTTGGAACTGGGCATTATCGGCATTGGTCAATCCTGAGAGCGAAGGGCATCAGGAATGACTTTCGGTGGGCGATGTCGTTTTGATCCCCGGCCATAAATGGCCGGGTTAACGGGAACCATCATTTCAGATTTCGAGATATAATCCTAACCTGGATAAACCAGAAATTCCAATAAACAAAATCCAATAATTAAAATGCAATCCTATTGAATATTGTATCTTTTCCGAATCATTTTAGTCATTGAAAATTTTAATTTGGAAATTATTTGTTTATTGAAGTTTGTTATTTGATATTTTCTGCCATTAAAAACAAGAATTTCATTTTAAAGACACTAAAATGAGTACGACGATACAGTCCCTACAAATTGGGAGTTGAATTTAATAGCTGCGGCTTTTATCTTAAAGGCGTTACTGGATTGGTTAGCAGATGTGTTTATAAACTGAGAATCAAAATCTTGAAAAAAGACGATACTGAACTCGTAAAACGAGCCCGCGACGGCGACGGCAAAGCCTACGATGAGCTGACCCTCATGTACCGTAATTCAGTGTATCATATTATTTATCGCATGGTACACAACGAGCAGGAAGCGGAAGATTTAACCCAGGATGTGTTCATCAAAGCTTATAATTCCCTGAATTCCTTTAATGAAGCCTACGCTTTTTCCACCTGGCTGTTTAAGATTGCCACCAATCATTGCATCGATTTTTTTCGCAAACGCAAGCTAAAAACCCACTCTATGGAACAAACCGTGCGCTACAAAGACGATGAGATTAAACAGGAATACGCCGATACTGATCCTAATGTCGAAAAAAATATCCTGGCCCGGGAAAAATCCAAACTCATTAAAAAAGCTATAGCCAATCTGCCGGAAAAATACCGCACGGCCATTGTTTTGCGTCATCAGGAAGAACGCAGTTATGAAGAGATCGCCCAGATGCTGGATCTGCCTTTGGGTACGGTAAAGGCCCGTATCTTCCGGGCACGGGAAATGTTAAAAAAATCGTTAAGGGACATTGTCTGATGACAAACGCCCTGTTCAAGGTGCTGTTAGTTCTGTTTGTGCTGCAAAACGCGGGCGCCGTGGATCGCACCAATCGCCTGCAGAGGGAAATCTCTCTTGAGGAAATCGATACCCTGCGAGTTAACATTCACTTTGGTGTTGGCACCTTAACCATCGATCGGCTGCCTGATGATTTGCTGTTTTCGGGCAAAATGAAATATAAGGACCGCCAACCGCGTATCGACTATGCCGTATCCGACGGGCAAGCCCGTTTGGATATTTACACGCCGGATTTTAAGAACAAAGATCGGCGGGATCGGGATATTGACCTGTCTTCGCTGAATGACATTAAAGAGAATAACTGGCTGCTTAAATTTTCGGACAAAATCCCCATCATTTTTTACATCGAAACCGGAGCTTCGGAAAACCGGTTGCATCTGGGCCGCCTGCCCATTAAGTC
>WJIP01000009.1 GCA_014730185.1 Caldithrix sp. | reverse complement strand
GGGAATAACCCCTTTTAAATAGGCTTGCATATCCAGTTGATTGATCAAATAAACATCACCGGAATCTTCCATAGAAATGATAAGTTTTTGCGGAAATTCTGTGCCGCCGGTGGTAAAAATCCCCTCGTTTTGAGGACGTAACGTTAACGATTGTGGAGCAACAAACGTGAAAATTCGGTTTTTATTGAACAGTTTGAAACCGTGTTTGGTTTTATCCAGATATAATTTGCTGTTCTTTTCACCGAGGGAATAGTCGGCTTCTTCAGCCTGTAAAATGTATGGATGTTTAAACATGATGGAATCTGTGGCAACCTGCCCGAGTAAAACCCGGATTTCCGGGATATTCTGCTGATCCGGGCGTATCTGTTGTTTAACCGTGCAGGAAACAGTAACGATGGTTATGACAAAAAGAATTATAAAACGCATCATGCATCATCCGTTACATTACAATCTAGAATCCAAAGTTGTAAATGCGCATACCGATACGCACTCCAAAGCCGCTCATATTAATTTCTTTACGGATGGGTAAGCCGGCTTCGTTTTTTCCTTCACCTTTACCCGGTTTACCGCCGTGATAGGTTACTTCTGCAAAAATATCGGAGGCCCGGCTTAAAGGATACATAGCCCCCAGGTCCACATGCCAGCCGAAACCGTGGAAAAACTTGGTGTTGTCTTCACCGGTATTGTAGTTGGTAATGCTGTTCCATAAAAATTCGTAACCCAGTCCGCCACTAACGCGGATATTGAAGATATTGCTTACCGGGCCCTGATAGTGCAGTTGAAAGAAAAGGGGAATCATGGTGGTGCTTTGCTCGGACTCGGTTTGAAATTGCTCTTCAACAACACCATTACTCGTTTCGGCCTGATAAATGACCGTTTCATCGGTATAAGAACGCCGGTATACATCGGCGGCAAAACTGACGCCCACATTTTCATCGACGGAGCGTCCGAAATTAACACCGCCCATAAAGCCGGTCTTAGCGTTTTCCGGGTTGAGTACACCGGCCTTAAATTCCGTAAATTTGGTTTGTGTGAAGCCGAAATTTTGTATCAGCATAACAATGAGGACGACGATTGCGGTTCTCATAATTCTACTCCTGTTTTATGTATG
This sequence comes from Caldithrix sp., assembly GCA_014730185.1. Lineage (GTDB taxonomy): Bacteria > Calditrichota > Calditrichia > Calditrichales > Calditrichaceae > WJIP01. Next base: position 2,960 of record WJIP01000009.1, on the reverse strand, counting down.
CATATTATTAAATTATAAAAGTAGTTAACATTTGATTATAATTCAACAATTGTAATAGAAAAATAAAAACATAGCTGTGATGTTGTGCAATTGCCAGACATTGCCCTGGTAATTAAATCAATAATTAGGATTTTTTTGCCAACCGAGGGCATTTTGGCCTACATTAGGTAAACATTAATGGTTTAAGGAGCATTATGTACTTCGTCCATTTTAAAACATTGCATGCTATGCTCATCATTGTAATGTGTTGTTTTGCGGGAGTTCTTATGGCACAAAACGCAAAGTCCGAAACGCTGCGGTCTTTTTTACCTGAATCCGTTGACGGCTGGCAGGCTGAACATTCCGGTAAGGTTTATGGCCGGGACAATTTATATGAACATATTAATGGCGGGGCTGAATTATACCTTTCCTATAAATTCAGCGCTATGATTAACCGCGTTTATATGGAAGAAGGGCAACCCGATATTATAATCGATATATTCGATATGGGAAAACCAGAAAATGCCTTCGGGGTTTTTATGCATTCCAGGGAAACCGTGGATACGACATTTGGACAGGGTAGTGAGTCGGTCCCGGGGATGATTCACTTCTGGCGTAATCGGTATTTTGTATCCATTTTGGCTTATCCGCAAACGGAAGCATCGGATGCGGCTTTAAAAAAACTGGCAAAAACCGTGCATAACAGGATCGGCAAAGATGGCCTTTTACCGCAAATCATAACCCGTCTGCCGAATAAAAACCTGATCCCGTCAACCATTCGCTATTTTACCCATCATGTGTGGCTGAACAGCTATTTTTTTATTGCCGAAGAAAATATACTGCAAATTGAAGATGCTACCCATTGTGTACTGGCTAAATATAATTATGATCAGAAAAAGGCCGTGTTATTAATATGTCAATATACCGATAAAGAACAGGCCCGATCAGCACGTGATCGGTTTATCGCATCGTATAATCCGCAACTGGAAGTTCAAAATTCACTGCAAGAAGAAGATGATACCTGGATATCATTCAAGCAAGACATGCGTTCACTGGCCATTGTGTTTAAAGCACCACATCGCCAGCAGGCCGAAAAACTGCTACAATCCGTTACAAACTTGGAGGAGTAGAAGATGGCAAAAAACCTGACACGCCGCGATTTCTTAAAACATACGGGGCAGGCTTCCATTGCCGGTGCCCTATATCTCAGTAACCCGGGGATTATTTACGGGAACCAAAGCAAAAAGAGCCGCGTGGTGCTTATCCGACATAAGGATGTGCTGGACGATAACGGGCAACCCCGCAAGGCCATTCTGGCGGACATGTTGGATGAGGCCGTCAGCACCCTGTTGCAGGAATCCGATATCCAAAAAGCCTGGCAGCAAATAATAAAGCCGGATGATGTGGTGGGAATCAAAACCAATGTGTGGCACTTGTTGCCCACGCCGCCGATGCTGAATGATTTGCTTACGGAACGAGTGCAGCAGAGCGGTGTTACCGAAAACCAAATAGGGGTGAAAGACCGGGGACTGCTAAGCGATGCCATATTCAAAAAGGCCTCAGCGCTTATCAATGTCCGGCCCATGCGCACTCACGATTGGTCCGGTGTGGGAAGCCTGATAAAAAATTATATTATGTTTGTGGAAAAACCCTATGCCTATCATGATGATTCCTGTGCCGATTTGGCTTCGATTTGGCATCTGCCGCATGTGAAGGGCAAAACCCGCTTGAATATTCTGGTCATGTTAACGCCCTTATTTCACGGAGTCGGCCCCCACCACTTTAATCCCAAATACGTCTGGCAATATGACGGACTGTTGGTGGGCATGGATCCGGTGGCCGTCGATGCCATGGGTGTGCGCATCCTTCAGGCCAAGCGTAAAGCATACTTTGGCGAAGACCGCCCCATTAACCCTCCCCCAAAACACATCCGAATGGCCGATGAGCGGCATCATTTAGGTACGGCTGATCCGGCGAAAATTGACCTTATCTACCGGGGATGGGCAGAAGACCGGTACATCTAAGCCGCTCGTATGATTTCAGGTTTCTTTGAAAAGGACCTCCGCGGACGGTGATGTGTTGCAGGATCGCTCATTGGTGTTTCAAAAAGTCATAAAAAAAAGTATCGCTCCCTGGGATTGCTGAAGGGAGCGATGTACCTCGATTCAAAGAATAGCTACCGGGTTTTGGTCAGCCAGACGGGTGTATGGCCGGAATCGGGGATTCTTAAACGGGCCGCCACCCCGCCGTGATCCGAGGGCCACAACCCGGATTCCTTGCGGTTGAACGGTTCGTCGCCCACCACGATGGCGTGCACCCAAAGCGGTATCGGCGATTCATCATAACGTACATAAATATGATCGATGCGTTCATAAAAATTGGCCGTTTCGTTGCGCAAATCAGCGTCATGTCCATAAGTAAAGCCGTCGGGATTTCCGGTGAGCGTGTTCTGCGGCCAGATATCCGTATAACCGCTGGAGACGATATAATTGTACGCTTCGCCGGCGGGCGCCTGGCTGTTAAAATCGCCCAGCATAATTACCGGCAACGCTTCACCGGCCAGCATGGCCAGCAATTCCTGCGTCTGCGCCATTTTGATCGGCTTGGCAAACGGTTCCAGATGGGTGTTTACAAACCGGTACGTCCGGTTATGCACTTCGGCATCCACGGCCACATAACCGCGCAGGATTTCCACCCCCAGATCGGGGATCACCAGATTATGCTCGAAATTTTCAGCGGCAACATCGGATACGGACACAGACTCTTTGACCAGAATCACGTCAAAATCGGTAACGCGGATGTCATCAAACGTCGGGGGATTGGTACCGGTAATCATGGGTAGTTCCACATCGGCGTTTTGAATTTTGGCGGCCACTTTGTAATCAAGGTCATACGCTTCTATGACCTGCATCAGAATATCCAGATAGTTCATCAGCACGGTTTCGGCGGGCGTTGTTCCGCCGTTGATGGCATCGCCGGGG
>WJIP01000120.1 GCA_014730185.1 Caldithrix sp. | reverse complement strand
TTAAAGGCTCTACTTCCGCCTGCGAACGCTCACCTGCGTATTCAATTTCAGCATATTCTCTGGATGTGACTGCATGCATCGTACCTAAATTCCAGTCATTACCAATTTTACCGGTGAGTTTTCCCGCTCCTAAAATACGTGTGCCATCCGGAACGTCAGCATAATCATGATCGGGTAAAGATCCTGCCGGAGCCCTTCCGATACGTCGGCTGTAAAAAAAGTTAGGTGATCCCCAGTTAAAGCCCCAAAAACTGTTTGAACCACCCCGTCCGAAACGAAAAGTAGAAGAACCTTCTATGAAAAAGGGGCGTTTTTCCTGATAATACGTTTCCACATCACTCAAGTTAACCACAGCCGGATCCACTTCTACCTGACCAAAGTCTGGATTAATGGTAGCATCAAGGGTCATATTGTTCCCAATACCAAATTTGAAATCGATACCCATGGCGGGTAAATAACGTGAACCATCATTAAAGGGATTATTTGCAGAGGTCTGTAAGTATTCCGCCTTGGTACGGAAATAGGGTAATAGTTCCACTTTTCGCGATGGGTCAATATCTTTGATACCATTGATTACCGGGAACCGGGATACAAATCCGCTTTCATTTTTGGGAGTATAGACCAGGTAATCTTCCTCATTATGTCTTTTAATATCCCGCCGGAAATTAATTCCCCATTTGTAAGTTTCTTTTTGATGGAAACGTAATTGGGAATAAGGTATACGGAATTCGGCTGTCCAACCTTGTTCATCGATACGCGTCTCGCCCTTCCATACGCCATCCCACGAGTCATCATCCCAGTCATCGTTAAGCAAAATTCCATCAAAATAAGTCCCAGCAGCATTTAGTGCGAAAAAATAACCGCTTCGCCGGTCCAGGTATGGATCAATGAATACACCAAAACCATCGGCATCGACCCATTGATCCCGTCTACCCAGGCGTGCAATAATAGAATCGGGTGCTGTGTCGTATAAACGTGCACCCACATAGAGGGCCTCATCATCATATAGCACATGTACATGAGTACGTTGGCTGGGCTTTGCCCCTTCGTGCGGATTCCGCTGTTTAAAATTGGTAATGGCCATTGCTTCCTGCCAGGCAGCCTCGTCCAAAACTCCATCAATAGTTACTTGGGTCGACAATCGATGGGCGGATAGCGTATCGGCGTTAAATGGTTTGGCCGTCGGCAATGAGACATAGGTACTGATGACTAAAATGATTATAAGATATTGCAGGGTTTTCATGTAATGCTTTCCTTATACGATTAGCGCTTCGTTACCATACAAGACGAAAAAAACTTCATAAAGTTAGCATCATTTATTTTTTTTTCACAAAGGAATAAATAAAAATTTCAAATCCGGATAACCAAATCTTTGCCTGTATTAAACGCGCCTCAGTAACGCCTTAATGAATATTTAAAAGTCGGCGAGATCGCTCATGCGCACCGTTAATGACCGGGTGTGGTATGTATAAACGTCCTCTATGTCGAATAACGCGGTTATTTTTCGGTCTAATATTCCACTAAATCTTTGAGGGGAAAAAGGTAAGGGATGTATTGATAATTGTACAGCATTGCAGCCGTTTTACCCGATTTATTCTGCAGAATTCCGCCAATGGCTTTTTGTTTTTCTGATGGAATTTCAGTCTGTGAAACCATATGTAATACCGTTTCACCCGTCCTGCTTTGATTATTAGCCATATCAACCCTTATTCTGTCGGCCATTATTTGGTTAGGATTTAAAAATTGCTTTATTTGAATATTGCGTCTTTCAAATGCACGTTTAAAGACATCATGCGCATATGGATAGTGTGTGCAATTATAACTCACTATGATATCTGTATAATTTGATGGTAATCGTTTTATAGCATTCTGAACAAAACCATTAACTTTAGTTTGGGTTATTTCCGAATCGGGACCGCGTTCGATAGCCCCTGCTAAGCCGGGACATTCCTGTAAAACAATAGCGGAAGAAATATCTGAGATCGATTGTAATTGATCAGGAAACCACTGCGATTGTATGGTGGTTTCCGTAGCAAAAATTATTAATGCTGTGTTCTTATGGCGATTCAACACATCCTTCATTGCCTGTACACTCAGATTTACAATGCTGCATGCATTGGGCTTAACGCTTTGGGCAAATGGGGTTTTATCGTACAATACCGAAAGTGTGTTGCATGCAATATATATGCCCTGCGGCTTGAAATTACTATTGATTGCCTTTAAAACCCTGTCGAAGATTTTTATCTTCACTTCCACAGCGTTTATGTCATTATAGCCAACCTGTAAATGGGGCTGGGCATTAACATAAATGAGATTGATGGCCGAAAGTGACGTGGACAATGAGAGTAATTTCAGGAATTCGGCTACAACATCCAGGCCTCCCAAGCCTGAATCCGTTACCACAATGTTGGGAATTTCAGGATTCAACCCACCCTTAATTCGATGGCTCATAGTGTCTTTCAGTGATCCTTACAGGGTACTGTTTACATAACCGCCATCTACAGCAATAACCTGCCCTGTAATGTAAGTATTCCGCCGGGACATCAGAAACGCAGCCATATCAGCCAGTTCTTCCGGCCGACCGAGACGTCCGGCCGGGATCCGGCTTATGCGTTCTCTTTTAATATCTTCCACGCTCATTTTTAATTTTTCAGATTGATTATGCATTAGCTGTTCTAATCGCTCAGTACTTGTAGGGCCGGGGCAAAGGGTATTAATCAGGATGTTGTGTTGGGCCACTTCATTGGCCAATGTGCGGAGATATCCGTTTAAGCCGGCCCGTACACTGTTGGAAAGGGTTAAATTTGCAATGGGTTGTTTTAATGATGTGGAGGCAATGGCTACTATTCGTCCATACCGATTATGTATCATTTGCGGAATAAAACCATTTATTAAACGTATCATTGCCAGATAATTATTATTGACCGCTTCCATCCATTGCTCATCCGATACATCCATACTATTGCCCGGAGGCGGTCCCCCTGTATTTAAAATCATACCGTTAAGTTTTTCATGGCGCTTTGTAATCCACTTTGTTAACGTAGTAACATCTTCTTTGTTACCCAGATCAGCTACAAAATAACCGGGTTTACTATTCGTTTCCGTTTGTAATTGCTCTGAAGCTGTCTGCAGACGTTTTTCATTCCTGGATACAATAACAACCTGCGCCCCTTCTTTTAACAGAGATTGAGCACAGGCGTAACCGATTCCCCGGCTTGCACCCGTCACTAAAAATGTATGTTCTGTAATCTTCAAATCCATAAAGCACTCTCATTTAAGCTTCATATCTTTAACCGGATTGATAAGTGATTTGAATCCATCGATTCGGCATTCAATGATATCCCCTTTTGACAGAGGCGCGGCTCCCGGCGTTCCGGTGGAAATGACATCGCCGGGATTTAACGTCATAACCCTGCTATGAAATGCGACTAAAAATCCTGGCGAAAATATCATATTGGAAATCGTATTGGCGGCCACCACTTCATCGTTAAGAATAGTACTGACGGTTATATTCTGTATATCCGGTATTTCATCAGGTGTAAGGAGATGCGGGCCAATGCTGAAAAATCGGTTGAAGTTTTTAGACAAGGTTAAATAACGTGGATTTTTTCTCAGGATGTCCTCTGCCGTCATGTCAATGATTGTAGTAAAACCCGCCACATAATCCTGCCACTCTTTTTCTTTGATTTGATGGCACGTTTTACCGATAACTATCCCTAACTCAGCTTCTCCCGTGGTCCGGTGTGAAATACGGGGTATATGTACCGACTCTCCATGACCGATTATGGTATGATTGCCTTTGAAAAATATTGCCGGGATATTTCCCGGTGTCTTAGCCCCCAACTGACTGGCATGGTTCTGATAATTCAATCCTATTCCGATATTCTTTTCCTGTTTATTCAATAACGGGCGATAAATGACTTCATTGTGGGGTATAAAGGCCCCTGCTTCCATTTGCTCAATCTCTTCTTTATGATCTTCATACCATTGCACAATAGTCATTAACTGATCATTTTGAATGAGATTTAACAAATCCATACCGTCGCCATTAATTTGCAGGTCTTTGATCATCGTTAAAGGAATTAATCCCTTTTCATAAACTATGGCAGGTTGTTCTTTTTCATCAAAATCAATCATGCAAAGCTTCATATCTCAAGTCCTTTCCCTTATTGCAGCATCCCAATTTCATGCCCTAGTCTACACAATGATATGAATACAATCAATATTATCAGGACATATTACAATGTATCGGAAGCTTAAAATCCATATTTTTTATGAATCCGGTAAATTTTAACCGGAATTCTTTCAAGTAATTATGGAACGGTACGGTGCTGCATTGTACATAGATACGATACTTAACCAGTCAATACCATTGCATTATTTGATGTGTAAGAGATAAATATTTCTATCATTTACGAAGAAGGGGCTTTCAGCCGTTAATGTCTTTGCAGATTGATTCAGTTCAAAGTTGTTCGCCTTCAAGTGAGGGATTATTGATTTTATCAAATCAGGGGGGGCACTTTGATTGTGGGTATGGAACAGTAAAAACC
>WJIP01000119.1 GCA_014730185.1 Caldithrix sp. | reverse complement strand
TTGAAGTGATCATAGGATTCGATCAAACGGTCATACCCGAACTTCAACGGGCCATTTTATCAAAACATAATATTGTCTTGTTAGGACTGAGAGGGCAGGCCAAGTCGCGTATTGCCCGTATGTTGCCGAATCTGTTAGATGAATACATACCCATTGTTTCAGGGGCTGAAATCAATGATGATCCGATGTATCCCATTTCGCGCTTTGCCAAGGACCGGCTGGCGGAAATGGGTGATGAAACACCTGTAGAATGGCTGCATCGAACCAACCGCTATACAGAAAAACTGGCAACGCCGGATGTTTCAGTGGCGGATTTGATTGGTGATCTGGATCCCATAAAGGCTGCCACAGAAAAAATCCAATATTCGGATGAACGGGTTATCCATTTTGGTCTGGTACCGCGATCACATCGTAGCATTTTTGTAATTAATGAATTACCCGATTTACAGGCCCGCATTCAGGTGGCTTTATTCAATATTTTGCAAGAACAAGATATCCAAATCCGTGGATTTAAGTTACGTTTACCTCTGGATATTGCCTTTATGTTTACGGCAAATCCCGAAGATTACACAAACCGCGGTTCGATCGTTACACCATTGAAAGATCGTATCGACAGTCAGATTATGACCCATTATCCAAAAGACATACAAATTTCCCGTCAGATCACGGCCCAGGAAGCAAAACTTTCAGAAATTCAGCAGAAACAGATTGTGATGCCAGAGTTGGTAAAAGAACTGCTTGAACAAATCGCCTTCGAAGCAAGGGACAGTGAGTACGTCGATGAAAAAAGCGGTGTATCAGCCCGATTACCGATTTCAGCCTACGAAAATTTGGCATCTACGGCCGAACATCGATTATTAATCAATAATGAGAATGAAACAATGGTTAGGGTGAGCGATCTTTATGGGGTAATTCCTTCCATTACCGGTAAAGTGGAGCTGGTCTATGAAGGCGAACAGGAAGGCCCTATAAAAATTGCCCATATTCTGATCAGTAAAGCCATTCGAAGGCAGTTTATCAATTATTTTCCCGATCCCGAACAAATTAAAAAAGAACAGGAAACCAATCCTTTTCAGACCATTATTAACTGGTTTAATGATGGCAATACCAGTAAACTGGAATGGAACGCCAATCGTGAACAGTACTGTAATGAGCTGCAAAAAATTGATGGGCTTAAACAGCTGGTGAAACGTTTCCAGCCGAAAGTCAAAAAAGAAGAACAACAACTGTTAATGGAGTTTGCTTTGTTCGGTCTGGTTGAATTCTCCTTTTTGAGTAAATTTCCCGTTGAATCCGGTTATGAGATAAAAGATATGATGAGCACCATGTTCAACGAAGGTATGGACGGGGAAGATGATGATTATAATGATCCCTTACGCAATATTATCTGAGTTAAAGACATTCATGCATGAGATGGCAGCAAAAAGACGGTTAGTACTTTTCACCTTTCCACCTGACCGGGAAGGGCAATAGAGACATAAGGGCAAAAACAATACTGTAGCTTATATGAAAAATTTGCCAAAGCAAGAAATGGGGCCGCAGATGGGATAAATGGAATATACGCAGTTCACTTTTGATCAAAAAATAATCGATACCGATAATTAAGCCGATACCACCGGCGGCCCATAAACTGTAATCTGTGAAGAGGAAAGCCGGAATTATCAAGCTTTTAGCCATCAAGGATAAGAGTGCAGTAAAATATCCCCACATACGCATGGACCGCCCCCCTCTGAGCCAGCGCCATCGTTGCCAGAAAAAACTGCTCAGGGATTGAACGGGATAGCTGAAAATGGCATTGTTGATATCCAGAGTATGCTTGATTGCCCAGGCAGTTTTTTGCTCAATATGTCGCATGAGAGCATAGTCTTCGGTTACCGTGAAGCCGATCGCTGGAAAGCCCCCAACCTGATGATAAGCTTCTAAACGGAATCCGAAGTTATTACCCAGTATGGAAATAGGTCTACCGGCACGACTGGAAAGCGCGGCAACTTTTTGTAAAAACAACCAATCCAAGGCTTGTATGCCCCCAAACAAATTTTCTTTATAACTTTGACTAATGTTTATGCCCGGGATAGGTGAGAGCAGAGTTAATCCGCCTACCATACCTGTTTTTTTGTCGAAATAGTCTACGTAGGTCTGAATCCAGGTTTCGGGAACAATGCAATCGGCATCGGTCACCAAAATGATATCATGATCCAGTTTTTCCAATGCTTGACTCATGGCGTTCATTTTGCCTTTTAATCCGTGATGCTCTTCCACAATCGAAATCAGTTGGAATGGATGAGAACCCCCGGTATATTGCAGTGCGATTTCAGCAGAAGCATCGGTGGAGCGATCATCCAGCATGTACACATCATAATTTTCACAGGCATAATTTTGCTGTAAAAGACTGTCCAAACATTCCTTTAAAGTATTTTGTTCGTTACGAAAAGCCACCAGCACAGCAACTCTAAGATCTCGTTTTTTTGCAAATTTTTTCGGTAGCGGTTGGCTGGAAAGATACATGCCGGTCATAAAATATACAAATCCCAGGAGAAACATCAGAAGGGCAATTGGATGTGCTTCCATAGTGAATCTACAATACCTCTTCCGGTATCGTTTTTTCGAGCTTGGTGTGTTTGGCGCTTGCCGCCCATTGATAATTCAATATTTGTCCCAGCAAACCAAAAGCGACCACGTAGGGAAGGTGTAATATAGCTGCAACAGGGAAGTAGTGCAGATATCGCCTGTCGCATAGCATACGGCTGGCTTTGTTCAAAAAACGGAATTCCATCAAACCTTTCATCAGAAAAAGAGGCAAGGTATAGACAAATACTGTCCAATTTAAAAAAAGAGCAGCAAGCCCCGCTACCATCAGTACATTAAACATATACAATGCGATTAAAGCTAATGTAACCTGAATGGGATAATCAAAGCCCTTACTGGCGTAGCGTACGCGCTGATGTATAAATTTACTCCATAGGGCCGGTGGATTGTTATAAACGTGAGTTTTGTGGTCGACCGCATATTTGATGGTGTGGTTTCCACATTCCCGCACACGCGTCAGAAACAAATCATCGTCACCGGAAATACGGTTTTTGTAAGGACCAAATCCGTCGAGGTCCAAATACAACGGTTTTCGATAAGCCATATTGGTGCCCACGCAGGTAACCGGATAATTTAAACCGGTGGTGGCACAGGCCACAGCGGCATGTGAAAAATATTCCAGAGCCAGTATTTTTTTTATTTTATGTCCGGATGGTTTTACCTGATAAGGGGCATAGCCAATGACCATATCAGTATCCGGCGTAAAATACTGTACCATGGATTTCACCCATTGCGGGCCGGGGCGGCCGTCGGCATCGGTTAACAAAATAATATCACCCTGGGCTTGCTTAACGGCTGTGTCAATTGCCCGTTTTTTAGGGGCAAAAAATGGAAGACGATCACGGATGGATAGAAAATGAAAGTTAGCGCGTTGTTCAGTGAACGATTGCAGTATTTCTTCCGTACGATCGGAAGATCGATCATTAACTATAATAAATTCTAATTTATCCATGGGGTATTGCTGGTTGTCGAGCAGATTCAAACAGGCTGGTAAATTTTTTTGTTCGTTGTGCGCACAAACTACCACAGAAACCGACGGATATATCTGATCATCCTGAACAAAATTTGCCCGGTTTAAGCCAAGACGTAAATAAATTAGCACACCGGCATAACCCAGAAAAAGAAACACAAGCAAAGAATAAAAAATCCAAAACCACATTGGCCGCTATCTTTCATACAGTTGGTTAAGCTAAAGAATAAAAAATTTAAGGTTGGTCATTCATATTTCAAAATCTTATTTCCAAAAGGCTGTAAAGGTGGCAGAACCGGTATAAGGAATGATAAAAACACTGCTTCACAGATATCGCTATTTAATAAGCTGCAGTTTATGATGCCGGGTTTGAAGACCCTTTTGCGTTTCATAAATCAATTGCAGGTAATACACACCGGTCGATAGATGATGAAGCGAAAGATTCCATTCCTGCTTGCCGGGTGTTGAAAAATAGTGGCTGGCCTTATGTACAGATTTACCCAGAACATCGTACAATTTAAACCGGACATGACCGGCGTTGGGTAAATAGAAATGTAACTTTGTCGATGAATTAAAAGGATTGGGATAATTTGAATACAATTGAAACGATTTCGACGCCGCTAATCGGTTTTTCTCTTCCAATGCCGTTTCTTTAAGTTCGAAAAAACCGCATATTGAACGCATGAGTTGAACGCGTTCGGCTTCTTCGTAAATGGTTTCAAAAGGAAAGCCCATATAAAAGAGTTTGGCTTCATTGGCATTATTATAAGATCCTGCAAAATAAACCGCAGCTGTTTTGCCATTACCATAGCTGAGCGCGGCCTGGCCACCATGAACAGCTTTTAATGCATCCGGATAATCTTCTTCATAAATCCCATGCGATCCGTCATCATAATGCAGATTAAGTCCGTTAAACGGCGTTCCTCCATTACCATTTACCGTATAGGAACCGGCATCATCCTGCACATATTCTGCTTTTAACATATCAGCAAAAAAGGTTCGGTCGGAAGAGGCTCCCTTATGATCCAGATCCCAGCCTACCTCCGAGCCGCTCACGAATAACTTACCACCGTTTTGCAAATAGGACTTCAAAAGACTTTGTTCCTTATCATTAAAAGTCTCATCGGCTGTGCTCTCATCACCTAATAACCAGAATACGGCCGGATAATTATCCAAAAGGATACTGCTATCCATCACGGCTTCATTAGCCGTGGATTCAAAACCAATGCCATTTGCCTGAAGCGACTGTCCCAGTGTTATTACAAAATTATGATAATTATGAGGCCAGCTGCCGTAACTCGAGGTTGTACGATCAAAACCATCGACAATTAATACCGGCAGATCATGGGCATTTTTTAAGACACCATAACCATCCGAAGGAATACTCTCGGATTGCTCATCCACTGCAGCCACTGATTTGAGACAGTAATAATAGGCCTGATCAGCTGTAGTTGATAATGCAGATGAATTGCTGTCGGCGGCGATATGCTTAACAAAATCCCAGTGCGTACCTTCGGTTGATGCGTACAGATTAATTTTATGAATATTTTCCTTACCCCCAACGAACCACTCCAGCTTCGTTGGATCATTGCCGGTTATGTTCTGCAGAGTCGGTTGGGGAATGTTGCCTGGTGTGCCCTGCATGTTGATATAATACCTGGGCGTATAACCAATTAAATCCGTGTATGAATAGTGACGATAGGATACACGCCAGTTATATCCCGCCGATTCAACCATATTAATGGTCCCGTCCGCATTGTGGTTAACAATTAATCGTACATGACCCGGTTTGTGGCAGGCGTCGCCCGGTCGTAATTCATCCCAGCTGGAATAGGCTTTGGTTATATCGTCATCCATCATTCTTGTGGAATAGTGGGTGGGTAGTTTCCAGCAACGGGAAACAAATCCGGAGCAGTCCACACCCACTGCAGACGGAGAACCGCTGGATTTACTGGTATAATTATCGCCGGCATATTTTCCTCCGGCAATACCATCCAAAAACTGATTGACGGTCTGAAACCCTCCCCATTTGTAGGGTACTCTGTTTACGGTCCCCTGATAAAGCCAGTAAGGTGTGCGCACATAGTAACCGTAATTATCCATAATCAATCCGTTGGATAAATTCTCCGGGCCGCATTCCCACTGCAATTGCACATAGGCATCCCCTATTGTTAAAGCCTCCTCCGGTGTTACCTGAGGAAAATCAGCTGGTTTAAAGAAGGCGTCTCCCGCACCGAATTCGGGCAGAGCATCATCTGCATTATTGATATGGTATTCCCAGTCCGGACTTTTAAAATGGAATGGGTATTCCTGTGCTTCGTTTTGAACTAAGGGCCATTCCAATATCTGTAAACCTTTTTCGGTTCGGTGCATATAATAGAGTGAGCCTGAAGAATCGATGAAAAGATCCCGAAATGCGTGTGAGTATCCCCCGGGCGGCAATTGAATTGTTGTTAAAAGATCTCCACTGGTGTCGAACCGGCGAACCTGACGTTTAATTCTTACCGGTACTTCCTGTTCAAAGAGCTCAATATCCACAAAAATCCGATTGTCATTATCCATGCCCACAAATTGAAAACTGGCTAAATTTTCTTCTGGAAAATCAATGGAAAAACTGGTGTCCGATGAGTTATCATTGAATAACTGAATAATCCCCGTTTGCTTGTCTTTTCTCTCGGTTTTGATGTTGAAACCGGAATTTGCGTACAGCCCGGCATTCTTTTTAACGGCTTGATTGGCTGCTATATCTTGGATCACACTATTTCCATTCGATAACTGTATGTCAATCTCAGAGGACGTGATTGGTTGAATTTGTTGAATAATGTTTTGAGATTCGGGACGATATAAAATATGTTGTTGGCCATTTTGAATTTGCATCAATTGATTGTTTTTCAGAAATATATAATGATCTTTTGAAACATAAACGAAATCATCACAATAGGGTGGCACCGGTATATGATCGATATGTTGGTTATTTTCGAAAATCTTAAGGGATTGATTAACCCTGTCCAGTAACAGGATTTGCTTGCCATCCGTACGAAATGATGCCGGACCATACAAGCCCTCCGGAGCTTTTCTCAGACCGGCTTGATTATGTCCCTGCCCCCATGGTAAATTCAATAGAATGCGGGGATTTTGCGCGCTTACCAGTGCATTCAACAAAAGGAAATATACTAATACATTTTTCATGTTGTGCCTTTAAAGGAATTTCGGGTTCATTTGCTTCGATTCAAAACCGACTTAATATAAATAAAACATCCGTTGATCCCATGTCTGGCGAGGAAGGGACGACAGGAATGAATACAGGCATTCTAATTTTCGGATGTATGATCGGTTTCCTCTTCGTGGTAAAGCGGGAGCTCCTGTAACTGTACTTCCGATAGATTAAAACGCTCGATAATGACATCTTCGTTATTTATTTCATCATCATCAAACAATTGAACATCAAGGATTCCCCCTATTTTAATGCCGGTTCGCAGAAAGTTGATTTCATCCAGACAGAGGCTCCAGCCCTCCAGCCAATTGATCAGGTCCTGCCGCTGCTTCTGATCGCCCTGAAAATGAACAATAATATCAATATCACTGCCGGCCTGGGCGGTTTTGTTCTTACTGCTACCCAGGAGATAGCATGCCTTTACACCAAATCGTTGAGGTTCAAGTTTGGATACAAGGGTTTCAGCCATGTGTTTACGCCATAAGCCGTGATCCTCCGTGCTGATATTCACTTTTAAAGAGCTTTGGATATCTTGTGTGGCAAAGGAAGCAGTTGCCGGCGGCATCAGCACGGCCATAGCATGGTCGATATCAGCGTTCATCAAAATGCTCAACGCCAGTCCGTTGGTTTCTTTGGGCACCTCAATAACATGAATGGTATCGCTGAGATAGGAGAAGGCCGGCGTCATCTCGTACAGCATGTTCATGGATTCTTTAAAAAATCGTTCGTTGTAGATTACTCCGTTTTCATCCGGATAGAGAGGAAGATAAAAAATGCCGGATTCCACAAGATCCTGAAAGAAATGCGTACCAAAGGATAAATCGGGAATGTAATTTCCCTTTTTTCGGGCAACCTCAATAAGCATTGCAGTATTATTAATATCTGAGTAGGTCACGTTGACACCCAGTTTGATATCACCGCGGCTGCCCCAGCGGCCGGGCCCCATCAAAATAAATCGTTTTCGTGGTAATAGTTTATTCAGTTCGCCCACGGCCCGACCAATGCTTTTTAAATCTTCCCGGTCGCTTATGGCGCTGTATCGATCCGGGTCCACATAAACGATATATCGAATGTTATTAATGGTACCGTTCGATATATATCTGTTTGCCGTAAAGATAATGTTATCCTTCGGAACATTGTCCGGAATTACCGCCGGCGCATGGTATTTCGAATAACTTTGCGGACGGCACTGCAATAAATGAAAATGTTCTCCGTCATGAGCAAATTCCATATCGATGGGGGTGGCCATAGAATTCTGTAACAGTTTGAGCATGGTATGTACCTGCTCGATAAAAGATGTTTTGGATATCAAACCCGCAAAGGTGAATATGACGTCTTCCTGGCAAAAATCGGTATTAAAGCGGGGAGTGTTGAGCTGATCATGGTCCAAAACGGATGTCAATTTATCAATGATGGGATATTTATTGCCTACTTGTTTAAGAATATGGGATACTTCCACGGTTTCGAATTTATTTGTTTTAAGGTTGATTACATCCATTTTTTGTGGTGAATAACGTACAATTTCATCCACACTTACATTAGCTTTCAAATTGGGTTTACCTGGAGCGATAAGGATGGGGTAATCGTCGCTAAGACGGTCAACAGCACGGGTACCGAGCCCGGGAACCATGCGTATGAGTCCATCCTCTCTTTGAATGCGGGGAGACCAGCGAAATTCGTTATTGCTGAAAGCGACTCCGGCAAAAGCGGGGAAGAAATAATCCCCAACACGGCGTCCCACAACCTGTTGAATCATGATACCCATTTCTTCATGGAAATCCAGCAACCCTCTCTCCCCCCGATATTGGATGGGATCAGGTCCAATGGTTGAAGCGTAAACTTCAGCGATGGCATCCATTAAGGCGCTTAGCCGTTGTTCTTTCGAACCCTGATTGGCGATGAACAAGCTCTTGTATTTACCGGAAAATGCCGAGCCAAGCCGATCTTCCAGTAAACTTGAACTACGTACAACGAGCGGTCGTGTACCGAAATCATCAAGGGCCATGGATAAGCCTTGTATCAATTCCCCAGGAAAATGGGAATTTTTGAAGAGCTGAATTACATGCGGATATTCCTTTCGAACTTCCTCGATGGGTTTGTACTTCTGTTCCAGTATCTCTTCCAGGTTGTTGTAATGCATGAACTGGATCATGGCGTCGGACGTGATATACCATGTTTTAGGTGTTTTGATATCTTTGAGAACGTCCCGGAATTGTTTACTGGTTTTTAAAATACGGGAAGCCAGGAACATACCGGCACTTTTCCCTCCCAGTTTACCGTGGCTTCCGGTGGGAAAAATCATGCGATGCAGAATATCGTGGAAATCCCGGACCTGTACAAAATTTTTAGCGATGTTAATGAATTCCAACTGGTCGCTGAAAAATCGTCGTATAAGGGCCGCCCGCACTCCGATTCGGGCAGAAGGTGCCAAGGCCATGCCTTTGGGATTGATTTGGTAATAACGCCGTATGGCCTCATTGATATCCGTCAGTGATGAATCGTTGTTGGATATGGCTTTGATCAGAAAACTGGTTTTATCCTGCTGCATCCACTGTTGAATGTGAGAAAGAATTTCACGGTTATTCATGTGTTTGGAAGCCGTATCAAATACTTTCTGGCTGACAGCAAAAATGTTACCCACTTTACGCTTTTCCAGTGGTTTATTGGTTTCACTAAGGAGATTTTCATCTTCGTGCAATGCAAACGGATTGAACTGCTGCAATAATTGATCAGTATCGGCAATTCCCTGCCATACCATATAATTCAGCATTTTGCGGGTAATGCGGATGTAAGAATCCGGGTCTGTCCGTTTCAATAATTCCAAAATAACCCGCCACTCACCGGAATCGGTAACGGATATTTCTTGCTTGGTCGACTCCCATTTATTGAATACCTGTTTAAGTTTTTGATACATGATAAAATGACTGAGCCGCTGCGCAATGGTATCCAACAATTGCTTCTCTTCCATCAGGAACGGGCCGATATCCATTTCCGGTTTTTCTACTGAATAAGATACCCGGATGGAACCAACCACCCGTTCCTGTACAGTAAGATTAGTATTCAGGGCCCAAGGGGATTCCTGATAGTTTTCGGTATAATACTCTTTATCCCCGTAGACAATTTTCACATTACAAATATCGGGATACTGCCAGGCGTTGGGGATCGATTTGATGATTTCATGGAAGATATCATCAAGGTCTAAATCCCTGCGATGCAGAATTTCTTCCACCTCATAGAGGCAATTGAGTTCTTTAACACGTTCTTCTAACGTATCAACGAGCCGTTCTAAAGATTTGGGGTGTTTTTTCATAATAATTTTAATGGATTAATTGGTGATTTTGATCCCTCTTCCGGTTAATATAAAAAATCCGGCAGCGAAGTGCTACCGGATTAGGTTCAGAGATATAGATTTAATAGGAGTAAGCGCTAATTGCTCAAACCCAGCCACGTTCTTTTGACGCCTGCGCAACCCGTTCAATACCGATGATATATGCAGCATCGCGCATAAAAATGCTGCGGTTATCCGATAGATTGGTCACGGCCCAGAATGCCGCGGTCATTTTTTGATCCAGGTTTTTTAACACCTCATCTTTGGACCAGTAATAGTTCATGTTGCTTTGTACCTGTTCGAAGTAACTGCAGGTTACCCCTCCTGCATTGGCCAGAAAATCGGGAATGACAAAAATGTTACGTTTATCCAAAAATTTATCCGCCTCCGGTGTCGTCGGCCCATTAGCGCCTTCGGCTATGATTTGTACTTTTTCATGAATTTTTTCAACATTGTCTTCGGTAATCTGGTTTTCCAGGGCACACGGTAACAGAATATCCACTTCCTGCTCCAGCCAGGCTTCGCCATCCAGGGCTTCATAACCTAATTCAAGAGCTTTGTCTTGTTCCACACCGCCAAACCGATCAGTAATTTTCTGCAGTTCTTCTAAATTAATACCATCGGCTTTTTTATAGGTAATAGCTCGCGATTCATTTTGATCCCAACATGATATGCATGTGACCTTTCCACCCAATTTGCTGTATAGCTCGATAGCGAACTGGGCAACATTGCCGAAACCCTGAACCGAAGCAGTGGTGTTTTTAGGATCGATCTGCAATTGTTTCAACGCTTCTCTTACCGTGTAAATCAAACCATAACCGGTAGCTTCTTTACGACCCAGTGAACCGCCCATGCCGACCGGTTTGCCTGTTATCAGACCGGGATAGCGTCCGCCCGTTATTGTTTCGTATTCGTCAAGCATCCAGAGCATATGTTGGGCATTGGTCATTACATCAGGGGCAGGTACATCCGAAATGGGGCCCACATTTTTATAAACCTGACGAATCCATCCCCGGCATATTTGTTCCTGCTCCCGACTGCTTAAATTGTGCGGATCGCAAATTACCCCGCCTTTACCTCCCCCCAGTGGCAGATCGGCAACAGCTGTTTTCCAGGTCATCCACATTGAAAGGGCCCGAACCGTATCAATCGTTTCCTGCGGATGAAATCGAATGCCGCCCTTGGCCGGTCCGCGGGCATCGTTGTGCTGACACCGAAAGCCCCGGAAAACCTTAATGGACCCGTCATCCATGTGTACCGGAATACTGAAATGAAACTCGCGCAATGGATTACGCAGTAAATCTCTCGAAGCCTGATCAAGATCGATCATGTCCGCTACTTTATCGAATTGTTTTTGAGCCATTTCGAAGGCGTTAAATGCTTTTCCTTCAGCCATAATAGGTTCCTTTCTTGCAAAAGTGAGTACTGTAGAATATAATTTTAGTAACTCAAAACATTTTTAAATATTTTTTCGACAATCAACTGCTATAATATACAAAGAGAAAAATCAAAAAAAAACTATCTTTATATATTCAATATGTAGGATAATACCAATAGTTAATCAAGTATATTAAGTCAATAATATACAATAAGATAAAATCATGAATTGAACGGTTGAAATCTCAACAGATATCATAATTAAGACATTGAGTTTATAAAATTGCATTCTGGGTGTTAAAGGGCTGCACCCGCATCGGAAGATTCCATAAAATGCTCGTAAGGAATTAGACGGTGCAGTGGAACGAAGTAACAGATTGACAGCTGGTGAAATCCCCCGTTAATGTTGTTTTTTTGGTGCAATCATTATATTTTAACAGGGATTGCTTTAAAGTTGAATTGTGGTTACATAAAGTTGAGCATTGAAAAAATAGGCCATTGTAAGAGAAAAGTCATTTTATAAATTTTGAATAATTCAAAGGTCAAAAAGAGAGGTGAAAATATGCCGAAAGTATTAATTGCAACCGTAAAGCCATTCGCACCCGAAGCCATTAAGGGAATGCGGGAATTGTTCAATAATGTCGGTTATGAAACGGAAGTATTGGAAAAATACCAGGAACAAAACGATCTGATTCAGGCGGTGGAAAATTACGATGCACTCGTGGTGCGCAGTGATAAGGTTACAAAGGAGGTTATCGATGCGGCTTCCAATCTCAAAATTGTTGTGCGGGGAGGTGCCGGTTATGATAACGTTGATCTGGAGGCGGCCAGTGTAAAGAACATTGTGGTAATGAATACCCCCGGTCAAAATGCCAATGCTGTAGCCGAACTGGCATTCGGAATGATGGTGTACCAGGCCCGGAATCAGTTTAATGGCAAGGCCGGACGCGAGTTAATGAGTAAATCCCTCGGCTTACATGCTTATGGAAATGTGGGTAAATGTATGGCTCGTATTGCCAAAGGATTTGCTATGGAGGTTTCCGCTTTTGATCCTTTTCTGGATAAGGAAACTATAGAACAGGATGGGGTAAAGTTTATGGATAACGTTGAGGATTTGTATCGGTCCAACCAGTATGTCTCTCTGCACATACCGGCCAATGAAGAGACCAGAGAATCCATAAATTATAATCTTCTCTCGCTTATGCCTGAAAATGGTGTTCTGGTTAATTCGGCCCGTAAGGAAGTGATTCATGAAGGGGATCTACTGAAAATTTTTAATGAACGAGATGATTTCCAATATGTGTCGGATATTGCACCCGATTGTAAAGAGGAATTGCAGGCTAAATACAACGGTCGATTTTATTTTACACCTAAAAAGATGGGTGCCCAAACCAAAGAGGCGAATATTAACGCCGGGCTGGCTGCCGCTAAACAAATCATCGCTTTTTTTGAAAAAGGTGATACCAACTTTCAGGTCAATAAATAATTTGATTGAGGCCAGCCCGCCTTTGCATGGGCTGGCTTTGTCCCGATTTTATGGAATATATTTTGTATTTTTTAGTTATAAAAACCGTAATTTTTTGACTCATTTAATCCAATGAATTTAAAGGTAATGTGATGGCGGATAAAAAAGAAAATCAACATATGTGCCCGATATTTCCGGATATGCCTTGCCCCAGGGGTAAGGATGGATCTGACCAATGTCAGGTTCGTATGGCAACTGGTTATGATCCCATGACCGATTTGAAAGATTATGCGATGATGCATTGCGCGTTATTGCGATCGAGACAAAAGAATGATGAAGGGGGCACAACTCCTCTCGTTTAAGGAATGAAAGATCGTTCTCTAAAATCCCCTGGAGGAAAGATTATCTAATGGCGACCAAAACGAAACAGACTAATAAAATAGATGGTTTGGATAAAACAACACTAATCGGCTTGTACCGCAGTATGTTAACAACCCGCCTGATGGATGAAAAAATGCTGACCATGCTTAAGCAGGGTAAAAGTTTTTTCCATATCGGCGCCTCCGGCCATGAGGCAGCGCAGACAGCAGTTGCCTTCGCCATGCAGCCCGGCTATGATTATGCCTATCCCTACTATCGGGACCTGGGTTTTGCCCTGCAGTTTGGTGTTACTCCGAGAGAAATATTTCTCAATTTTTTGGCTCGTGAAATGGATCCCAGTTCCGGCGGTCGGCAGATGCCCAACCATTACGGTCATAAATTGCAACGTATTGTTTCGCAATCCAGTCCCACCGGTACACAGTTTCTGCAGGCTGTGGGTACGGCGCTGGGGGCTGTGAAAGAGGGAAAAGACGAGGTGGTTTATGTTTCGGCGGGCGAAGGTACAACCAGTCAGGGTGATTTCCATGAAGCCGTCAACTGGGCATCCAGAGATAAACTTCCGGTTATCTTTCTGATTGAAAATAATAAATACGCAATTTCCGTGAAAGTTGAACAGCAAACCAGCGGGGGTTCGATTTATCATTTAACATCGGGATACCGGGGGCTCAATCGCTATCGGGTTGACGGTACCGACTTTTTTGATACGTTTAAATCATCTAAAAAGGCGATTGATGATGCCCGGGAAGGAAAAGGACCGGCTCTTATTGAGGCGGATGTGGTGCGACTTCTGCCGCATTCCTCATCCGATTCGGATAAGAAATATCGTACCAAAGATGAGCTGGAAGCTGACAAACAGCGCGATCCTATCCCAAATTTTGAAGTCCGCATGCGTGAAAAAAAATTATTGACGGATGCGGAGATTGATAAAATTCGGGCTGAAGTTAAAGAACACATTGACAACGCCGCGGATGAGGCGGAAAAGGAAAACACACCTAAAAAAGAAACAATACATCACTTCCTTTATGCCCCGGAAACGGAATCGCAACATCTGCAATACGAAAAGAGTGAACCATCCGGTGAAAAGGCCGTTTTGGTTGATGCCATCAACCATGCTTTGAAAGAGGAAATGGCTAATAACGATAAAATGTACGTGTTTGGTCAGGACGTGGCTGATGGCAAAGGGGGCGTGTTTACCGCTACCAGTGGCTTATCGACACAGTTTGGAGAAGACCGTTGTTTCAATGCTCCTCTGGCCGAATCCAGCATCGTCGGGGTGGCGATCGGTATGGCCGTACGGGGTTTAAAGCCGGTGGTGGAGATCCAGTTTGGCGATTACATCTGGACAGCTACCATGCAGTTGCGTAATGAATTAAGTACCATGCGCTGGCGTTCCTATAATTATTGGTCGGCACCGGTTGTTATTCGGGTGCCGGTGGGCGGTTATATCCATGGAGGTTTATGCCATTCCCAGAATATCGAAGCATTTTTTGCACACATGCCGGGGATCAAAATTGCCTATCCGTCCAATGCCGCTGATTCGAAAGGTTTGCTGAAAACCGCCATTCGCGGCCATGATCCGGTATTGTTTCTGGAACATAAAGGTTTATATCGACAAAGCTATGCTTCGGCGCCGGAACCGGATAAGGATTATTTGCTGCCCTTCGGCAAAGCCCGTATCGTGCGTTCCGGAGAAGATTTAACGGTGGTTACCTATGGTGCACTGGTGCAGAAAGCAATGGAAGCGGCCAAAAATCTGCAAAAAGAGGATGTTGATACCGAAATTATCGATATTCGAACCATCAATCCATTGGATACGGAAACTATAAAACAATCGGTGCAAAAAACCGGAAAAGTCCTTGTGGCGCATGAAGATACCCGGTTTCAGGGATTTGGCGGGGAAATTGCTGCGCACATTGCAGAACATTTATTCGAATACCTGGATGCACCGGTGCGTCGTTTAGCAGGAAAAGATACTCCCATACCTTTCAGTCCCGTTCTGGAAAAAGAAACCCTTCCGCAGAATGAAGATGTGTTAAACGCCATGCGTAAGCTGGCAGAATATTAAACGATACAATCACAAGAATCATGCTTGATAGAGGCGCTTATGATTTATGAAATGGTTATGCCCAAAATGGGTGAGTCGATTACTGAGGCAACCGTAGTCAAGTGGTTGAAAAACGTTGGCGATGAACTGGATAAAGATGAAATCATCCTGGAAATCAGCACCGATAAAGTGGATTCTGAAATTCCCACGCCGGTCCCGGGTACAGTAACAGAACTGCTGGCCAATGAAGGAGATACCGTCGAAGTTGGCGAAACAATAGCTAAAATTGAAACCGAAGACAAAGCGGCAGCTGAGGCGCAAGAACAATCCGGCGAATCACAAAAAGAACCAGTGGCTGAAACAGAGGAGGCGCCTGTGAAAGAACCGGTCAGTAGGGATGATGATAAAGAGCGGGAGGCCCGGCCGGGCAAATCCCGGAACAACGGCAATCGCTTCTATTCCCCGGTGGTTCTTAATATAGCCAATGAGAATGATATCGGAATGGACGAACTGGGAAAGATTCCCGGCAGCGGTCTGAATAACCGGGTGACCAAAAAAGATTTACTGGCTTACTTATCCAAAAGGACGGCCGACCAACCGGAGGAAAAAGCGCCGCCTGCACCGGCAGCGGCCGGTGAACCGAAAACCACGGCGGATGGACCGGTGGAATTGATGGCGATGGATCATGTACGCAAAAAAATTGCCGATCACATGATTCAATCCACGCAAACATCCGCTCATGTAAGCCTGTATACGGAAGTGGATATGCAGACGATTTATCGAATTCGGGAACGCCATAAAAAAGCATTTAAACAACGCGAGGGCTTCAGTTTGACTTATATGCCGTTCATCACTGATGCTGTGGTTAAAGCACTGAAAGAATTTCCCATGGTCAATGCCCAGATTGATAGCGAAAACATAATCCTCAAAAAATATTATAATATCGGTATTGCTGTAGCTGTCGACGATAAACTGATGGTACCCAATTTGTTCAAGGCCGATGAAAAAAATCTGCTGGGTTTGGCCCGGTCCATCAACGATCTGGCAGTGCGTACACGCAATAAACAATTAAAACCGGATGAACTGAGTGGCGGCACTTTTTCCATAAGCAACTTTGGCGTATTTGGTACTACAGTTGGTTTTCCCATTATCAATCAACCGCAGGTTGCCATCCTGGGTGTGGGCAGCGTAAAAAAACGACCGGTGGTCATCAATGATGCCATCGCCATACGCCCTATTATGTATTTGTCGCTGACTATCGATCATCGTTTAATTGATGGGGCTATGGGCTCTCAATTCCTTGAACGGATTCGTGAACTGCTTGAATATTATGATGACGATACGGTACTTTAAACCGTTATTTACAAAACCATACTCTTACTGTTGAAAAAGGCGCGTTTGCTGGTTTTTTGTCCGTCAATTCAATGAAAATTACGGTCATCTTTGATAATGACCCACAGGCATAATCGATGGGAAAATAAAATGCAAAAACTTTTATTACACGATTTGCATAAATCATTGGGGGCCCGGTTTGAAAACGTCGAGGGATGGGATCTTCCGGTATCCTATGACCCGGTTGACAAAGAGTTAAACAGTATTGGAAATACCGTTGGTATAATCGATCAGGGATATCTCTGCAAATTGGCGCTCAAGGGTAAGGATGCGCTGGATTTATTAAATCGAATATCAACCAATGATCTTAGTGTAATGGTAACGGGAGCATCGCGGGATACCATATTTACCTCCCCCAAGGGACGCATCATTGACTTTTGCCGCGTTGTCGCCCTTGACGATGGGTATCTGATCGTATCTTCGCGCAGGCAATGCCAGACACTGAAAGAATGGATTGAGAGATTTATTATACTGGAAGAGGTCCAGCTATCCGATGTGACCCTTAACTATCATTGGCTTACCGTCATTGGGGTACACAGCAGAGCATTGTTGCAACATTTTCGTAAAGAGCCCATTACGTTTAAAGATGACAATATATGGCTAAAATTTAAAAATGTTACTTTTCCGGCCTTTAAAACCGATCGTTATTTTACGGAAGCGTTCACATTATGTTTTACGGAAGAGGAGGGAAAGATAATAGCAGACGGGCTTTTCGAGCACCTTAAGGCTGTAGGT
>WJIP01000118.1 GCA_014730185.1 Caldithrix sp. | reverse complement strand
TTATAAGGACATCTTATGGGAGATCAATCATCATCAATCCGGGACGCGCTACTATGTGCCGCAGAAAAAAAGGTGAGCATTATGTTACGTACTTTAATTATAATACTTCTGGGCATTATTGCCTATCAATTGATCCGCAGAGCGCTGAGCACGCCGGCTAAGAATCCCAATGTTAAAGGAAAAGACCGGGACAAGGATAATATTCAGAAAAAGCATGGCCGCAACATTGAAGACGCGGATTTTGAGGAGGTCGATGAGGATTAAATCCTTTCGATCAAACAGCCTGCCATACCGTCATCGATAAATCCATTATATAATGCGCCTGGAAATAAATACAGTACATAGTGGTCAGCGTTACCGGCTGCAAATACCGCTACTCAAACAGTTCCAGTATATCTTTTTTGGACAGTGATTTAAAAAAGGCATCTTCCGTGGTAATTAATGAATCAACCAGGGCCCGTTTTTTGGTCTGTAACTTCACAATTTTCTCTTCCACACTGTCTTTGGATATCAGCTTATAAGCAAAAACCCGCCGGGTTTGGCCGATGCGATAGGCCCGGTCGGTGGCCTGCATTTCCACAGCCGGATTCCACCACGGATCATAATGGATGACGTAATCGGCTGCCGTTAAATTGAGCCCGGTCCCGCCGGCTTTCAGGCTGATTAAAAAGATTTTGATGTTGTCGTTGTTCTGAAATTCATCCACCGGTTTACGCCGGTCTTTGGTGGTACCGTCTAAATAAGAGTAGGGGATGTTGTTGCCATCCAGATGGCGGCGCATAATCTGTAACATCTTAACAAACTGACTGAAAATAAGGACTTTGTGGTTTTCGGAAATGATTTCCTCCACCATCTCAATAAGAGCCTCATATTTACCAACGGATTCAACAAAACGGGAATCGACTAATTCCGGATGACAGGCAATCTGCCGTAAACGGGTTAAGCCCTCCAATACTTTGAATTTGGATTTATTCAAACCTTTACTGTTGATTTCCTCTTCAAGCGATTGCCGGTAGCTATCCCGCCATTTATTATACAGCCGTTGTTGTTCCTCGAACATGGGTGAGTAAACCACGTTTTCCACTTTTTCCGGCAACTCTTTGGCCACGTCTTCTTTGGTGCGGCGCAGAATGAAAGGATAAATTAGTCGTTTTAAAGAAGCCGCTACCTGTACATTTTGTTCCTTTTCGATGGGCCTCATAAAGTTTTCTTTAAAAAATATTTGCTCACCCAACAATCCGGGATTGATAAAAGCAAATTGCGACCATAAATCCATGGTATTGTTTTCTACCGGCGTACCGGTTAAGGCCAGGCGGTTGCCGGCATCCAGTAAGCGGACGGCTTTGGATGTTTCCGAAGTTGGATTTTTAATATTCTGCGATTCATCCAGAATGGCATAATGAAAGTGAATATCCTTTAAGAACTTTATATCCCGGCGCATATGGCCGTATGTGGTAACAATCAATGGATAACGTTTAAGACGGCGGATATCTTTGGATCGCCGTGTACCGTAATGAACCAGATATTTGATCGTAGGAGTAAATTTTTCCAGTTCGCTAACCCAGTTGTAAATCACGGAAGTGGGCGCTACGATCAGGTTATTGGATTTGGGGGCTTTATTAATTTCATTCTGTAAAAGGATCAATGCCTGAATGGTTTTTCCCAGACCCATGTCGTCGGCCAGGATGCCACCAAAAGAAAATTCCTTAAGAAAGTTCATCCAGTCGAAGCCCGCTTTCTGATAATCCCTCAGGGTACCCTGAAAATTATCGGGAATGGCATAATCATTGATCGTATCGAAGGATTCTAATTTCTTGATTTTTTCCTGGCTGGTGGTATCCATCTGTTTGCTGTCGGCATCGGCCAGCAGACGATCGATGAAGGTCAAATGATGATTGTCAAAACGGACGTTGTCATCATCCACCTTTCCGAAATTGAGGATATAGTTGAATTTTTCGATCAGTTTTTCCGGCAGGCGGGCGATACTGCCATCGCGCAGTTTGACGAATTTTTTGTTTTTGCGTAATGCTTTTTTCAACTCTTCCAGAGTAACCGGTACACCATCGAATTCCAGATTCATTTCAATGTCGAACCAGTCGGTTTCCGACGATATATTTACATCAAAATTGGCCTTAGCCCGTTTTACTTTGAATTTAACCAGGTTTTCTTCACCCAATATATCAAATCCGTCCCGGGCCAGGGCCGGCAATCCGTCAAACAACCAGTCCAGGGCTTCTTCGAACGGAGCGTAAAACAATCCCGGGGTGTCTTCCAGAATTTTACTTTCGAAAACCCTGAAGCGAATGGCCTGCTCCCCCTCCCGATCGCGGTGTACGCGGATAATTTCTTTGGTTTTGGTATCGTAATGCAGGTGCTGGTCGCTGGGATGGCTGTACGTAATTTCGATATCGTTATACATAATGGCCAGCGAAACCACCAGTTGATCGTCCATCTCTTCGATGTAAAGGCGTTTGCCGGTAATTTCGTCCAGCTCCTTTACGG
>WJIP01000117.1 GCA_014730185.1 Caldithrix sp. | reverse complement strand
ATTGAAGGCGAAGGGTACAAAACATTGGATGAGGGCGACCAGGTGCAGTTTGAAATTGGGGAAGGCCCCAAAGGATTGCAAGCGAAAAATGTCTCAAAAATATAGTTTTTAGGCTTATTTGCATTGACCCCGACTAACTCTGTTAGCCGGGGTTTTTTGTTTATAATGGTTTTAATCCAACCCCAGGCATTAAATATTAAAAACCATCATTTTTGGTGCAGCTGGATCTTTTGCAGAAGTCCCATTTATTACTCTATGGTTACAGCCTGGCATTTAAGGAAACTCCGCCAGCGTTGCCCTTCCGATCGCTTCTTTTGACCAATCCATAAAAAACAGTTGCTCAATGGGAGTCCCCAGTCCCACCATATCGCAAGTCGGTCATTGTTTTTGTGATGGTAGAGCCGCCACCCTACATGCCAATAATTTTATGTTTAGTTAAGATCACTTCTCTCAAGAAAGATTGAAATCTGAACCGGATACGTTTGCCGGTTGATCAGGCTGTTCCAGGATTTACCAGGCAATAGTTTAACCCGTTGTGCTTTTAAGATGGTGTAAAATACAGGAAGCGGTCTGCGCGGAACCGTTTAATTCCTGCCGTTTAATTAAGGGTAAATCCAGTAAGGGTTCAATGACAGGGTGCCAGTTTCCATTGGTAAACAAAGACTGCTCTATTTCGATGCCCTGCATGTGCTTCTTGACAAATTGAGCCAGGGGTGGTGATTCCGGAAAACGATCTCGCGGAATAAAGCCGTATGGTCTGCCGCTGTGGTAAATTTCAGCGAGTGTACTGTAACCCAGTTTTCCAATTACGGCGTCGGCGCAGTGAACCAAATCCGGATGATAAAAGTGCGAGTGGTGGGGTAAAATGACCAGATTGTCTTCCTCCTTTCGCTTAGACACGTCATGCGGTAAGATAAAATAAACATTAGTAAATTGTTTCAACTTGTCTAAAAACCGATGCTGCGTGGGTACGCCTCCCATGGAAATCAGAACCGCTTTTTGATGCTGCGGGATATTGAGCGCCTCTCGTGTGGATATTTTCGATATACGCGGTTCGCGACTTATGGGATTGGTCATGTGGGCGTCTTGTATCCGGCGGCATACCGGTTCGGATTGCAAATGATAATCGGCGGATCGGAAAAGGTCGCCGAATAAATCGATGAAGGGTTCAAGCCCCGGTGCATCTTTTACGTATCCCCGGTATATCCAATCCCAGGTAAAATTTTCTATCAGGATCGAAGGTATTACCGTTTGGCGGGCCAGATGTAATCCGAACGGCGATATATCGCAGACAATCAACCGGCAATCGTTACGTTCAAGGATAT
Organism: Caldithrix sp.; assembly: GCA_014730185.1. GTDB lineage: Bacteria > Calditrichota > Calditrichia > Calditrichales > Calditrichaceae > WJIP01. Next base: position 16,250 of record WJIP01000117.1, on the reverse strand, counting down.
CGAGAATGGATTTACTCTTGCGGGCCATATCCCGACGGAACCGTTTTAACTCATGCACCGTTCCCGGCAAATCTTCCTCCAGGGGCGACCATTGTTTCAAACCTACATCGGTGAACAGATGATGTACATGATAGGTATAGTGCGGTAAAGATTGCCTGAAAAACCACTCCGGTATTTCGGTGAATAGATTAATGTTCAGACGGCCATCGGCCTGTTTTAATTTATCTATAACGGCAGCGCATCGGGCGGCGTGTCCGTATCCGTGGGAGCTGATAAAAAAGGCAATATAAAAACTCAACTGGCAACCATCCTTGTTTTATTTTACATTGAATCAATTTAGATTGCTTAAAATAATGATGCAACGCAAGTTCGATTGCAAGGGGATAAAACAAAAATTATTTGGATAGGGATGAATCTGAAAACCGATGAAAAAAGACATTTTTACAGAGTTAGATTTTCATCCGGTTATTAAAGAATGGTTTCGAGAGCGTTTTAGTCGGCCCACTCCGGCTCAGTTGGCCGGTTGGCCAAGCATTGCTGCAGGCCGTCATTCGTTGATCTTGGCCCCAACCGGTTCGGGTAAAACACTGACTGCTTTTTTGTGGAGCATCGATCGCCTGTTGCGTATTTCAGAGACGATGCCGGGGGATATGTTTGAACGGAATACCATTGGTCTGCATACCCTGTATATATCCCCTTTAAAGGCTCTCAATAACGATATTCAAAAAAATCTTCGCCGGCCCCTGCATGAATTATATGAACTTCTGAATAAGCAGTTTGATCGTCCGGGCAAAATCCGCACCGCGGTGCGCTCAGGTGATACGCCTTCCCATGTGCGCCAGTCCATGCTCAAAAAACCGCCGCATATTTTGATCACAACGCCGGAATCGTTGTATTTGTTACTTACATCGGAGCGGGGACGTCGGTTGTTTAGCCATTTAAAATATGTCATTGTTGATGAGATACACGCCGTCAGCGATAATAAGCGAGGTATGCATCTGAGTTTGAGCCTGGAACGTTTATACCGATTGACGCTTACAGAACCGCTTCGAATCGGCTTATCAGCCACGCAAAAACCCCTTGAGCGCATCGCCGCTTATCTTGGAGGGGGCACATGGCATGCATCAAGAAACGGTTGGAAGCCGCGGCCGGTTTCGATAATTGATTGCGGCCAGCAAAGGCCAATGGATTTAAAAGTGTTGTGCCCGGTGCAATCCTTTGAACATTTACCGGACAGCAGTACATGGCAACCGGTTTATAAATTGTTATATGAACAGATAAACAGCCATCAGACCACACTGATCTTCACCAATATGCGCGCCCAGACGGAAAAGATTGCCCGCCGCCTGAATGAAATACATCAATCCAAAACGGAAAATAGTGATAAACTTGTAATGGCCCATCACGGCAGCATCTCCAAAGAGCGACGCCTGATGGTGGAAACGCTTTTAAAAGAGGGTAAGATCAAAGCGGTTATTGCCACCGGTTCGCTGGAGCTGGGCATCGATATCGGTACCATTGATCTGGTGGTTCATTTAGAAGCACCACGCAATGTTTCCGGAGGATTGCAGCGTGTCGGAAGAAGCGGTCATACGGTTGATGCGGTAAGCAAAGGTCGCATCATTCCTCTGTATGCCGCTGACTTGGATGATGCATTGACCATCGCCCGGGCTATGATGCACAATGATATTGAAGAAACAATTATCCCGGAAAACGGTCTTGATGTACTGGCCCAGCAGATCGTGGCTGAAGTCGCCATGGGGCCGTTGCCGGTTGAAGTACTCTATAGTATGGTTAAAAGCAGTTATTGTTATCGCCATCTTTCACGCAAAATATTTAACCGGGTATTGGAACTACTGAACGGTAAATATGCCGACCATCCATTGAAATATTTAAAACCCCGCTTAAATTGGGACGTTGCCAATAATCAGCTGTTCCCTTTGCGGGGCAGCCGGATTACAGCCGTAATGAATGCAGGTACCATACCGGACCGGGGTTACTATTCCGTTTATCTTAAAGATCAGAACATCCGTTTAGGGGAGATGGAAGAGGAGTTTGTGCATGAATCACGAGTTGGCGATTCCTTTTATCTGGGTAACAGTGAGTGGCGTATTGATACGATTACTCCGGATCGAATTATTGTAACTCCCGTTTATGCTATCCGTCCCCGGTCTCCATTCTGGAAGGGTGATATTCTATATCGGGGGATCAATACGGCGGATAAGATCGGGCAATTTCGCCGGCAGTTATACGAAAAAATGGATGATAGGGGAGCCGAGCAATGGTTGCGGGAGCAATTTCCCGCCGATGAGCCCACTGTAATGAACACCATTCGCTATTTTGAAAAGCAGCGCCGGATGACGGCCTCCGTATGCAGTGATCGGATATTACTTGGGGAATGGACAACCGATGATGGCGGTTCGTTGTTGTTTATTCTGCATGCGGTTTTAGGTGCCCGCATCACGGGATTATGGGCGATGGCAGCAGCCGACTATTTACAAAACCGTTTGGGGATACAGGCGCAATATGCTTTCGATGACGATGGTTTTTTGCTGCGTATTGCCGAAACTCAACGACAGCCCGATATCGAGGATTTCTTTGCCCAATCCGCAGGCGAGGTTAAAGATGCGATTTTTTCATCGCTCATCACCTCACCCATGTTTGCGATTCATTTTCGATATAATGCCGCAAGGGCTTTGATATTGCCCCGATCACAGACCAATAAACGGATACCGTTATGGTTACAGCGTTTACGGGCTGCCGATCTGTTGCAAGCTGTACAAGATCGAACGGATTTTCCCATCATTATTGAAACATACCGTGATCTGTTGAACCATGTATTCGATTGGGAGGGGTTAGAACGTATTTTAGACGATCTCAGGCAAAAGAAACGCAACATGAAATATGTGCAAACCAACAAGCCATCACCGATGTCATCCGGTTTGATTTTCCGGTTGAAAGCGTTCGCCATTTATGAAGAAGATACCTATCGTGGTCAGTCTTTATCAACTCCCGTCAGCCAATCAATGGTTGAATCAATTATCCAAACCGAGCGTATCCCCGCCATCATAAGGGCATCGCAAGCGGAAACGGCCGAACAAAAATGGCAGCATTTGGCACCGGAGACACAAGCTAAAGATAAAGAAGATGTGTATGCCTTAATCGAAAAATTCGGTCCGATTTCAAGTGAAGCCTTACAGGACCGATGCTCCATTGCTTCGGATGAGGTTATTAAGCAACTGAAAGAAGAAAACCGCATACAGTGGGTCAGTTTGATAACCGATGGTTGGATGACAAAAAGCGCTTACCAAAGCTACAATGCGCTGAATATTGAGAGCCGGATGAAAAAATGGGTGAGCCGGCAGGTACAGTATTGGGCTCCCCATTCAATAGAGGAGCTGAGTCGGCGTCTGAATTTAGCCGAACACCAATTAGTGCCAATACTGCATGAACTGGCCCGGGAAAATGTACTGGTGACCGGCCGGTTAATAGACCACAGTCCACATACATACTGGTGTGAACGAAAAAACTTTGCATATCTGTATCGCCAGGCCGTGGGGCAACGGCGTACCGGCAAATCCTTTGCAGACCGCCGCACGTTTTACCGCTTTTCTCTGCAATGGCATGGTATTACCGGATCTGCAAGAAGTATTGAACACATCATCCAGCAGTTTAAGGCTTTAGCCATGCCCCCGCTTTTCATGGAAAGAGAACTTTTGCGCTCGCGGTTGGCACGCCGGCACCAGGACTGGTCAGAAATTATGGCGTCCCTTCAACAATTAATAAGCGATGAGATTCTTTATGTGATTGCATACCCACTATCCAACAACGAACAGACGATGCTGCGCTTTATACCCCATGCTCAGGGGGCATCCCTGGGTCTGCCGTCCACTGCACCGGGCCTTATTCAACCATCCGGTTCTGATACACGGGAAGTTCTGGAATTTATTAGGGCACAGGGAGGCAGTAGAGGCAGGGATATCTTAACAGCGACTGCTTTGCAGAGCGGTCAATTAATGGTGGCCCTCAAAGACTTGTTTGAAACTGGATGGGTAACCGGCGATCACTATCCGATTTTAATCCAACTTTTAAGCCAATCATTTTCACCAAAAAACCCGCGGCGGAATATGGATCATAAGCGTGCCGGCCCTGGTTTGCACGGCAGAAAAGATGGACGCAAAGTTGGAAGACCCCGGAAGGCGACTATTCGGGAGAATGTTCAAAACCAAACGCAGATTCTGTCTGCCCGGTGGATGCCAACCACCGCCTTTGCTTTCAGAGGTAAAGAAACGGATAAACAAGAACGCATTCGCAATCAGGCCGAAATGTTATTGGATCGCTACGGCTTATTAGTTAAAGAATGGCATCGGCGGGAAACTGGATTGGAATCCTGGATTGATATTTTTCAAACGCTCAAACAGATGGAATGGCGAGATGAGATTAGGCGTGGCTATTTTGTCGAGGGGCTATCCGGCTTGCAATTTGCCCTGCCCCGGGCATTCGATCTTTTAAAACATTACCATGAACAAGACGAGGATGTTGAAGGGCAGGGAGTGATTATGTTAAGTACTCTCGATCCGGCTCTGGCTCCCGGGGGAGCCATAACATGGCAACTTTTTAATAGAAGGCAACAATCCATTTACGTTACGCGAACCGAACAGAATCATATCTTTTTTTACGGACATCGAATTGTTCTGTATACGGAAAATTATCATCGACGCTGGTTTTTAACAGCTGAGTTTGATAATGCCTTGCTGCCGGCTGTGGTGCAATGCATCAAAGATTGGTTGAGAATGCCGGCTGAACTACAACCCCGCCGGAAAATTATAATTGATAGGATTGATGATGATCCTTCTGTTCGGCACACCTTATCAACTCTCCTTGAAAGCGAAGGTTTTGAAAAGGATATTCAAAAACTCGTTTTGTGGCCTTCCGCCGTATAAACAGATTGGACCAGGCTTTATTGTTTGCCTATTAAACCCACTTTGCCGTTTAAATTTGCAAAGATGACGCGGTTTTTATCCAATGGTGCCAGCGTATGTATTAAATTGTTTTCAATTTTATGTTTCCATATCAAGGTACCGTTATTGGCATTCAAAGCATAAATAAGGCCTTTCATCGTTGGAAAAAATATGGTGCCTTCTTCCTCGACCACCATAGACGGCGCCAGATCATAGCCAAAATCAAGATGTCGGGCATAATTCAGTTCGTATTGCCGGCCTTCAGCGGACACCGCTATCAACGTATCACGCATACAGCGGGCGTATATGGTTTGGGCATCCTCGGAAATACCGATGCTTTCCCGCACCATAAATTGGTCGGAACGCCAGACCGTATTGCCGGTCTCGGCATCGATGGCTGTCATAACACGATCCGGGGCTACTATAAATATTTTACCATCGGCCGCAACCGGCCAGCAAGCTGCCGGAGAATATAATTTGCCAGCCCGTCCTTCTTTCCACTGCCATTGCAGGCTGCCGTCCTCTTTATCAAACGCATAAACCGATTCGTCCCAGGCGGTCACTACTACTTTACCCTGATAAATCAGGGGCTTACTTTCTATAAAGGCGCTAATATCCGTAAAAGCCCACTGCAATTCTCCGTTGTGCAGGTCGATGGCTCTGAAGGTACTGTCGCTGCCGCCAATGTACACCGTCCCTTGGTCGATGGTCGGTACAGCCACATTTGGACCATCAGTTGTGAAACTCCACAATAGTCGACCGTTATCGGCGTTCAGACAATAAATGGTGCTATCCACGGCAGAGAACACCACCCGGTTCTGAGCATAGGCCGCCGTGGCATAAATCCGCTTGTCCACATCGTAATGCCATAGGGGTTTTCCATTGGATTGGTCAAGGGCATAAAAGGTGCCCGAGGCATCACCCAAAAACACTTTTTCCTTTGCCACGACGGGCGAGGCTGCGATCAGATTTCCCGTATCAAACGTCCAGCTTGTATCGATTTGCGGGTAGGTTTTGTTTATGGAATTATTGATGTTGGTCGTATCCACCGAAATCGTATTTTTCTGCTTAAGTGATAAAGCGCCCCATGGTTCTTTGGTGCTGACGCCCGTAACCCGTTCGGCAAAATAGATGCTGTCGGATTGAATAGTCACGATGTTGTATCCTCCGGGCTCAGAAGACCCACCCAGAGTGGAACGGCACATCACACCGGGCAAACCGTTATAATCGGATAACCGGTTTCGATGTCCATGCCCGTGAATAACCAGCTTATTATTATAACCCTGGATGGTTTTCAGTAAAGACCGATAATTGGCCAAACCTTTGTCGATGCCGTAATGGGTTATGTAGATAATGGGCGCCCGGTCATTTTTCAGACTGGTTAATACGGAATCGACCCAGCGCAAATCCTGCGGTGCGATAAATCCGTCGGCCATACGCATTTCAGGACCCTGATGGAAGCCGATAAAGTGGTAGCCTTCGTGCTGAAAATGGAATTTATCGTCGCCCCACAGACTAAAAAAATTGTTTCCGCCGGAAGCCGTCCATTTGGTATCGTGATTACCCGGTATAATAGAGTAGGGTATGGTGAGATTATCCAAAATGGTTTTGGCTATTTTAAGGTTATCGCCCATATCCACTTCCGTGATATCACCGGAAACGACTACAAAATCGATATCGGACAGGGTATTAATATCGTTCACGGCCGCCTGTAAATCCCGGGCAGCACTTCCGTCTCCGGAAATGTGGGTGTCGCTTAGAACCGCAAATTTGAATGCATGGGATTGTTGGCAGTATGTAAACAGAATTACCGCGCACAAAGTGATCAGGATACCATTGAATATACGCATAAATCGTTCCTTGTTAAGTTGTATCAGGTCATCAACCAATTATGTTCACAAAAGTATCAGGTTTTTGCAGGAGAGTCAATTTATCTGTATATTATTTTTTGTTAGAAATTAATGAGAACTTATTGATGCGGACGAAATTAGAAATAGCCAAAAACTGGCTGCCTCGTTATACGGGAACAGCCATCGATGCCTTCGGGGATTATATACTGATAACCAATTTTTCCAATTATTTGCAATCGTTTGCCCAACAATTTAACTGTGATATCAAAGGCATTGGGCGGCCCATGCAGACTTCCACCAATTCCGCGGGTTTGAGCATTATAAATTTTGGTATGGGTTCGGCTAATGCAGCGACCATAATGGATTTATTATCCGCCCGCCAACCGAACGGTGTTTTGTTGTTGGGCAAATGTGGTGGCTTAAAGCGATCTACCGAAATCGGACATTTTATTTTGCCTATTGCAGCCATACGGGGAGACGGCACCAGTAAGGATTATTTCCCGCCGGAGGTGCCGGCATTACCTTCCTTTAAACTGCACAAATTTGTTTCCAATAAAATTTTGCAGCATCATCAAGATTACCGTACGGGTGTGGTTTATACCACAAACCGACGTTTGTGGGAATGGGATGAACGATTTAAAAACTATCTGAAAACGCTGTCCACTCTGGCTATCGACATGGAAACGGCGACTATTTTTATAGTGGGCCATGCCAATGAAATTGCCCGGGGGGCTTTGTTGCTGGTGTCGGATTTACCGCTTTTGCCGGAGGGTATTAAAACCGAAGAGATGGACCGGGAAGTAACCGATAAATATTTACAGATGCATCTGCAGATCGGTATTGAAGCGATGACGGAAATTGAGGGTAAGGGTGAACACATAAAGCACTTCCGGTACTAATTTATTTGAGTCCACAACTGTAATCGCTGCAAGAGGTGGATCTGAACCTTAAAATTGAATAATTACTTGTTAGATTTGTTTTAGCTGTACATTTGGTGCAGAACCAGTGTGGCGGCTCCCACTGCCCCCGTATATTTATGGAAGGGCGAGAAATGTATGGGAACCTGGCGTTTTTGACCGGATGGGTTAACTTCCGTAAGACGTTTATTGAAAACCGGTTCGATAAAATCCCGGGCTTCTGTGATGTCCCCTCCAATCACCACTGCTTCCGGATCAAGAAGGTTGATAAGGTCCTTAATCTGATCGGCGATACGTTTTGCGGCTTCTCTTAGTAGAAATTGGGCTCCGGCATCATGTTTAAGGGCATATTGCAGGACTTCCGATATGCAAGGCACGGTTTGTGATCCACCCTGGTTAACATGACAAAGCTCACAGCGCTCTCCAAATTTTTTTATGGCCTGTTTAAATAGATATTGCCAGGTGGAAGGGAGTAAAACATCTTTAATTTCACCGGCACCACCGGAAGCGCCCCGATATAATTGATGGTCCATTATCATGCCGATGCCCATACCGCTGAAATCCTGCTGCAGGCTCAGGAATAATAAATCGGACCGCTCCTGAAATTCAGGCACGAGCCATTTAACGCCTAAGGCGCCCGCGTTGGCGTCGTTATCGATATATACAGGCATTTGGAATTTGGAATGCAGAATGTGACGAAGTGGAATATCTGTAAGCCGATTGGCTGCTGAGTAAATGATTTTTCCCTGGGATGCATCCACTCTTCCGGATACGCCGATACCAATGCCCAGTAAATTATCATTTCGGGACATATTTATTTTCAAAAATCGTTGTAAAATATCTTCTATTTTCTCGATAAAATGACGTGGTGTGGATACATCCCGAAGCGGATAAGTGGTTTTGTACAAAACTTCAGTGTCGAACTGCAGGGTGGTTATACGAACTTCCGATGACAGAATTTCACACCCCATGGCTAATCCGTAATCAGCGTTAATGCGCCATAATTGTGGGGGCTTGCCGCCCTTTGTGGTGGATGTGCCTAACCCTATGGAATGCATATATCCTTTTTGTTTGAGATGCTTAAGGGTATAGAGAACGGTCGATATCTGTAGGCCGGTGATACCACTTATTTCCTTAGCGGTTATGCCCTTGTTCATTCGGACCAGATTTAAAATATGGTTTTGATTGAGAGAACGTACCAGACGGGTACTTCCACTTTTAAACATCATCGATAGCCTGTGCTTAAACTTTATATTCCAAAGCGACTTTATTCATGGCTTTATAATTTTCAATGTTAACATAATCCGGAATGCTGTTGCCTGAACCAACAATGTAACCACCGCCTGATCCGGCTTTTTCGATATTATCGTGCACTTTATCTTGTACTTCGTCTATGGAACCACGGGCCAGTAAATCCACATCCACATGCCCGATAAGGGTCAGTCGGTCACCGTATTTTGTTTTAATCTGACCAATATCCATAGCTTTGGGTTCAATAGGGTGAAGGGCATCCACGCCGCAGGAAATGATGTCATCCAAAACCGGCCATAACACACCATCCGAATGATAGATAAACGGTTTATTGTGTTTTTTAGCCAGCTGCCCTATTTTTTCCATCCAGGGGAAGATATATCTGCGCAAAACTTCAGGTGACATAAGCAAGCCGTTGGAAAAGGCAATGTCATCGGTATACCAGAGGGCATCCACGGCGTCGTTCTGGGCCATATTCTCAAACATACTCAGTACAAGAGTACCGATCGTATTATTTAGTTCATCGATTAACGTACTGTTTTCGAATAATGCCAGAGAAAATGTTTCGAATCCCATCATCTCCCAGGTCATTGTAAAAATATCACCGTATTGACCTATGATACCCATACCGTCGGGCAGGTGTTTTTTGGCCTGTTCGAATGGTGAGTAATCGAAAGTATTTGCATGCGGGAATCGATAAGATTCCAATTCTTTAAAATCAGTGATGATGCCTTTTTTTTCAGATGCCCAGTTATAAGAAAGCGTACTGTCCAGATGAACCGTCTTACTTTCTTCTACACCAATTTTATCCGGATTAAAGTCGGCCTTTGGTTGCAATTTAACATAATCGTAACCAGTATTGTACCAGAAATCCACTTCATCTTTTAGAGATTTGATTGGCCTGCCAAGTATTTTAGTTTTTATTTTGGGATGTACCCCCAATTCCATAATGGGTATTTTGGAGGTGGGCTTGCGCCTTAAAGCATTTAATAACTGATTGATATCCGCAGCCATGTTATTATCCTTTATTGATATTCGATGGCAGACAATAATCTCTGCCGGTTTCCATAAAATGATCAATCATTTCTAAGGGCGTATTAGGGGGCAGATCGCAACCCGTACTCAATATAAAATACCGACGCCGCTCGGTTTGCATTAAAACCCGGTTGATTTCTTTCGACAATGCAGCCCTGTCACCCTTCAATATTGCTCCCGTGGGATTAATGTTACCCAATAATACTTTAGATTCAGGTATAAGTTGCACGACCTTTTCCCAATTCAGACCGGTCGCTTCGGAATCCAGACTGAAACCATCTGCAGCCGATTCGGCTAATACCGGAAGCAGAGGTGTTGTATTGCCGCAAACATGCAGCAGACAGGGGATTTGTCGGTTGTTCATTGTTTTACAAATTTGATCGACATAATCCATGGAAAACTGTTTGAACTGATCGGGCGATAACAGAGCAGCGCTGGGCTCCAATATACATATTACCCGGGCACCGGCGTCGATTTGGGCATTACCATAGGCCAGCAAAGATGGCATTATCTTCCGAATAACCGTTTTTAAATGATTTGGATTGGTCATCGATTGTATCGCAGCTTCTTCTGCGCCCAGAATCAACGCTGCCAGTGTGTAGGGGCCGGTGATATATCCACCTACGGTAATCTGGTCTTTATAGCAGCGATAAAGTTGATCGATTACCGTTAATGTAGAATGAACTCTGCCGTCAGCCAGTATTTCTTTATGCTCCAGCTGATCAATGAAATCCATTGAATATGTTCTTTTGGGCACGGTTGGCGTTTCATCCAGGGGGAAATGGGTGTAAAGACCCAAAGCGTTGGCCTCTGTACTTAGATCCATGATTGGAAATAGGACGTCAGGCTGGAAACGATCCGCCAGATATGTTAATGCTTTGGTCTGAACCTGATAATTCTGTCCGGCCATCTTAATACTGTAACCGGAAGTGGTTACACCGGGCAAACCCATCAGCGGAGCCGTGGCCCGCTTGTTGTCTTCAAATAATTGTTGACATAAATGCTGCAAATGATTCGGTTTTTTCATAATGTGATAAAAGATAATCCTATGTTAACCTGGGGGTATATTGGGTATCGATTATTTGTCCGTCTTCCAGCCCGTTACATGATGTATGGGTGGCATTACGGTCATCGGTTGCATCAAACTTTACTCCGTCAGCGATGTAAATAACCGTCATTCCTTCCCGATATTCTTGTGATTGATTGGCTCCGGCGCCATGAAACGTTAGGCCGGTGTGAAAGGTGGCATCGCCCGGTTCAAGGGAGGATTCAACCGGTTTCTTATTTTTCAAATGTTTCGGTAGATGGGGATTTTTAAAAATATCCACATATTCCCGCATCTCCGGTTTATGTGTTTGGGGATAGAAATACAGGCTCCCTTTATGCACGGGGACCGAATTAAGCGCCAACCACATGGTTGTGGTCAGCTCGGGCTTATCAACCGGCCAGTAACTGGAATCCTGGTGTACATCCGTAGAACGGCCGCCGGGCTCTTTGAATAATGCCTGGTCGTGCCAAAGGCGGGCATGGTCTACGTTCATTAAATCCCGGGCTATACCAGCAAATCGTTTACCAAAAACGAAATTTTTAAGTGCCGGATAATCCCAGCATAAATACCCGCACTGCAGGAATGATTGTTCGTATGCACTTTTCTCTTTGAGCTTCCGTTCGTCATGTTCTTTTCGAAGTAGTACAGCCGCCTGGATGACTTGCCGGGCATGCCGGAGTGTTTCTCCATCCAGTACATTTTTGAGGATGATAAATCCGTTTTCTAGATAATAATCAATTTTTTCCTGTTCCAGCGGATAAGGTTCATTATAACGGTCCAGTATTTCCGATGGTGTCTCTTGAAAAAGCAACTCCTTTGCTTGATCGCGCGTCAAATCTTTAAATTGAAGCATGCTTTCCCCCTCTGATTTATGGTTTTGAAAGTAGTGTTTGACACTCGTAAAAATAGGATAAATCCTAATTAAAATGCATTGGGTGTATCAATTTTTGCTCTCATTTAAAAAATGAATCAGCGATTGAGGATCCTTAAAATAGGCATCCGCACCGATCTGGTCACTAAAGGATTGCGTAACCGGCGCCCCTCCAATATAAACCGGAACCCGGTCGAATTTATTTTTAATGGATTGGTTAATATCCTCCATATTGACCATAGTTGTGGTAAGCAATGCGCTCAAACCGACGATGCTGTGGGGATGTTTTTCCAGAGCTTGCAAAAAGCCGTCGGCAGATACATCAACCCCCAGATCAATAACTTCCCAACCATTACCCTCCATCATCATGCGTACTAAGTTTTTACCAATATCGTGCAAATCACCGGTTACCGTTCCGATAATCATAGTCCCTTTACGCTGGGCTTCACCGCTTTCGAAAAAAGGACGTAGATGTTCCATGGCCGCGTTCATAGCCTTGGCGGCAATCAACACATCAGGTATAAAAACCTCACCCCTGCCAAATTTTTGACCAATATTCTGCATCCCCCTCATGAGCCCCTCATTCAAAATAGTATTGGGGTCTATGTCCTGATCCAGCGCACTTTTGGTCAGGTCCGATGCCCCGGGTTGACCCTTCAGATCGGGGGGGTAAGAGGCCGACTGATCAACTTTACCTCGTTCGATAACCATTGCGATTTGATTTAATAAATCTTTCATAAGAACCACCTGTTGTTTGAATTATTTCAAAACTTCTAATAATTAAGAGCTGTTAAAGCCCTCTTCCATTTTTGTGTTTCCGGATAAACAATCCTTTTTATTACGCCTAATTTTCGGTCGTTATGATCGGTTACAATATAATAATTTAACAAGGTTATCACAAGTTTTATAATAACTAAAATCGATTGTAAAATGGACACGATTGACGCGGGTACTCGTAAACATGGCTTAAGAAGGATAACTGTGAGAAAAAAATTAATGTATTAATGCAAAATTCCGAGATAATTGATAAGGAAGTCATAAAATTTGATATATTGATATTTTAAATAATATCAGCATCGAATGACTGATTAATGCTTTAAATAGCCTGCAAAAAATCAATGGTGGATCCTTTTTTTCGGTGGGTTAATCACTGTAAATGTTTATGGAACGGACGATTAAGATATTAATTACTTACGAATCAGATGCCTTTGTGCAGTCCATTACGAGGCTGCTGCAAAATCAGCATTGGCATTATGATTGCCAAAAGGTAAAAACCGTCAAAGAGCTGCAACAGGCGCTTAAAGATGGCCGATGGCATGTTATTCTTGCCGATTATACCAATAAACGTTTATCTGCAAAGGATATTCTTGGCTTTGTCCGTTCCCAGCATTTACAAACACCGGTTATACAGATTGCAAATACCCTATCAGAGGATCAGACTATCAACGTCATACAAATGGGTGTTAAAGATGTTCTAACGGAAGATTCCTTAGCTCGTTTGCCAGTGGTGATTATGCGCGAAATTGATCGTTATGAACAGTTTCAAGCCATAGATGAACTGCAGGATAAAGCTGAACGCTATGAAGCTCTGTATAAGCGGTCTATGAATTTATTGTTTATTCATGATTTCGAAGGTCGATTTCTAGATGCCAATCCGGCAGCCCTGGAAAAATTGGGATATGGCCTGGATGAAATCCGTGCATTGAATTTTACCTCGCTGACTGAGGATGAAAACGAACTAAAAAAAGCAAAAACAATATTGCAGGAAATTGAACAGAATGAAATTCAGAAATATCCCACTGAATTCTGGTTGAAGACCAAACCGGGTGACCGAATTTGTATTGAAACCAAATCATCCGTTATCCGAAAGAAAGGAAAACCTTTTGCCATTCAGGGTATCGGACGAGATATTACCGGGCAGAAAATAGCTGAGGAACAATTACAAAACAAATCACAACTTCAGCATTTAATAACTCAAATCGCTACAAACTTCATTAAAGCCTCACCGGGCCAATTTGATGAACAAATACAATCGATGTTAAAGGCTATCGGCGAGGTGACCAAAGTGGATCGTTGTTATGTTTTTTTGATTTTTGGTGATACTATCTCCAATACCCATGAATGGTGTGATAAAGGGGTGGAACCCCAGATTGATAACCTGCAAAACTTACCCAGCGATATGTTACCCTGGTGGATGAGCCAAATCAAAAAAAGCAAGAATATTCGGCTGAATACGCTGGATCAATTACCCCCTCAGGCTGAGGCTGAAAAACAGTTGTTGGCTGATCAGAATATCAAATCATTATTAGCTGTGCCGATCGTTCATGGTTCCGAACTGCTTGGATTTTTAGGATTTGATGCCGTTAAGGAAGAGAAAGACTGGCAAGAGGATATTGTAGTGCTGATCGAAATGATGGGCACGATTCTGGGTAATGCCATGGGTAGGAAGAATGCACAGATGAATCTAACCTATAAAACGCATATCTTAAATAATATTGGCGAATCAGCTATTGCTGCTGATCTGAATAAAAACATAACATACTGGAATCGGGCAGCTGAAAGGTTATACAGCTGGCGTGCTCATGAGGTGATCGGTAAAAATATTCATGACGTTATCCACATTGATATGACCTCGGATGAAAGAGATCAGCTTTATCAAAAAATTCTCCGGGACGGCAGATGGCGGGGCGAAGTTGTTCACTATAGTCGAAGCGGCCGTAAAATTTTTACAGACTGGTCGATCACAATTATTTACGATCAGAAAAGAGAAGCACTGGGTACGGTAAGCATTACCAGAGATATCAGCCATCAGAAAGAGGCCGAGCGAATATTAAAAGAAAGTGAAGAACGATTCAGAGTCATCTACGAAAATACACCAAATGGGTTTGCCCGGCTTAAATTGGACGGAAGCATTGAATCGGCGAATGCCGCCTTTCTCAATATGCTTGGATATAATGAGGATGATCTGTATCAAAAATCATTGCAGGATATCATTAATAGCGAACAATTGGCAAAGGAGTTCAATCAATTAGCGAATGGTGCAAAAAGCACTTACAAACGGGAAGAAATTTTTATTCACAAAAACGGAAATCTTATTTTCGGCATCCTGAATATTAATGTTGTCAAAAATGAGCAGGATCGACCGGAGCATATTATCGCCAGTGTTCTGGATATAACACAAAGAAAGCGTTCCGAAGAAGAAAAAGCCCGACTGCAAGATCAATTGAACCGCGCTCAGAAATTGGAAACAATCGGTACATTGGCCGGAGGTATCGCCCACGATTTTAATAATATACTAACGCCCATTTTAGGCTATGCCGATATGGCTTTGACGAACAGAAAAGAATCCGATCCCCTGTATTCCGAATTAAAAGCAATTAAGCAGGGTGCAAACCGGGCCAGGGAATTGGTGAATCAAATGCTGACATTCAGTAAGCCGGTGGAAAAGGAACGAAAACCTGTTAAACTTCAATCGATAATACGGGATACATTCAAATTCCTGCGTAACTCAGTGCCTGCTATAATTGATATGCACCAAAAAATTGATGAAAACTGTGGTTATGTTCAGGCTGATGCTGCCCAAATACATCAGCTTCTTATGAATCTATGTGCAAATGCTTATCAGGCCATTGGGGATAACCCGGGTAAAATTGTTATCGAAATCAGGCAAGTTGTGGTTGATTCCATCATAGCGAAGTACTATAATAATTTGCAGGAAAAAGAATACGTACGTTTGAGTGTAAGTGATACGGGCATTGGTATGGATGAAGCAACGGTTAATCGGATTTTTGAGCCTTTTTTCACAACAAAAGAAGTGGATAAAGGTACCGGTATGGGACTTTCGGTTGTGCACGGGATTGTGAAAGGGCATGATGGTGAGATTATGGTTCATAGTGAACCCGGCAAAGGCTCGGTGTTTCATATTTATCTGCCGATTTTGAAGAGTACTGAAGAACCATCTACCGAAAAATACGGAAAGCACATGGCGCGACGAGGTAAAAGTACCATTTTAGTCGTTGATGATGAGGTCTCGATTACCGGTATGATTGAACAGATGCTTACTTCTATGGGCCATCATGTGGTGGTCAATCACAGCAGTACAAAAGCTCTGCAAACTTTCCGGCAAGAACCGGATACTTTTGATCTGATACTTACGGATTTGACCATGCCCAAAATGACTGGATTGGAATTGGCAGAAGAAATGCATAAATTAAGACCAAATATGCCGATAATATTAATGACAGGATATGGAACAAAAATAACACCCAAAATTAAAGAGACGTATAACATCCGGGAAATATTAGGTAAACCGTTAAT
>WJIP01000116.1 GCA_014730185.1 Caldithrix sp. | reverse complement strand
TGAAACGTGGCCACATTGGCGCTTTCCAAACCGAGATTTTTAATGATATCCTTTTGCACATGGGGCGTTGCTGTGGCGGTGAGGGCGATGGTCACAGGATGGCCCATTTGTTTACGAAAATCTTTGATACGCGTATAATCCGGCCGGAAATCATGCCCCCATTCACTAATGCAGTGGGCTTCATCAACGGCCAGCAAGGAAATTTGTTGTTTAGCCAGGGCCTGGATAAACTCCGGTTTGCGGAAGCGCTCGGGGGCCACATAGATAAGTTTAAATGCACCGTCCGCTACCTGTTTGTAGCGCGATTCCCGCTCCTTACGGGTTAAGGTCGAATTGATATAAGCGGCTGCAATATTTTTTCGTTGCAGGGCATCGACCTGATCCTTCATCAAAGCGATCAGGGGGGATATGACCACGGTAAGGCCGTCAAACAGCAGAGCCGGCAACTGATATAAAATGGATTTACCGGAACCGGTGGGCATGATGGCCAGCACATGTTTGCCGTTAAGCAACTCGTCAATAATATCGACCTGCTTCTCACGGAAACGGGTATAGCCAAATGTATTTTTCAGAGTATCTAGCAAAGCATTTTGCATCGTGTGTGTTCCGGACAGGTTATGTTAAATGAATAACACCGAATCTTTTACGGATACCATTAAAGAACAACGTTTTCAAAAATGATTAATAATTAAAAAATAAGGTAGCCAATACACTTAATGGTAGCAAGGATAATTAATACGGTTAAATCTATTGAGTCCGTAATGGATATCGGTTGAAAATTATAATGGAATACTTAGCACTGAATAATCTGAAGCCGCATTGCTAATTGGATGAAAATAGGCAAGGTGATGCATGTATTATTTTAAAATGGGAAATATGCTTTAAAACAGTACCTTCATCAATTTTCTATAAAAATCCGCCTGCTAGACAATTCTTTACCATACCATACAACATACTTGTCCAAAAAAGGAATTTTAAACGAATCTTAGACTAAGACCCACCTCTTAATCCCCTCCCAAGAGGGGAAATATTGAGTTCCTTTCCCCGGAGGGGTTAAGGGTGGGTAAAGAAAGGTTAAATTCGAAATTAAGCTTTAGAAGATTTAAGTCTTTTAAAAAATAAGTATTTTGCTTGAATTCTCTTATTTTGGCCAGCACTGACCATACAATATAAATAATCCTCATCAGATAGTATTGCTGAGGCGGCATAACTGGAATGGTTTAGATTACAAATAGATTTCAGATAAATATTGTAAAATCTGCTCTGCTTAAAACATGGATGGTTGCAAATCATTGTCAGCGAATGCATGGTAAGCATACCGGTTCCGATAATAAGCATAACTTTTACCGCCTGTTAGTGCACCAATCAAAAAGAAGATGACATCGGTAATCTCACCGGTACGCGATGCTAAAAAAATTTGTCCGCCTTCTAATAAAAGGGCTAAGAAAAAAGCAAAAAACGCCAAATTCAAGAGCCAATTTTTCTGAGCAGGATGGGTTATCTTTCTATGGACAAACATAATTCCCAGAGGAACTGCTTTAAATGCTGCTTCCATCATATCATAAATATTCCAGAGGGAAGTTGATTTGAAGTAGTAATAAAAAGGAACAAGGTTACGTATCTGTAAATCATTACTTAGCGTAGTACTGTTTAAAGAAAAGTCAAACGGCAGAAAATTACTATAAAGCAAATAAATGAAATAAACGCTCAGCGGAAAATAAAATTGTTTGAGTGAAATTTGATGCACGTTTTTAAACCAGATATCTCTTTTAAGGGCCATAAAGAAAAAAAGTCCGACAGCTATGCCTAAATATCCGCTGATCACATCATTAATATCACTGAAGCGGGAACGAATAATAAATTGGATTATTTCGAAAAACGGGAGCAGAACAAAAGTTATCAAAATGAATTTGACTATGGCGAATGAATTGCCGCGCCAGTATTTAAAGTAGATGTAACCCGCCAAATATCCATAGATTGTATAAAATAATACATCGCCGAGAAAACGAATAATTGTAAACTTTTGTTCAGGAGGGTATTGCTGTTGTAGGCCCATCCATTGGCCCACCGTTAAATTGCCTAAGGGCATTATATTGGTATTTTTTAAACTATATTTCAAATCGGAAATGGTTAGGGAAATGTTGAAAGGTAAGAGAGAAGAAAACAATCCACCGGCAATAATAAGTAATATCAAAAGAGTAAGGGGTTCATTATGCAGGATGGCTCTAAAAAACTGTTCAGTCCGTGTTTTAAAGTGATTATAGTAAATGCGACCGGTAACTGCGCCCCCGAGCGTACCTAGAGTGTTGTTTATGATATCATGCATGGAGGTAATTCGATAACGAAAAAATATTTGAGCAAATTCGATGGCAATACTTAATAACATTCCCAACAAAACGGTCGGAATTATGATAAGTTTATTTTGATTTTGAAGTCGAAAGTATAAGTAGACAAAAAAACCCAAGGGCATAAATAACAGAAAATTGCCCAATATGTCGGTTAAGGAAACCAATTCATTGTCATGTATATAAGGCATCCATTCAATTAAATTGATATTGCGCTCAATTTTCCATAGCTCAAGGTAAATTTTAAAAGGAATGAGTGTATTATATAGAATAAAAAGTGCAGTAAGGATCGAAAAATATTTTAGATACAATCGCGTATTATTCTGGGGCATCTACATTTCCTGTTTTGAGGATACCCGGTTCAGGGAATGTTTCAATTGTTTCTTCTCTTCGGCAAAACGAAAAGCCATATGCACGGGATCGATGCCCAATCCGATAAGCAGTCCGGTAAGCGTGTAATCTAAAGCTGCGGGTATGGATAACCAGCCCAGAAATTGCATAACAGAAAGTTGGAAACTAAAGCAAATGAAGATACCAACAATCAAACCAAGTGTATGTAATACGATAGCGGTAACCGCTTTATCAACAAACGGACGCACGGTTTCTTCATCATATTTGATGTGCCAGCGTTCCAGGTTCTTTTTAACCCTCTGCCAAATACGTTCATTAATACGGTTTAAAAAACGGATCCGCAATTTGAGCCATAGGTAAATAATTTTGATATACTGGAGCAGACGATTAATGATCGTGGCAAAAACAAGCAGAAAAAAATATACTTTTAAGACTGCCGTATCCATCTCGGTCATGGATTCCGCTGCACCGCTATCCTGGGCCGCAAGCGGAATACATAAAATCAGAATCAGTACAAGTGGATACATCCATCGTTTAAAATGATGCTTAGATCGTTTCATAAGCGAGCATACCTACACATAAATATATTTTTTTTGTTTAAAAATTTCGATATAATGTTTAACCTGTTCATCTTGTGTCCATTGATCGATAAGCTGTGAGCTGCGGGCGATAAGTCGGTCTACGGGAAAATTGTTGCCCGGACAACTGGTTTTCCCCCGGTTTAGTTTGCGGTGTGGCAGAACGTGCTTTTCCTGAATATCATAGAGAATCCGCCATAAGGCGATCACTTTTGATCCGGTTTCGATTTGTACTTCGGAGGGACGCGGATTGGTATCCCAATTGTTGTAACCAGCGACTTTAGATCTGTTCTCATAATTTCCCGTAAAACAGATAGCCAGAGAATTGCCATTGGATACGGAAATAGCTTTACTCATATGCCAGCCCAGGGAATCCCAACGGCAGTAATTGTGGTATTGACCGTCATAGGTTACCACAGAATGAAAAGCCGGATGGCGGTAAAACAAGTCCGAACCCTGTTTTTCTTCCCGCTTTATGTGCTCAACCAATTCTTCAAATGAAAAGTGTTCACTGGTTTGGGAATGATGTATCACTATATAACGCGGATTGTTTTTACGCAAATCGTGGCCGGGCTGGTTGGGATGGATTCCACCTTCATAGTTAATATCAAACCGGATGGCCGGTTCCTCATACAACAGTTCATGATGTTCGGACTCTATGGCTATGCGTTGCTGCTTCACCTCATCTTTTTTGCCTTTTAAAAAATTGATCAGATTATGGATAGGCTCTGTGCCTCCGGATATCAGCAAAGCAGACAGAATCACATCCCACCAGAGTACGCTTTGCGCCGTATAAAGATCGAGTTGATGCGCAATACCAAGCTGGCTCCGGGTGCTGATGATAATACCGGCAACAATAGCAACGCTTTGCATAATGAGTCGCTTTGTCACCACTCTTTTGTTTTCTTCTTCTATATTGAGGGATTTTCCGGCTAAACGTAACAAGGTTTTACGGTTACCGCTGGTCATTCCAATAAAATTGAGCACCCGATCCAGATATTCCAGAATGCGCTCAATGATCAATGATGCAGCTAAAAACTTAAAAAGAATGGCCAGGTAATCAGCGATGATATCCATAAATTCCTTTCGTGATAATGTAATGACTGCTAAATATCAATATATTTGGCCAGATCCTCACGGTCTGTAAGATGCACCAGCCATCCCTCGCTGACCATGTCGTCAATGGTTTGTTTAACCCTAAAGACAGGTAAATTATGCCGGTAACAAAAATGCCACACATCAATGGGCGCGATGCTTAATTCATATAAAATTAAATCGACAATCTGCAGTTTCTGTCCGGCTTGGATTTTCTCCGTTGCTTCTTCCAGGCGCTCGATCCCTTTTGGTTTAATATGCCTGTTAGTAAACCAATAGTTGGGTTGATCAATCAGATCGCAGATTGGAAATCCATTCTGTTCACCGATGAACTGACTTAAAAAATCGATGCTTACCTTGTAGATATCCTCAACGTCACTCCACAAATCTTCCCATACAGGGGGATCCGCTTCTTTTAACCATTCAAAAAACTCAACTTCCGAAGGTGGTAATTTCATCATGGTATATCCGGAAAAATATTCGATTACATGCCGTGCTTCATCCTGGCGCATTTTACGGATATCCCGATCGTTAAACTCGATATAATTATTCTGTTTAAGCTGTTGGTCTTTTTGTTTTAACAGCTCCTTTAATTCCATGCCATCCCGTACACTTTCTTCTTTTATTGGATTCGTTTTTCTACTTTTTTACTGATTTTCTGCACCAATCCGGCGGCTTCCTGTTCCAGTTCATTACATTTTTGTTTCATATCGGTGACAAAATGCGGGTCTTCAATATCACCCAGATTGATAAGAACGTTGTAAATTCCGCCCATGACTCCCGCAAAAGCCATCTGTGCACCGACCCCTACATCGGTAATGGAATTAGGATTCCCGTATTCCACAACTGTTTCGGCAATTTTTATGGCGTCCAAACTCATCAGAGCCGTATTATAAGGTACCTGAACGGCCGATTTCAACCCTTCCTGCAGGGCATGCTGTTTTTTTTCTTTTTGATCCGTTGTTTTGTCCGGCAGGCGGCGGGCTTCCATGTAAGCATTGAAGGCATCGGTATCAGCATCCACAGCGCGCAGCAGGTTAAATTTCAATCCCTGGGCTTTCTCTGCAGCCTGATTCAAAACTTCGTCCACTTCTTCACTGCCACGTTTGTTAGCCGTAAGATTGCTGACCATTGAACTCAGGGCGGCGCCCAGTGAACCGCTTAAAGCCGCAATGGAGCCGCCACCGGGAGCGGGTGACTCACGGGATACTTCATCCACAAATGCGTCTACTTTCATGTCGATAAGTGGATGATTGGTATTATCCGGTAAACCGATGACCCGTTCTTTGATGTTGAACGGACTCACATCATTGATACCCAGGGACTGTACCGCAGTCTGCAGCACATCCTTAATAGGAATACCGGCTGATCTGACCTGACGATGCAGATAAAAATTACCCGATTGCATTAAGGCCTGAAAAGGTACCATGCCCACAATCTCAGAGCCGGTAACCACAATACCCCTGTCCGCAGCCAGGCGACGGGTTTTTTCCAGCACATCGTGCATGTTGGTCACTTTGTAATTGGTCAAATTAATGGATATCTGGGCCCGGTCATACTCCGGTACCATCCAACCAATGGCTTTGCATTCTTTAAATTTACCCGGTTTTTTAACTGATTGTCCTTCGGGTTTTTGCGGATCAATCCCCTGAAGTGACAATAGGTTGGCCAACTCGTAACCGTGTTCCTGTTGACAATGGTCGATGGTTTCCTTCATGGTTTTGCCCACAAAATCACAGTCCCCACAAGGGTAGTGATTCTCTTTGTATTTAAGGATTTCTGTGCCTTTAAAGTAAAACGGATTGGTATTGCCGCGTCTGGCGGAACGGCCTTTCTCTCTCAGTTCAAAAGCGATGTCCGTTGCATATTTGGCTTCCCTGGTATTCAAGCTGATATTATAGGCTATCAGGAATTCACGAACACCGATAACGGTGGCTCCGGATCGGGCATTAAACTCGGTCGGTCCATAATCCGGTTTCCATTGAGGATCTTTAAGTTTAGTGGGTAACGCCTCATACTCCCCTTTACGAATAATGGCCAGATTTTCACGTTGAGGTGATTGTGCTGATTTTTCGTATAAATAAACGGGAATATTAAGTTCCTGGGCAACCTTACCGGCAACCTCTTTGGAAAGTTCAATGCACTCTTCGACGGTAATACCCTGTACCGGAACAAAGGGACAGACATCGGTAGCGCCCATCCGGGGATGGGAACCGCTGTGCTTGGACATATCGATCAACTGTGATGCCTTCTCGATCGCTTTAAATGCAGCTGTTTTCACCGCCGCTGGAGGGCCGACAAAAGTCACCACGGTGCGGTTCATCTCTTTACCCGGATCGACATCCAATAGTTTAATACCATCAACCGATTCAATTGTATCAGTGATCTGTTTAATTACATCGCTATTCTGACCTTCTGAAAAATTGGGGACGCATTCGACTAAAGGTTCATGCATAGTATCCTCTAAATTAGTTTCAAGATTGTAAAAACTTTAAATTACTAAGCATACTGAGCAAATGCAATGGAGACAAAGTGGACTCATTCCTAATACTTTTTCTGTAATCAGATTTTCAAAGAATGATACTTCAGTTAAAAGGATTAATCACTGGCAGGGAATTCGTTTAAATTGGAAGCTACCGGTTATGTTGTAATCTATTAGAAGGAATTGACTGATGCGATTGAACCATTTATTAGTGTTGACCATCTCTTTTATGATCTTGAACGCTTTCAATCTTTACAGCCAGGATTCCACACAGGTTGAACAACCTTGTGCCAGCGAGGCTGCTGATCAGTTCGACTTTTGGCTAGGTGAGTGGAAACTAACCTGGCCTGCAGAACAATTCGGCGGACAAGAAGGGAAAGTGGGTCACGGCAAAAATACTGTAACAAAAATTCTGGATGGATGCGTTATCCGTGAACAATTTAGCTTTCCGGCAAATAATTTTTATGGCCGGAGTGTTACTGTTTACAATCCCGGCAAAATGATATGGAAACAAACATGGGTGGATAATAAGGGCGGATATTTGTCATTTACCGGACGTTTTGCCGATGAAAAAATGATCCTGAAAACAAAGCCCCGCAAGCAGAAAGATAAAACCATTATTTCAAGAATGGTATTTAGAAATATTAAACCCAATTCCTTCGATTGGGACTGGCAACGATCTCTGGACGGGGGCGAAACGTGGAAAAACTTGTGGAACATCCATTATGAGCGAATCCATTAGAGATTACTAATACTTACCAAAAAATTTCTACACTATTCTACCCATACTAAACGAACATTTCAATCCAGCGAGTGCTAAACGGAACGCCTCTTTAATGCTTTATTTATATTTTATGTCCATGATGAAGTTGTATTGCATGAAAATTTGTGATATTTTTTACAACCTTATATGATAAAAATGTGTATTCAATTTAGGGTGTTGGGTTGAGCACAATTTATCCTGCGACGAACTTCGGTTTTCAAGTTGAGAGATGTTGTGAATTCCGAAAGCGAAATACGGATCGACAAGTGATGTAATAGGAATGGGTTTTGAATCTAGTTTTGTCTGAATGTATTAGAGAAATCAAACGATTAAAGATTAAACACCCTTATCGGGTACATTTTCAATCACCTGCCGATGAAAACGATATTCAGGCTATGGAGGCCCAATTTGGCATCCAGCTACCGCAATCCTATAAATCCTTTTTAAAGCATTTCAATGGTGGTTTTATCAGCCAAAATCCCACCCGAGAAAAT
>WJIP01000115.1 GCA_014730185.1 Caldithrix sp. | reverse complement strand
TTAGCACCTTGTTTGATCAAATCGTTCGTACCCGTACTTTGTTTGGAATTGATTTGTCCAGGAACGGCAAATACTTCTCTGTTCTGGTCATTAGCATAATAAGCCGTAATTAATGCCCCGCTTTTTGCGCCCGCTTCGGTAATAATAACACCTTTACACAATCCGCTTATGATTCGATTTCGACGCGGAAAATTACCGGCATCCGGTTTAGTACCCATGGGATATTCGGAAATGAGGAGACCTTTTTGCTGAATTTGATCGTAGATATTTTTATTTTCGGAAGGATAAATCCGATCCAAACCATTGCCGAATACGGCAATGGTTGTACCGCCTTCATTCAACACCGTTTTATGAGCTATCGTATCGACACCCCTGGCGAATCCGCTAATTACAGTGATGTTGGATTTGGCTAATTCGGAGCTTAATTTTTCTGTTATCCATTTTCCATATTCGGTGGGATGTCGTGTGCCGACAATGGCAATGGAGATTCCCTTCAATAGCTGCGTTTTTCCCTTAATAAACAGGAATGCTGGCGGATCATAAATTTTCTTCAACACCTCCGGATAATCTTCATCCCAATAAGTCAGGAGTTGAACATTATAACTTTCCAGTAAGCGTCTCTGGCGCTGGACAAAAGATTCATCGGGTCCGGCTTTAATTTTTTCTACAATGCCCCGATCCACCCCTTCAATTTCTAAAAGTTTACGGGCACTGGCCTCTAAAACAGCCTGTGGCGTTTTGAAAATTGAAATCAGTTTGCGCATCCGCGTGGGACCGATGGCCGGAATGGAGTATAGTGCTAATAATGCGTCGATGGAAAAGGTTTGCATATTTTCAGAATTCTTGTTCAAGCGTTCTGGATCGTTCGATCATATTGAAGAATTGGTCTTTTAAGGCGGACACATTATAACCGGATACGGCCGAGACGGGCATTTGCTGCAGATCCGATTGGATCCGGGGTAAATCATCTTCCCCGGGCCGCAAAATATCCACCTTGGTCATAATAATCACCGCCGGTTTCTGTACCAGTATTGTGCTGTATTTTCTGAGTTCATCATAAAGCGTGTCAAACGTTTCCTGAGGATGGGGATCCGTAATATCGATGAGATAGGCTATGGCCCGCGTACGCTCGATATGTCGTAAAAAACGATGTCCCAGTCCTTTACCTTCATGAGCGCCTTCTATCAGTCCGGGTATATCAGCGACAACAAAATTTTTATATTCTCTGTACGGCACAATGCCCAAATTGGGCTGTAATGTAGTGAATGGATAATTGGCAATTTTGGGTTTGGCTGCGGTGATGGTGGAGAGCAATGTTGATTTTCCGGCATTGGGCAATCCAACTAAACCGATATCAGCAATAACCTTGAGTTCCAGTTCAATCCAGCGTTCCTGTCCGTCTTCACCGACCTCCCATTCCCTTGGACTGCGATGTACAGATGAGGTAAATCGAGCATTACCCCGACCTCCCTTACCACCCCTGGCTAAAATAAACGATTGCTTATTTTCCGTTAAATCGGTCAGTACCTCTCCGCTTTCCGCATCTTTCACAACGGTTCCGACAGGCGCCTGTAAAACAATATCCTGTCCGTATTTACCATGTTTATTTGATCCCATACCATGCTGCCCACGCTTGGCCCGGTATTCTTTACGATACGTAAAATCCTGTAAGGTACGCAGGTTCTTATTGGCATTGATGATTACACTGCCTCCGTTACCACCGTCACCGCCGTCCGGTCCGCCTTTATCGACAAACTTTTGTCGATGGAAGCTGACGCATCCACTGCCCCCTTTTCCCCCTCTAACATAAATTTTTGCATAATCGATAAACATGGATTATGATCCGCTATCTACCCTGACCGCCAGTGATAAAGCTATAAATCAAGAAGATGATCTGCCCCTTAAAAAAGTTTCCTAAACTGTATACTCCGATGCGTGTTCCCCCTTGTAGCCAAACAGTGTAATAATATTGAGAGTGAAGCAGCTCTGCGTATTTTGATATTAGTCATTCGGATGAACATAATGCTGGCAATTTAAAGTTCAATATCACTTTTCAACGGTAATGCCCCTCGGATGCCTACCCGGTATACAGTACCAAGACCTCCGTAATTGGAATAGGCAAAATCAAAACGGAACTTTTGCCAGAAAATCCCCAAGCCCCCGGATAATCCACCGAATTTGTGTTTTGAATTCTCATCCGTTGAAAGGCCATCATTAAGTTCATGGTTATAGCCCAACCTTAAACGCAATAATTCACTGAGGGTAAATTCACCCCCCACAGAAAACCGGAGAAGACGATCGACAATGTTATCCGACTGCACATTCAAATCATTGATACTCATGGCCAGCTCCAGAGGCAGATGCTCCAGTTTATTGGTAAATCCCAGTCGAACGCTCATAGGCAGAGATTCTTTTCTGGTTCCATACTTTTCAAAATTATGACCCAGATTTAACACCGAAAACGCAAGATGCAGATGGTCTTTGAAAGGAGCTTTCCACATTAAACCAAAATCCATGGCTACTGCCGATGCGTTGAATTGTTCAATTTTAGAGTAAACATATTTGACATTGACACCATATGTAAATCTTTGATCCAGATAATCGGAATAACCAACGGTTATTGCCATATCACTGGCAGAAAATGTTTGGCCTGTGCTCTCGGCATATTCATTTATCTCATCAAATGTACCAAAGTCCATATACTGAATACCCACTCCGATTACACCTGCTCCCTGCAAAACACGGGCATAACCTGCCGAACCGCCGGAAATATCCAGAAGATAATTTGTATAGTTAAACGAAAATTGATCTTCTTGAGCATAAGTTAAACCGGCCGGATTCACGGTTAAACCATTGATATCGCCACGCACCGCCAGATAAGCATTACTCATGGCTGCCGTTCGGGGGCTGAAATCCGTGCGCAGGAACTCGAATCCGCTGGTTAATCCGTTATTGGATACCGCCAAACGAACTGATATTAAGATAATTATAACAAGCATAGTACGTCGCATCATAGATTTATCCTTAGTAATTTCAGGATGCAATTTCATTTATTCTGGGAATACGTTCACCCAGTTCAATGAGGAATTCTTCAAAATTAATTCGTTGGACATTGGTTAAGGGCTGCCCCAGAAATCGGGAACCAATTTCCTCAAATTTAGCCGGTATGTCACTGACGAAATACTGATTTTCGCCCAATCGGCCACGCCGGTTCAGCATATTATGCTCAACCAGGATGTGCTGTACAGCTTTGGCTGTTTCTTTTCCGGAATCAATCAGACTGACCTCAGGACCTACCACATTCTGTATCGTCTGCTCCAGCAGCGGATAATGTGTACATCCCAGGATTAGCGTATCCATTTGCTGTTGCATGATGGGGTGTAAATATTTTTTTAGAGCCAGTATGGTTACATAATCGTCCAACCAGCCCTCTTCCACTAAAGGCACCAACAAGGGACAAGCCTGACTGTATACTTCGAGCTGATGATTAAGTTTTTGGATGCCTCTTTTGTAAGCCCCACTGTTAATGGTAGCCGTAGTTCCAATGACACCCACGCGATTATTTTTGGAAATTCGCGCCGCAGCCTCAGCACCAGGTTGCACCACGCCAACCACCGGTATATCCAGTTGATCGGTTAGGACATCGAGTGCAATTGAAGATGCCGTATTACAGGCAACAACCAGTAACTTGATATCCTGTTGCATCAAAAAATATGCGTCCTCAAGAGCATATTGCTGAACGAGCCTGTCGGACTTGGATCCGTAAGGGATGCGGGCCGTATCCCCAAAATAAATCAAGTTTTCATCCGGTAACAATTTAATGAGTTGTTTAACGACGGTTAAACCACCGATACCCGAGTCAAAAATGCCAATTGGATTTTGCATGTTAGATGGAATTCTCAATATCGTTTTTATATTTTTCTATACCATTATAAATAGCAGTTGCTACAGCGTTTTGGGTTGACCTTCTCTTTAACAATTTCGCCTCGTATTTGTTCGAAATAAATCCTGTTTCGACCAAAATATTCGGCATGGTGGCCCCGACCATCACCCAGAACGGTCCTTGTTTTACACCCCGATTCTTCATACCCAATGGAGCTAACTTGAGTGCCAATGACTTTTGAATCGTTGTAGCTAAATATTGACTTTGCTTAATAAACGCATTTTGAGCCATTGTAGCAAGTATAAAATTTATCCCCTCATAGCGTTTTTTATCTTCTTTTGCTTCAAATTGAATAGATGCATTTTCCTGCAGAACAACGCCTCTGGCCTTTTCATCTTTCTCCGCACTTAAAAAATATGTTTCGAATCCGCGCGCTCTGCCGGCCTCGGTAGCATTGCAATGGATACTGATAAACAATTTACCGTCATTGGCATTGGCAATTTTAGTGCGTTTCCACAGTGGAATAAAGGTATCATCATCTCTAGTATAGACGACTGTGACATTCGGTAATTTTTTCTTGATGATCTCTCCAAGACGGAGACTGATGGGCAAAACAATGTCTTTTTCCTGGACTCCGCCATAACCCAAAGCACCGGGATCCTTGCCCCCATGCCCGGGATCAATCACGATTGTGTTCACGGCCCATTGTTTTTTTTGATCTTCCAGCTGATTATTGGCAGCGGGCTCTTCTTCAGCCGCTTCTTCCGAAGTGCGCAGGTTGATCAGAAAACCCGGAATATCGGGACCATTGATCAGCTCCTTGGATTTGACTTCATCGCTTAATTTAAAAGCTACGGACACCAATTGATCGAACTGAATCGGTTGCACTTTTGAAATGATGCCGGCCAGGGCTATTTTACTCAGGGAGGCAGCATCAACTTTTCCTCCGAAAACATCTACGTACAACCAGTCATTGGTTATTTTTAAGGCAATCTCCTTATCTTCAAATTCTTTTTCGCAATAAAACTGAATCAGTGTGCCATTCGCTTTTTCACTTATTTCGATGCGTGAAATATTGACATTTTTGCGCCCGATGGTAAAAATCTGTTCTTTGGCATCAAAGGCCATATTGTGGGATGTGTAATTTTTAAACAGATGTGCCAGTACTTCAGCGGATACCCATAATTCGCTTTCAAACCACATGGATTCGTGCAAATATTGATAAATTTGATCGTTCAAAATAATGAAGCTGTTGTTGGCCGTAAATTTTGCTTTGTCCTGCCCCACGTAAAGAACCGTTTTTCGTTTGCTTTTATTGGTAAAAATTCCAAAATCATTCTCGTGAGCAAACTCCTCGAGCGGCAGGTAAAACTGACCGTCTTTCAGTTTGTAACTGAGTTTCTTATTAAAATTTTTAGTCTTATTTTGCAGTTTTATGGTGTTGATAGTGGGGTCCGGCGCCAAGCCTCTAAGTTTTGTATACAATGTAAACTGGCTGCCGGAAAAAACTGAGACAAGCTTCAAAAATTTTCTTCGGAACATATATTACCAATTTAACTCTTTATTCATTCAGATATGCGAATTCTCTTTTGAAACCGTAAATCTGTTCGCTTTAATTCGATACATTTTTTCTTTGTTGCCTGAGACGCATTACAAACTGCTCAATAATTTAAGTTAAGCATTTTCATGATTTTTTTCAATATAGCCTTTAAAAACAATATCCGTTCAGACGCTATAAAACAAAACGCTTAAGACCTTTAAATGTTCTTTGCTGAGGATATGTAACAGCAATAAAAATTGTCTCATTGGCTGGCAGTGAGACTATGGTATTAAAACTCAATGGGTTTGGAAAAAAAAGGGATTAATTTACAGCGGACATATCATTGCTCTTGCCCCTTGGTTTATTGTAATTCAGTGTACTCAGCGGATGCTCCCGACGTAAAAGGGCTTCGAACTTACCTTCAATTTCATCTTGAGCCAACTGGAAAGTGAGCGATATTTCATCGTATATGGCTTGTTCCATATGCTTCAGTTGCGGTTGTTTGATTAATTCCTCGCGAATAATGCGACTGATAACCTTAATGGCATCTAACACCTCCTGAGGGCGAAAATTTTGCTGGAAGCGAATTTCAGCTATCTCACGGGCATAATTTATAATGGCCATCCGGTCTTTACCACGCACGGCAACCGAAAGAAAGTTAAACAAAGTTACCGTATCCTTCTTTAATACAGCCCTTTCGATGCTGTGATAGCCCCGGAAAGTTTCGTAATTGTCCTCACTGAGTAGATAGTCCAGGCATAATTCTATTATGGCATCACGTTGCTTATCCAATTCTTCATAGATAAGAAAATTCGGGTTGACATTATCCTGTTTAAGTAATACATGATTTCGTTTTTGCCACTCAAACGGATAACTTTTCATATGTTCGATCATATAAAGCAAACGGCGTTGAATCATGTACCGACGGGTGGGCTGCCAATTCAATATCTCTCTTGTATAGGAATTATCCACAAGCATCTGTTTGTCGATATAGCGAATCATCCAGGGTCTTTCAAAGGGCATTTTACCTGTAATTCGACCTACTGTATACATGCCCAGCACTCCCAGTGCTGAAATCGGCTTCGGCATATGAATGGATTTTTTAGTGTCTCCATAAAAAAACTTGGTGGCCAAATTAAACAACTCCTGGTGGGAGGCGGAAACATAGCTACTGGCAATATAAGTATCCAGCGACAACAGTTTATCGGTTTTATCTATCACCGTTAATAATAAATTGATAAGGCAATTGACGTGAATATACGGGATAGCCGCTTTGCCCTTTCCGCCTAAAATGCGGGATTTCCAATTATGCGTTAACCAGGTTTCCAGAAATATATATAGCGGTCCGTACTCACACCAATCGCTAAAGGCGGCAGCAAAACGGACGATTGAACAATTAAAATATTTGGAATACTGAGAAACCAGTTCCTCGCCTTTACGCTTGGAAACGGCATAGGCAAAACCAGCATCAGCTGGCGTACCCTCATAAATGCGCTCATTATTTTTCCGGGGAAATTCACAGGCCGCGACCGAACTGGCAAAGATAAAGCGTTTAATCTTCAGTGATTTTGCCGCTTCTAAAATATTTTGGGTACCTGTTACATTGGTTCGTTCGTATTGCGGATTGTTATCGTATTTAAAATCGTAGAAACCGGCAAGATGGATGATAAAGTCTACCGGCATTTTGGAACGTATGGTTTGAATGGCGTTATTAACCGATTTCATATCCCCAATATCGGTCTGTACCCACATAATATTGGGATGATTGCGCGTATCATAATGCACCGGTCGGCGCCGAGAGATTGATATAATGTTGTAACTTTCTTTTATTCGATTTACAAGATAACTACCGATAAATCCGGAAGCTCCGGTAATGAGTACGGTTACTTGGTCTTTCTTCATTCCTTCAAAGTTATTCTTTTTGTAAGCGTTTCCATAATACAAATACGATCAATCCCATAATACCATCACCAATACCGGACAATAAAACCACCAGAATGTGGTCCACAAATGCATAATAACTGAACAAAAAAATGGTCGCTATACATTTGGCAGTAATGGTCAGCCAAACCATAGCAGAATTTCTTTGGGGATGCCAGCCAGCGAAAAGATAAGCCACCGCCATAACTAAATGAAATACACCACCCTGAACTTTGAAAAAGGGCTCACTAATGGCACTAAAGCCAAATTGTTCCATCAATGATGAGGAAAAAGCGATTAGATTTATTCCGGTTAGGAATGAATGCAGAGCAACAAGAAACAAAAACCAGCGTAATAATTTCCACGTTTTCATTATGATTTCCTATCCCGTTTTAGCTCTATTGTCCAATCATTACATTGACATGAAGCTGGGAATTCTATCCGATCCATACACTACAATAGGCATTGCCATCCATTAAAGCAACTATTGCCTCATTTCAGGATGGTTCACCGTTTTGCACCCGCTCAGCCTGTACACCCCACTCTTCCAGTTTTGCAATGGCAATTTCAATCATCTTCGGCACACGCTGGCGGACGGTGTTGGTTAGTTCCGTACTCATTTCAATATTTTCCGGTTGAATACCGATCAAATAGATTTCCTCGGGTTCGATATCCAGTAACTGAGCGGCGCTGAGTACATCAGATAATCCCAGGTGATGAATACTCAATTTGGTATTGATCCGCCTTAAAATATCTTCATTTTCAATAGTGCCAATAAATCCCGGATTCTCATTGAAATTAACCGCATCCAGCAATATAATCCGTTCGTTTTCTTCCAGATAGGGCAGCAGATCGTTACCCATAGTACCGCCATCAATGAGATGGATTGGCGGTGAAAACCGCCAATGTTTTTCCATCTCGTTGAGAACATGAATACCGGCACCTTCATCGCTCTGAAGCAGATTACCGATGGCCATCACCGCAATTTTTGATGTGTCCATTACCAGGCTGTCACCTTTACGAAATCCTTCCTTAGATTATCATGTAAATGTATGGCACAGGCCAGACACGGATCAAAGGAGTGAATGGTACGCAATACTTCCAGCGGTTTATCATCCTGGGCTATGGGATTACCGACAAGCGAGGCTTCATACGGTCCCATGGCATCATCCTGATTGCGCGGTCCGGCGTTCCAGGTCGACGGTACAACCGCCTGATAATTTTTAATCTTGCCATTCTCGATAACAATCCAGTGCGACAAGGTTCCCCGGGGTGCTTCATGAAAACCGAACCCGCGCTGCTCCCCTTTTGGGAAAACCGGTGGTATGAAGGTTTCGGTATCACCCGAAGATATATTATCGATGAGCATCTGATAATTTTTATTCAGCATTTCATAAAGCACGGCACAGCGCACAGCCCGCGCCGCATGACGACCCAATGTGGAATGCAGAGCACCCAATCCGGCATTCATTTTACCGATCGCATTCACCTTTTCCAAAGCCAGATTGGCATATTTTTGCGTTTCCGGGTGACCGGCAGCATACATGGCCAGCACATTGGCCAAAGGCCCCACCTGGGCCGGCTCATTTTTAAAGGATGGTGATTTGACCCATGAATATTTACCATTATCCTGAAAATCTGTGTAATGAGGCTGCGTTTCTTCTTCCCAGGGATGCCTTATCCAATCACCGTCGTACCAGGAATGTTTGATGCTTTCCTTGACACTCTTTCGGAACAAATCATCCTGGAAACTCTCAATGGGCATAAAACGGTTAATATCGCCATTGGGAATATAGCCGCCCGGTGTGCCAAAAACCGTACCTTCCGGATCTTCCGGAAAATCAGGTACGGACAGATAATTTTTTATTCCGGCCCCATAACTGAACCATTCCGGATAAAAAGCAGCAACGGCCGCCACATCCGTCAAATAAACATCCGTTATGAAACTTCCGATTTGATCAATGAGAGATTTGATATAGTACAAACGTTCAAAATTTAACGCCGATTGACTGTCAGGATTAATGGGATTGGCTACACCACCCACAGCCAGGTTCTGGATATGCGGTGTTTTACTACCCAGGATGGTTACGATTTGATTGGCTTTACGTTGATATTCAAAAGCCTGTAAATAATGTGCCGCACCAATCAGATTGACCTCCGGCGGGAGTTTCATAGCCGGATGCCCCCAGTAACCGTTGGCGAAAATACCCAGCTGCCCGGAATCGACAAACCCTTTCAGTTTATCCTGCACGGTTTTAAAATCCCGCACACTGTTATCCGCCCATGGTGAAAGGCTCTGGGCCAGCGAGGCGGTCTTTTTTGGATCGGCTTTCAGCGCGGATACCACATCCACCCAATCCAGGGCTGACAGATGGAAAAAGTGCACCATGTGGTCATGGATGCCGTGAGCAGCCACAATCATATTTCGAATGTATTGGGCATTTTTGGGCACGGACATATTCAGTGCATTTTCAACGGTACGTACCGAAGCGATGGCATGCACCGTTGTACATACCCCGCAAAAGCGTTGCGTATAAATCCAGGCATCACGGGGATCACGTCCCTGCAATATATTTTCAATACCCCGCCACATTTGTCCGGACGACCAGGCATCGGTCACACTTCCATTATCGACCTGACAATCGATCCGCAGGTGTCCTTCGATACGGGTTACCGGATCAACCGTTATTCTTCTTGCCATTTATCTATCCTCCTAAAGTATTTTTATGCATTTTTAATTGCCGGCATAACCGGTAGTTTCTTGACCATGTATAGATAGCCCATAATTTCCATCGCTATGATGCCAATAGTAATCATAAATTCCTGAAATGCCGGAAAATAATGATAGCCGTGTCCGGGATTAAAAACCACTATAAATGTATCGAAACGATACAAACCACCTGCCAATACGATGAGCAGAGAGGCCATGAACAGTTTGCTTGCCATATCCCGGTTCTGCTGGTTAAACAGAATTACCATAGGTACAACAAAGAGGATGGTTTCCACAAGGAATAAAACACTGGCTACATCAAAGGCAAATATACTGGCAAACTGGCCCCGGAAGATTATATCACCGAAACGTATTATCAAGAACAACAGTAATAGCCATGGAATGTAACCGGATATTTTTGAGAGTAACGGAGTCTCCAGGGGGCGTTTTAAATTAACCGATGCAAAAATAGACTCGAATATGACCATGGCATAACCCAGGGATATCGCCGTTATCAAAAACAATAGAGGCAGGAACAAGGTTTGAAATAACGGTGATAATTTTTCACCGGCTACAATCATCAGACTGCCCAGAGATGATTGATGCAAAGTTGGCAATAAAACCCCCAGCGCTATGAAGAAAAACATAAACCGATTGATTATACGCATTGTTTTCTCGTTGCGTAAGCCTTCAAAGATCGCCGGTGAAAATTCAATCCATAACACCACCACATAAAGCGATACACACAGGGCCACTTCGAACATAACGGAATTGGGGTTGTAATACTGTGGTAAAAACACATTATGCAGCTGCCACCACCGACCTACATCGATATATATGGAAATGATGGCCAGGGTATAACCAAACATACTTACGAGCAAACTGGACCGTACCAGCGGATGATATTCACCACGGTTAAAAATATAAACCAGGATGGCCATAGCATATCCGCCGCAGGCGAAAGCCGTTCCGGTGACCACATCGTATACAATCCACAAGCCCCAGGGATAGCCGTCATTCAGATTGGTCACGCTGCCTAAACCAAAGATAAATCGTTTTAAAATGAGTACAAGCCCGATTACAGCTAACACCGTAAGCACTTTAAAGGGCTTGGTCCAGATTTTACCATTTAGCGGTTGAAGATCTGTCATTTTGCCCTCCCCGACTCAATTTTATCTTCTTTTTTTGTATTCCTGTAGGCCGCACCAATCAAGCCGCCCAGCAGCACAAGGGGCGCAATCAGGTTATGATAGAGGGTGTGTTGCAGCTTTTCGGATTTGGCGCTGGCAGAATGAGCCGGTAAATTAGGTAAGCCCAGTTTTTCAAAGGGCACCGCTGACAAAACAATATACTGTGTTCCGCCGCCTTCTGTTTCTCCATAAACATGATTGATGTATTTTTTAATCGGCTGTTTTGTCGTATAGTCTCCATCTACCGTATGCACCGGATAATCATATTCCGTACCTTCTTTCATGACCACACGCTGTTTAGCCTCGGCCAGAACATCCTTATACTTTCCGTAAATAGTGGCTCCTGTAGGGCATGCTTCGCAGCAACCCGGTATTTGGCCTTCCACAATGCGGTGCTCGCAGAAAAAACATTTTTGTAGTTTAGGAAAGGCTTCGCCGTATTCAAACTTGGGTACGAGATAGGGACAAGCCACCTGACAGTAACGGCAACCACAGCATGCATCAATATTCCAGCTGACAATACCTGTTTTATCATCTTTGATTAATGCCGAAGTGGGGCAAACCGATTGGCAATCCGGTTCTGCGCAATGCATACAGGCCGACCGGATAAACGAATATCCGTCTACTTCACGATCTTTGACCGATCCGTCTCCATTTTTATACATTTTTATCTTAACATAAGACTGAACGGATAAATCCAGGGAGGAATCCCAGACCCCATCCACGCCATGCCAATCTTCAACCTCCGAATGTTCGGTCTGCAAGTCGTTGGCTTCTTTACAACCCACTTCACACGTTTTACAGCCAATGCATAAAGTGGCATCATACAAAATGGCGGGCGCATCATCATTCCTTCCGCGATGTTGCCATTCCCGGGATTGAGCCGGTTTGGTACCGACTGCAGCAGCAGCACCGACGGAAAGAATTTTAAAAAAATCTCTTCGTTCGATATTCATCTTCCCGTCTCCTTTATTGTTCTTTTTCCTCGTTGTTTTTTTCTTCATCCGGCTCTTCGGATGCCTTCACGGTTTTCCGCATTTTGATAGCCGTTGCCGCTGCAGCGCCGCCCGCGGCGCCAACAGCCAATGCGGCGCCGGCGCCCATACCACCGCCTTTATCCTGATTGACATCCGGAAACATCGCCGGCGGGGTTACAGTAAACACGCTGGCTTGCTGATGGATGGGTTTGGTAAATCCAACTTCCTTTTCAGTACAACCGAAACAGGGATGACCGGTGCCTACAGGCCAGGCATTGGCGCCCACATCACCGTATAACTGCACCGGGCAGTTGGCGTGAGTCTCCGGGCCCTTGCATCCGATTTTATACAAACACCAACCGTTTCGATGACCGTAATCGCCGTATTGATTGGCAAAACGCCCGGCATCAAAATGGGGCCGGCGTTCGCAGTTTTCGTGCACCAGACGGCCGTAACAAAATTTCGGGCGGGCTTTGGCATCCAACTCCGGAAGTTTTTTCAAAGTTAAGTAATACAGTACGGTGGACAGTAAATTGTATGGGCTAGCCGGACAACCCGGTAAATTGATGACGGTGTGATCCGGTATAACTTCATGGATACCGACCGCGCCGGTGGGATTAATACCTGCTGATTGAACACCACCCCAACTGGCGCAGGAGCCGATGGCTACAATGGCGCCGGCCTTTGGGGCCAATTCTTTAATGATACTCATGGCCGTTTTACCACCGATTTGGCAGTAAATACCATCATCTTTGGTCGGTACCGAGCCTTCCACAACCAGAATAAACTTACCGGCATTGGCTTC
Source organism: Caldithrix sp. (assembly GCA_014730185.1). Lineage (GTDB taxonomy): Bacteria > Calditrichota > Calditrichia > Calditrichales > Calditrichaceae > WJIP01. The sequence continues at coordinate 8,681 of WJIP01000115.1, read as the reverse complement.
CATCGATGCATGCAGGGCGGCTTCAGCCTGATGCCCTGCCGCAGCCATCAAGGTTTCCGAATAGTCAACGGAAATCAAATCCAGTACGAGATGTTCAACGGTAGGATGTGTTGCCCGTAACAGGGATTCCGTACATCCCGTACATTCCTGAAAGTGCAGCCATATCACGGGAGGCCTCTTCGGATTTTCGATGGTTTTAGCTATTAATTCCGCCATACCTAACGGTAATCCCATACTGGCCGTAATGGCCGTACAGAATTTTAAAAAGTCCCGACGTGAAACGCCTCCTACCGGCGCTTTATCACCTTCGGTATTCGATGGCCTTGTGGTTTTACTGAACATGCCTCTTCCTCCAATAGTAGATATTCAGTTTATTGTCTAATTTAAAATGAATACACATGACAACATCTTCGGGTGCATACAAACCTTATCACCCCACTATCAACTTTCCTCTTCTTGATTATTAATACCCAGTCCGGGCTTGATATCAATCGTACGTCCTTCGTAGAATAAGATTACCCGGTCACCCAAATGTATGTCCTCCATGCCATCCAGATCTACATTTAAATAATGCGGATCGCACAGAACCTTACCGAATCGTTTATTCTTATTGACATAGATTTCCACAATGTGGCCGGAAAGTTGATTGGTTTTTGGTTGTTGGTTCAATGGAATAATCCCCAAATTATTTCGGGGATGCATATGCAATTAGTATGCCTTTTTGTGAAAGGGCATCAGGACTGGATATTTTTGATTAAAGTATGTATAAATTTACGGTTTTCCGCAAATATACTTATGGTTTTCCGCAAATATGTTCGGGAAAATTATTGTGAAGTAATTCGTATTTTTTGAGTTTATCACGAAATGTGGACAGGCTCATTTTTAATAAACGAGCGGCTTGCGACTGATTACATTCGCTATCCTTTAATGCCTTCAGCAGCAGATTCAACTCCAAGCAGGAAACCACCTGGTCAAAACTCATGGATTGCTCATAGAAACAACGGTCACAGGCTTTCATTAACTCAGCCATGCCATCGGCATGCCGAATTTCCTGGGGTAACTCTTTATCGGTAATCTCGTCTTCGGCAAAAAGCGCCAGTCTTTGCACGACATTACGCAGCTCTCTAACATTGCCGGGCCATCCATAGGCAATCAATGCCTTCATAGCTTCAGATGTTACATGTAAATCCTGAGTGTTAGCATATCGATTTATAAAATAATCGACTAATAAAGGAATATCCTCCCGTCGTTCGCGCAGAGGCGGTATGTTCAACGGCACAACATTGATGCGGTAATACAAGTCCGACCGGAATCGACCCATATCAATCAATACCTTCAAATCTACTTTGGAGGCCGTAATCAGCCGAACATCCACAGGTATGGCATCGGTACCTCCCACCCGCAGGAGTTCACGGGATTCCAGTACCCGTAATAGTTTCGATTGAATGGTCAGGGGGACATCATCGATATCGTCCAAAAAAATTGTCCCTTTGTCGGCCATTTCAAACAGCCCCTGCTTCTCGGAATGGGCGGAGGTAAATGCGCCCTTCTCATGACCAAATAATTCACTTTCCAGTAACTCTGCAGGCAATGCGGATAATCCTACTTTTACAAAGGATTTTCCCCTGCGATTGCTGGTGTGATGAATGTAATCAGCAAAAATTTCCTTTCCGGCGCCGGTTTCACCAACTAACAAAACCGAACTGTCCGAATGGGCTATTTTATCAATTTTATCGATAATATCCTGAATTTGTTGATTTTTGGTGATCAGATGGACGGGTTTATGATTTTGCATTATAAAATTACCCATTGGGTTCTTTATATGTTGTTTTATCTGCTCAATACGACCTTTTTTTAATCAAGAAATTACAATTTAGATGCTGGTTAGTGCCATTTTGATACGATTTTGTTAATGCCCCTTTTTTTTAGGCACCATTATCCTGAAATCCGCTTATGGTAGTAACATAAATGACCCTTGATAAAATTTCATAAAAAGTATATGTATAATCATTCATATTCAAAATTATCAAACTTTATTCAAAGTACCCCTAAAGATAGTAATAAAAAGAATCGATCACAAGCGTTACGTGATCGATACATATTCCACTTAACTTTGACATAAAACTAAAAATCACTGCAGCGAAAATTTATTCTTTCCCAACAATCAAAAATTATTAAATTAGAACATCAACGGATGAACATGGTACGCCTGCGCCCTTTAAACTTGTTTGCACTGATGCCAAGGTAAGGGGTAAAACCGGAAGTAATGATATGTCAAAAGTAAAAACGTTCAAATATTCTGTGCCGGTCTTGCTTATACTTACCCTCAATGGATTCGCTCTGTATTATATTGATAACACCAAATATATGTATAGTGTAACCGGATTAAACGGTCTGCTTCTATTAGCCCTGCTTTGGGGGATATTTAAAAAGAATCAGCAGATCACCAAGGATAAAATACATATTAATAATGGGCTTCGCCGCATATCCCATAGTTTAGAATCGATAGCGGTTAATACTCCCAATTCCGTACACACCAGTCGGATCACGGATGCCCTCAACACACTTTCCGGGTTGCTGGAAAGACCTATTGATAAGTATAGCCATTTAAAAAATGACCCGGCTCATCAACAGGATCTACTGACTAAAGAAGAGGCAAAACGGCTTAAGAGAGATCGCATCTTCGATCGTTTCTGGGCCTTATCCGTTGACGGCATGAGAGTGGTCAATGCCCAGGGCATCATTGATTCCGTCAACGATGCTTATTGCCGAATGGTCGGCCTGCCGCGTGATAAATTAATCGGCCAGCCCTTTACCTGTGTTTATGAGACGTCTTCCAGAGAACATGTGATGCAAACGTTTTTACAGGAGGTTCGTACCAGGGTGTTGCGCCATCATCATGATGTGTCCCGCACGTTGTGGAACGGCAAACAAATCTGGCTGGAATTCGCCAATACTGTTTTGGAATTGAATAGCAGTCAACCACTGGTTTTAAGTGTCATTAAAGATATCAGTAAACGTAAGGCGGCACAGTCCGCATTGGCTGAAAGCGAAGAACGTTATCGGGTTCTGTTCAACAGCGCCAATGACAGCGTGTTCGTCCATCATATCGGGGATAATGGTAAATTCGGACCATTTGTGGAAGTCAATGAAGAAGCCACCCGTCAATTAGTTTACTCCAAAGACGAATTACTACAATTAAACCCTTATCTTATCACTCCGCTATCCATGCGGCAAACCCTGGATGACCTTTTGGTGGAATTGAACAATAACAAACATGCCATTTATGAGTTACAGCTCCTGACCAAAGATAAACGCCCTATTCCGGCTGAAATTAACAGTCATTTGTTCTTTTTCCGGGGACAGCCCACCGTTTTATCCATTGCTCGTAATATAACCGAGCGCAAACGGGCGGAGGAGCAATTGAAAAAAAGCAGTGCCCAATTACGCAAGCTGACTTCCCGCATACAATCGGTTCGTGAAGAGGAACGTACTCTTATCGCCCGGGAAATTCATGATGAATTGGGGCAAGTGCTGACCGTCTTAAAAATCCAGCTCTCATTAATGAATAACCAGTTACGCGATGATCAAAGGGCGCTAAAACAGCAAGTTAAAGGTTTGTCGCAATGGATTGACGAAACCGTGGAAGTCGTACAACGCATCACAACAAAATTACGACCGGGCATTCTGGATGAACTTGGATTGATCCCTGCCCTGGAATGGCAAGCTCAGGATTTTCAGAAAAATACAGGCATTACCTGTACATTTTCCGGGCCGCAGGACTCGATCACATTCAACCGGGAAAAGGCAACCGCCGTCTTTCGTATTTTCCAGGAAAGCCTGACCAACGTGGCCCGCCACGCCAATGCCTCCAGAGTATCGGTATTTGTCCGCCAGTCCGATAATCGTTTTACCTTGGAAATAACCGATAATGGCGTGGGCATCAGTGACAGCCAATTGAATAATCCCAACGCATTAGGTATCTTAGGTATGCGGGAACGAGCGTTGTTATTCGATGGCGCGGTGCACATCGAAGGCATTAAACATAGTGGTACACATGTCATGTTAATTATGCCCTTTGATCAATAATCAGGGCAAAAGGATCAAGCGTGTTTGACCCATAGCCAATAAAAAACACGTATTTTCGCAGCTACAAATAGGTTAAAGGTACATTAAACGTCAAACGAAAACGGTAAACAAAGCCTAAGAGTATTTGAACATGATAGACATATTAATTGCTGACGATCATGCCATCGTCCGCGAAGGATTAAAACAAATTGTCAACCAGCAAATCGATATTCAGGTCACGGGAGAAGCTGCCAATGCCAATGAATTGCTGCAGAAATTAAAGCACGATCATTGGGACGTTATCATTTTGGATATCAATATGCCGGGTCAAAACGGACTGGAGGTTTTAAAAGAAATTCACACCCTTTATCCCCGACTGCCTGTGCTTATCTTAAGCATATATGATGAAGAACAGTACGGATTGCGGTCCATCAAGGCAGGGGCTGCCGGATATCTTAAAAAAGTCAGTGCTCCGGAGGAACTGGTGCATGCCATTCAGACCGTATATAAAGGCAACAAATACATTAGTGCATCCCTGGCTGAGAAACTTGCCGACTCCATCCATCTGAATCAAAACGGACCGCCGCATGAAAAGCTGTCCGACCGTGAATACGAAATCCTGTGTTTAATCGCCTCCGGTAAATCCGCTGAACAAATTGCCGGGCAGTTTTCCATCAGTGTGCATACTTATTATTCGTACCGTAATCGGATCATGGAAAAAATGCAGCTCAAATCCAATGTGGAATTAACGCAATATGCCATTCAAAATGGTTTGATTGATTTATAGGAGCATCCGGGTACAGTATTAGCCATAGCCAGGGATTCCATAGAAATAAAGTAAACAAAAGAAATGTTTTTACTGAATAATTTAACATAAGTAGACCATTATGGGGAGACATTATGAAAATCCTGCGTCTTATCCTGTTAGTCTTTTTAACCATTATCATCCTGGGCTTAATCGTTGCCGCTTTTTTACCATCGGACTATCATATTGAACGGCAAACGACTATTCAGGCCCCGGTGGATTCGGTATATTCTGCCGTGTTCGATTTAAACCAATGGATATACTGGAATCCATGGACAACCATGGACACGACCGCCCAATATGACTTTACCGGTCAGGGTGAAGGCGCTTATTGGGAGTGGGACGGAGAAATGCTGGGCCAGGGGAGGATTACCATTGTGGAATACGACGCCAACAGAATGATCCGCAATGAACTGGTTTTTGAAGAGCCGCAGCACATGGTGGCGGATGACATATGGTATTTTAAAGTCACCCCTGCAGGCACCCAGGTAACCTGGGCTCAGGAGGGTGAACTTAATTATCCTATTGGCCGGTTTTTAGGGTTATTTCTGGATGATATGATCGGCCCCGATTTTGAAAAAGGTTTGCACAATTTAAAAAACTATGTGGAAGAAAACGCTTATAAAGATAATGCATCAGGTTAGAACCGATTTTATATTTTGAAATCATTTATCAATGGCTCATCCCTATTTCGTTTTATGGTTTACTGTATTTCTGTTTTATTGCTGCCCTTGTAGTAAAAATTACTACATACTTTTCATAAAAATTGGCTGTATAATTTCATAATTATTACGCTACCGGCTTATGTGCTCCCGCTTTATTTTATAGCCGTAATAAAGGAAATTTACATGCAAAGCCGATTCATGCTGAAAAGCTGTCAATATATGGGGGTTATAGCCGGATCCGTAAACATTATGGTTTGCCTTTACATCGCCGGTAAACAGAGGCATCATACGCAACGCATCACTGCAAACAAACTTTTTCCATCAAATACTGTCCATTCTTTTAAAAGCATCAAAGTCATAATAGAAAAGGAAGGGTTATTAGAGCCATTCAACCAAACCGTTAGTTAAGCGGTTTAAAACCGATGTACCATATTAAGGAGGATGTATGAGTGATTACGTTAAATCATTGATGAATGAAGTCAAAGCAAAAAATCCAAGTGAACCGGAGTTTCATCAAGCCGTGGAGGAAGTTGCTGATTCGTTAAGTTTGGTATTGGAACGGCATCCGGAATATCGTTCTTCCAAAATTCTGGAACGGGTTATTGAACCGGAGCGGGTAATTATGTTCCGCGTACCCTGGGTCGATGACCAGAGCGAGGTCCATGTGAACCGCGGTTTTCGCATCGAAATGAACAGTGCCATCGGACCCTATAAGGGTGGTTTACGTTTCCATCCGTCCGTTAATTTGGGCATTCTTAAATTTTTGGCTTTCGAACAGGTCTTCAAAAACAGTTTGACCACATTACCGCTTGGCGGCGGTAAAGGCGGTTCGGATTTTGACCCCAAGGGAAAGAGTGACAATGAAGTGATGCGTTTCTGCCAGAGTTTTATGAATGAGTTATTCCGCCATGTCGGTCCGAATACGGACGTGCCTGCCGGTGATATCGGCGTAGGTGGACGGGAGGTCGGTTTTCTGTTCGGTCAATACAAAAGACTGCGCAATGAATTTACCGGCGTTCTTACCGGGAAAGGTTTAAACTGGGGCGGTTCGCTCATTCGGCCGGAAGCCACCGGTTACGGTGCGGTATATTTTGCCAATGAAATGCTGCATACCAAAGATGACTCTCTGGAAGGTAAGTCCTGCCTGGTATCCGGAAGCGGAAATGTAGCGCAGTTCACCGTGGAAAAAATTCTGGATTTAGGCGGTAAAGTAATTACGCTGTCCGATTCCGGTGGTTATATTTATGATGAAAAGGGTATTGATACCGAGAAACTGGAATATGTCAAGGAACTGAAAAACCTGCGTCGTGGTCGTATTAAAGAATACACGGAAGAATTCAAAGACGCGGTTTATACCCCGCTGGATGCCAGCAGTGATCACAATCCGCTCTGGAATCATAAAGGTGATTGCGCTTTTCCCAGTGCCACGCAAAATGAAATCAATGGTAAAGATGCGCAGAACCTGGTCAACAACGGGGTTTATGTGATCAGCGAAGGCGCCAACATGCCGACCACTCCCGACGGCGTGGACATTTTTCTCAATAATGATATCCTTTACGGCCCCGGTAAAGCGGCCAATGCCGGCGGTGTCGCCGTATCCGGTCTGGAAATGGTGCAAAACAGTATGCGCCTGCCCTGGTCCCGCGAAGAGGTGGACAACCGCCTGCACCATATCATGAAGAGTATTCACAAAACCTGCGTGGAGAATGCCGAACGCTTTAACACCCCGGGCAATTATGTGAATGGAGCAAACATCGGTGGATTCCTTAAAGTGGCCGATGCTATGCTGGATCAGGGTGTTGTCTAACCCCGCGATCCTGTAGGATACAAAGCGCTTTCCAAAAGTGGGAGAGCGCTTTTTTTGTTTCTGGTAATTTGAATATAGTTGTTATTATTGAAAAAAACTTAATTAGTTACTTCAAATATCTCTTCTATTCTTTGACAGCAACTGCTTTCTCTTCTTCAAAAGAAACAGCTTTACTTTCCATTCCCGTACGATTGATGGCCGTCAAATAATACGTTTGCTGCCCATCGCCGGCCGGTAATGCATACGAACGCGCTCCACCGGGTAAGATGGCCACAATATGCCGGGGATTATCAATATCCTGATGGCGGTACAAGACAAAATTCGATGCAGGGTCGTCCATCTGCCATGAAAAACGTAACGAATCGGCTCTGCTTTGTACGACCAAATGGTTGGGTTCAACCACCGGTACATTCTCCTTCCACGGCATAGGCGCCGTCAGAGCAGCCGAGGGATAGTAATCGGAACTCAGATCATCAAGTTTTCTCAGGAGTGAGTTAGCGGAAAAGAACACCATCCCGGCAAAACCCTTTTCCCGTACGTACTCCACCTGCTTTTTAATTTCCTGCCACTCATAAGACCGGCCCAGTTTGTAGGTGGCAATACCGGCCACAATGGGCCGACCCAGATGGAACATTTGTCGCCACTGGGCAATAGCTTCGGTGTAAGGGGCGGTGGGATGGTCCATACGCGTATAGGTCATGGTGTAGATGATATCCATTTTGCCCATAGCCAGCCACCGACGGGCATCCTGATACACCGAATGGTAGCCGTTCCAGGCCCCGCCATGATGGTGACCCAATACCGCCGAAGAGACTTTGACCCAGGGTTTAACCTCTGTAACCGCGTTGTACACATCCGCCACAAACCGGCTGACCTGTTCCCGCTGCCAGCTTTTCCATGACAGATTTAATCCATTATCAGTACGGGACCGGAACCTATGCACGCTTACCGAGTCGCCGGAATAACCATGGTTATTCGAACCTTCGGGATAGCGGATATAATCGAAATGAATTCCATCCACATCATAATTTTGCACGATATCCAGCGTTACATTTTGCACGTGCCGGCGAACCGCGGGGATTCCCGGGCTGAATGTAATATAACCCTGCTCGGTTTGCATGGGATTTCCAGCGCTGTCACACACCAGCCATTCCGGGTGTGCCAGGTAGGGATGCAATGGTGTGGTTTCCGGGGGCATAGCCCGATCCGCCCGCCAGGCCGGAAATGTATTGATCCAGGCATGCAGTTCCATGCCCTGGTCATGGGCTTCATTGATGGCGAATTGCAGCGGATCCCATCCGGGATCGTTACCCAAACGGTCACTGAGCATATAAGA
>WJIP01000114.1 GCA_014730185.1 Caldithrix sp. | reverse complement strand
TTTTATACGAGCTCTCTGCCTGAGAATCGAACATTATGGGTGTTAAAGGTGGCATTCGGGGCGATCTACTTTTTGATTAATTGCCTAAACGAATATATTTTTTTTTAATATTTTAAGTTAACCGGTTTTAATTTTGAAATAAAAGTATCTAATAACCAAAAGATTCCAACTACCTTGAATGCTTGGACAAAGTGTAGTAAAAAATTTCCGAGGCCATCAATTAAATGACGGCCCCAATATATATTCGCTAAGATGATCACCAACAAGTAAAAGTTACCTCTTCGAAAAGATAAAGACAATAAAAATGCCCACAGAAAGCCTGTAATAAGTCCTCCCAAAACAACTCCAATCCATCCAAACTGCCAGTACATAGTACCACCGCCTGACATCCAGATCACATTATTTTGGCCTATCTCTTTTGCTGCTATAGACATAGCTTGGCCTTGTTTTTTACCGTTTATGGACATTGGAATAGGTTTTTCCGGCCAAATGATTCGAGGGATTGGTTCGAACAGAATACCGAAATAAGGGGTAAATCCTACCCGTCCTTCCCTATCTGTATACTCACTTATTGAACCTGCTGATACAACCAGCCCACTTTTTCGAGCCGGTTCTCTGAGAAGATGTTCTAAAGAGAAAACCTTACCGTATAATTTATTTGCTATTTCAATCGTTTTTTTCAAATTTGATAATTGTTTGTCTCCCTTTGCAGGGCGGCGCAAATAATCGAAAAACGGGCTCATGAACATCAAAGCGATGAAACTTACAAAAAAAATCAACATCACCCTGCGAAATTTATTTGTTAATATCATTATGAGCCCGATTAAAATTATTGAGCGAACAATGTCACCGCGTTGCATGTCTATCGTTAAACCAACAATTATATCGGCAATTAAAATAATATAAGCAAGGATATTAATTGTAATGGATTCGGATATTATGTGTTTATGCGAATCATGACGTTGATACTTGCCTATTAATAAGGCAGCGGCGATAGCAGGAAGCATGTTCGCAAAACCACCTATAACACCAAAAGTACCAACTTTCTCAAGATGATATTTATATAGCTGAACTGAATATCCGTAGCTGTAGTTGTGTGAATACTGGTATATATAGGCAAACAAGGCGACCACGAGAAAAATCCATACCGATATTGTGGGTTTTTTAAATTGGCATGTTTTATATAATGTAATTGAATTTTTAGCAGCAAAAATATAACCTGCAGTCCAAAACAAAAGGAAGATTAAGTTGAGATAGAGGCCCTTATAAATCGTTTCTACTGGTAGACCTTTAAAGTAATTTGTACTTCCGGTAATCAGGTAGTAAACAACTGAAGGGATGTTTGTTAAAGTCATTACTATAACGCCAAGCACTAGAAGGGCCCACTTGAGCTTGTCCGTGGAGAATAAAAATATGCTGCAACAGCTTACCGTCATTAAAATGTAAAATATTACGTATATGGAGCCAATCGTAGAAGATGTCATAACAATTTGATCCCGAAAAAACCTATTACCAGATAATTGGATTAATTTGAATAAGTTACAACTTTCTCGGGCAGAGAGGTTTGATTATTTCGATTTTCAGCCATAAAATTCATAAAAGGGTTTCTATCGATTTCGATTCACTACTGTCCAAAATAAATTAAAAATTCGATTTTCAGGGATAAAAAGCCCTGTAAATGCGGCATCAGTTTAAATTTTCCAAAACCTGGTTGCATGGTCATTTTACTACCTGTTCAAACCCCTTTGAAAGGCAATTCCATCTGCATTGGCGGAGGTGTTTCCGGTACAACTTCAAAGGGTTTGTCTATCCATTCCCAAAGATCCTTATAAGCGAACAAATTCCATCGTAAAAAGGCTACGAGATTCGACAGGGACCAGGCAAACTTAGATTTAAGCTGAAGGAATTTAATCAACAGCATGGCAATTAATGCTGTCCAAATTTGAATATAAAGGGCATTTTCACTGGTTCCAACAAAAGTCTTTATTTTCAGGTTCTGTTTTATCGCTTTAAAAAAGAGCTCTATTTGCCACCGGTCTTTGTAAATAGCTGAGATGGTTGTTGCTCCGAAATCATGGTGATTTGTCAACAAAACAAGCTCCTTCTGATTTTCAGCATCCCATACAACAACTCTCCTCATAAGGCTCGGACAGTGCTTTCGGGCATAATAGCCTTTAAATCTTATTGTCTGATCCGATAGTATGTTTCTTCGAAGAGGGAGCTCTCGTTCACTTATGACTTCATAATCGGCGTTTTCTTTTAGCCGGGTAACAAAATATACACCTTGTGCTGTCCAGAATGAAAAAAGCTTGTAATCGTTATATCCTCGATCCATGGTCACAATGGATCCGGAAGCCAGAGGGAATTTCCTGGCATAAGTGCTTTCATGGGTTTTACCGTTTGAAATGTATGCATAGGACGGGAGGTAACCGTCATGATCCAACAGCAGATGCAGCTTTACAGCACCCTTGGTCCTTCGAAATTCCGCCCAGGGAAAAAGATTCAAACATAATGAAATTGTGGTGCTGTCCAGAGAAAGCAGTTTGTTTTTAAATCTGAATTTATGCTTGCCGGGCATTGATTCTCTGCAAAAGTCGTATGTTTCATAAAACAGATCACGGAACATCCGCCAGTCCCGTTTTTTATTGGCATAGGAAAGGGTTGATTTCTTTGGTGCTTCGGATATACCAAGATGCCGCAATTTCCCCATACAACAGGCCAGCCCTCCGCTGATCTCTCTAAGACTCTTGGCCTGAGCAAGCTGACAAAACAGCATGGCAACAAACTGATCCCAACTTTTAAAACCTTTGGAATATCTTTCTGATTTATGCTTCACAACCTGACACCGAAATTTATTACGGTCAAAAAAACCTATCAGTTGACTAAACAGACTTGCATGTCGTATCATTTTTATTCTCCTTGCTGTGGGTTATTGGCTTATTTTTTTTTGTTCAAAACAACCATAACCCCGCAAGGAGAATTTTTGCAATTACTATGTTTCTAAATTCCGTTTTTGGACAATAGTGAAAAAATATGATTGTTTTTAGAAAATTGAAGAAGCCGAAAGCCTTTACTGACGTGCATTAAGGATGTGTCAAGTCAAAGACATACTGTCTTCGAATCCGCAGGCCGCAGGTTCGAATCCTGCCGGGCGTACCACTCACAAA
>WJIP01000113.1 GCA_014730185.1 Caldithrix sp. | reverse complement strand
ATCATATCCCGGTTTACTGGAATGCAGAAGTTGATGACGTATCTTGTGTATAAAGCACTCCTTTAGCACCGCTTCACACTGAATCGATGCCCGGTGGCCGTGGCTCAGAGCCCCAACGGTCCGGGATATTCCGCCTCACGAGAATCGTAAGGTTACATACAATGGAACTACCTTATGGTGAATGATATTATGCTGTATAATCTACTTATAATTTTTGTGTTGCCCCTGAATATTTCAGGCCGCCACTCTGCTCCCGTGGTTTCCGCTATCCGAACCTGGACAAGCACCGATTTTCACCGGGACAGGCCAGCACTCATTAATTATAATTAATAAGACCAATTAAATTTTTAAGTTTAACAATTTTTTTCTTTCTTAATGCTCTTTTTGCCCCAAAAGGGATCTTCGAAAGGATCACCACGAAGTGGTCCCTTTGGGAAAAGAGGCAAAAAATTCCTGGCGCTCGCTACACTGAAATTTTGCAAGTCCTGCCAGCTTGTCCCGAAATTTGATCAGGGAAAAAACAAAAATTTCATAGTCAAGACACTAATAACTGTAATAGGAATAAGTATTCCTTTTATTGCCGTTGTTATCCGCAAAATTAACCAGGCTGCCCAGTACTTTTTTTGTAAATGGATCGGACTCAGCGAAAAATTTTCTTAACTCTCCAAGATTAGACATACCTCTGCCGACAACCAAAATACAGGCATCGGCATACTGGCCCAAAATACGGGCATCGGTGGTCAGGGAAATGGGCGGTGCATCAATAATCAACGCCCCGAATTTTTTCGATAAAAATTCAAACAATTCCCGGCATCGGCTGGATCCCAAAATCTCCGAAGGATTGGGAATATTCTTGCCGGAGCTGATGACATACAGATTGGGTACAACGGTTTTTTGAATCAGATTTTTGATGTTTTTATCAATGATATCCGCGTTACTGTACAAAAAATTGGATAATCCGGGTTCCTTCGCACAGGCAAAAGCATTATGCTGAACGCCGCGTCTGAGATCGGCATCGATTAAAATCGTAGGGATTTTCTGTTGGGCATAAATGATCGCCAGATTACCGGCGGTTAAGGATTTCCCTTCACCTTCGTTCTGGGAAAAAATCAGTATTTTTTTGTACGACGCCTTGTTTTCATTAAACAATAAACGGGTGCGCAAACTGCGGTACCGTTCGCCGATCAGGGTGGGTGAATAATCGGAGGTGATTAATTTGGGATCCAGTTGCTGTTGGTCTTGTAAGGCATAAGAAGATGTTTTATTGCCGGTCAAAATGGTGGGTATGGAAGCCAATACCGGCCGGTTAATGGTATATTCCACCTCATCTTCCGAATAGACCTTACGATTGAATACCGTCAGTATCAAAACAAACACAAGACTGCACAGTAACCCGGCCAGCAAGGCTACCCCTGCTTTTCTGAATAAAACCGTTAACGCATCGGCTCTGCCGGGTACAAATGGGGCAGTGATGATCTGTACATCTGCCCGGGACATTTTTTGGTCCAGCCGGGCTTCCTTATACCGTTGGCTTAATTCATTATAATATTGTTCAGCAGCGTTCTTTTTACTTTTCAGTTCATCCCATTGCTGATTTTTTAAGGGACGTATTTTTTCAGCATACGTTTGATTACGCTTTTGCCGGCTCAGTTGACTTATCCGCTCCTGCAGTTTGGCTTTCTGCCGGCGGACCACCTGCCGCGTATCCGCCCACACACTGTCCGGGTTTTGGTTATCATCTTCAATAGCAGGGTCCATGCTGTATTGGGTCGCGATAGCGTTAATGGTGGTCAACGCCTCCTGCAGGGGCTCTTGTCCGGGTGAGGTGGTGTCCATTTGCCCAAGAGCTTTTTCCAGGCGACGTATATGATCGGACATTTCCTGAATGGTACGGTCCGTTTCAGCAATGGATTGACCGTAATAGGATGGATTGAGCACCCACATATTTTTTTCGTAGAAAGCCGTCAGACTATCCCGAATATGGGCATACTGAGTTTCTGCCTGTATTTTTTCTTCCTCTAACAGGCTCAATTCTCTATTTTTGCTATAATTATTTATATCCGCGTAAAAGGTCTTAAATGTTGACAGGATTGAATCCAAAGCCATTTTAGATAATTCGGGCTTGGACGATGTATATGAAATTTTAATGACTGCGTTTCGGGGGTCGGTTACTTTAACGCCGATGTTTTGAACAAGTTTTCGGTTTATATCTTCTTTCTTATGGAGCTTAAATCGAATGGGTCTCTGCTTTTTTAAAAATTGTTTGTCCATTTTAAGATGCAGGCCGTTACTGCTGAAATGAATATGATCGGTAATATCTAATTCCTCCAGGGTGGTAAACCGATCCGGCGCCATCAATGACGCGTATTGAAGACGTATGGTTGAGCTGTCGTTCAGTACACGGTAATATCCCGGTTGATAATCATCGGCAACCGTCACCGACTGCAGGTTCCCTTTACCGGCCATTCTCTTGACCGAACGTGGTAAGACGATTTGCAGTACGACCGGCTGTAAAACCCGGGGGTGGGTCACAATATTCCGATAATACTCCGTGTTGCCGATAGCATTTTCCTGCCGGGCATCTATCTTAAGTATGCTGTAACTGGTGTAGTTACCGAATTGCCAAAAGAAATAAACGATAATGAGGGCCAACAAAAGAGTAACCAAAAACACGCTGAAGGTCGCTTTTTTATGTATTTGGAATGTGGACCTCAATCTGAACACAGACATGGATTTAACAATGCCCTGTGGCGTCTGATTGGTTGAATTTGCACTGGTCATTGCGGTTCTTGCCCCAAATTAGAATCGACCCCGGGTCAATAATGCCTGGTCTCTTTGATAGGTCATATATAAGGTTGTTATGGTTATACCCAGCGTAACTATAGGCATCACATCGGCCACCGCATCCCAGAATGTGCGCGCTTCCGGCGAGGGCGTCCATAATTGGTCGCCGGAACGAAAACCCATGGCCTTTAAAGAGGTGCCTTGTTCAAAAAAGCGGGTTACATCCTTTTGTTCGTCTTCATCCCGCTCCCATTGCATTTTATAGATGCCCTTGGCCAGCACCGGCCCCCCGGCCCTTCGCACCACTTCCCACAGACTGGCTTGGGGATCAACATAATACAATCCGGGACGGGCAAAACCACCCAACATACTCACCCGAATGACCGGTTTGACATAGATGTTCGGTGACCGCAGATAGCTTTTAAAATTTTCCTTCAAAAATTGAGTCAGCTCGTCTCTGCTCATGTCCGTGACCTTCACCTTTCCCACCACGGGGAACTCGACGAATCCGGCCCCATCGATGGGAAAAATGCGGTCTAAAAACGATCCCGTATCCGGAAAGGTACTTATATACAGACCGTCACCGGGACGGAAAGCCATGCTTGTCTGGTTTATACCTGAATTCGGTTCTTGTGCACCTATTAATGAAGTCATTATCATCACCAATAAGAAAGCGTTGATCCGCTTAAATGCGCTTATAATTGTCATTCGATTGCCTTTCACGGATTTAACACGATCTGTAATACCGATATCGCTTTTGCTTGGAATTTAAATCCAATTCTCGGAGTAACTTAATTAATTTAAACACGCTTACTTTCGTATAACCAAAATGCTCATGCCTGAGAACTTTTTTTATGCCGAAGGGGCCTATCAATGGATTTTGGGCTACAACCTTTTTAACTTTTTCCTTAAGTGGAAGCTCGGAGAGTTTAACGTCCTTATGCATAACGCCGGAAATAAAATCGATGTTGGTCTCTCTTCTAACCGAACGTTGTTTTTGTTCAGTTTTATTAAAGTCGATTAATTCGTTATCAGCACTATTATTCACAACTTTGTCCGTTTGTTCTTCCCCCTCCGATATGTAGAATTCATCAGTTCCAATTTCTTTGATAGACTCTTGTTCGCCTTCTCTCGTTTCTTCCGATTGTAACCCGGTAACCAAATCAAGTTCTTTATTATCCTTAGAAAAAGAAGCCGCCGCCTGCGATACCGAGGTATAATCTTCTAAAATATGAAAAAATTCCAACATCTGATAGACATCATATATTTCAGGATTCATGTTGGCAAGTTTAATATCCCCTTCTCGATCCCGGAAACGTTTTATTTCACCTACAAAAATACCCCAGCCGGCACTGCTCATATAGTAGAGTTCGCCGAAATCGACAATCACCTTATAACAGCCACTGTCGATAATATCATCGAACATTTTCTGCAGCTCATAGGTATTGCTCTGATCAATATGGCCGCCCAGTTCCACGACCATTATCTCTCCGGATTGATCCGTAAATTTAGAATCGATACTCATTTTATCCATACAAATAACCTTCCCTCTGGATAAAGCAACGTTTTACCTACCCAAGCATCCCGACCCCGACATTGTTTTATCCATGCTGACTTTGGATACGACAAAAACTTCCTTTTCACAAATACCTAGATTTGCTCCTGATCCAATTATCTTCATATTTTTTTACTTCTTTACCTATATCGGCAGAAATTTGCTTTAAAATTAGCATAAAAACAAAAAAATTACTGGCCCTCTGCCATCAGAATCGTTTTGATTGTTTTTCGAATAATAATAAAATTTATCGACCAACTGGACGCATTCTTAATGTATTCGATATCACGGGCCACCTTTTCCTTTACATCCTCTATGGTTTCGTCATAACCTACCGTTACCTGGGCCAGACCGGTTATTCCGGGTTTCGCTTTAAGACGATTCATATAAAACGGAATCTTTTTCTTGAACATATCAGCAAAAAACGGACGTTCAGGCCTTGGGCCAATAAAACTCATATCCCCCCTCAGAATATTGAACAGCTGGGGCAACTCATCGATTCGTAATTTGCGCATAATAAACCCTATTTTAGTCACGCGGGGATCTTTTTTCCGTGCCCAAGCCGGACCCGAGCCTTTTTCAGCGTCTTGTACCATCGAACGAAATTTATAGACGGGAAAAATCCGACCATCTTTCCCGTAGCGTTGCTGCGAATAAATCACAGGTCCCTTGGAATCGATCTTAATCGCGATAGCGACAACTACAAGTATGGGTAACAATAAAATAAGCAAGATAACCGAACCAACAAAATCTACAATCCGACGGATACCAAATTCCTGTTTTGTTAAAATATCCCGGACGATATCGTATATAACATGGGAATACTGATCTTCATAAGTCTCACTTATTATACGATACTGCATTTTATTTCTTGTACATATTGAGATTATTGAACTCAGGTGTTCCTTTTCAGCCTTTGATAACACAATCAGTACTTCATCAATATCATAGTTTCTCATCAGTAGAGATAGGTTATCGACGTCACCCAATACCGGTATATTTTTATAATACTTATCTTTTACATATCCTTCAGGCTTAATGAAGCCTATAACCTCGTAACCTAGAGCCGGAACACTTATGATAAGGTCGTACAAACTTACGGCTTCAACATTCCAGCCTATGATAAGGACTTTTTTTGCGGCAACCTTCTCTTTGATTTGTGCTTCAGCTAACAACCGGATGATCTCCTCTAATGACTTTATCTAAGATAAAATATACTTTTTATAGACAATACCTATTGCAGACTGAATGCATATTAAATATTCAAACCTGCGTTCAGTGTGCTACATATCAAATATTCGGTTTATCAATTATAGATTTATTCTCAATCATTGTGAAAAATACGATCTGATTTGATATTCAATGTCAAAAGTCTTGTACTTGGTTAATTATTTTTATACAACGCTTAAATCTTATAGTGAAGCTGGTCTTTATATATTATTTGTATTTCATATAAGTGTTGATGGGATAACAGACGGTTTTGTATTAATTACTGAACATTTAATCCTTTGTATAAAAAAAGCCGAATATTGATT
>WJIP01000112.1 GCA_014730185.1 Caldithrix sp. | reverse complement strand
CGATCATACAAACTACCGTATGTATGGTACATAAATACCTCCGGTTAGATATGAATACTTCCGGTTAGTGATGCTCTATTATTTTGCATATAACCGTATTTATATTCAATACCTACCGGAAATATTTCCTTATTTCATTAATATCATTTTTCCGGTTAAGTTTTGCTGGTTAACGCTTAACCTGTAAATATAAACCCCGGATGATAAATTTGTTCCGTCAACCTGCACGGTATATTGCCCCGGCCCTTTAACTTCATCGACAACCGTGGCAACCTTTTGACCCATCATATTATAAATCTGCATGCGTACATGTCCACGTTCGGGCAAAGCAAATTCGATGGTTGTGAAGGGATTGAACGGATTGGGATAATTTTTACCCAAATAATAGCGATCCGGTACTTCCTGCTTGGCCAAAATAGCGGTAGCCTCCACGGTTCTGAATTCCCAGACCTTAGACCAATCACTTTCACCATAATCATTGATGGCTTTAACCCGCCAATAATACCATAACCGATCGAACGGTTCCAGATTATTAACCATCAGCGATGTATCCGCCGTAATGATGGTATCCAGTTCAATATAATTTTCCTGGAAAAACTGAGAGTGTGCCAGTTGGACACGATAAGCTTCAGCAGAGTCTGCTTTATCCCAGCTTAACGTCGTATCCAGAGCAACATTTTTGGTTCTGTTTTCGGGACTCACCAGCTGCGGATCGGGTGGGAAGGCGGTAGTAAAAACATTTGCATCCGTAAATGCACTTTCACCGGCCGGATTTTTAGCTTTCACTCGCCAGTAGTAATCGGTTAAGCCATTGAGGTTCATAATGACTTTGAACGTATCCGTGAGCAAAGGCTCATCCATGATCAAATTTTCAAAATCGTCGTTTACTGCCAATTGGATCTGATAATAAGAACTTTGTGTATCAAAGCCCCAGCTCAGAGTATCCACATCATAGACATGCTTTTCCTGATTTACAGGATAGGCCAGGGAAGGCAAGGAAGGCGGTTCAATGGTCAGCACATCACTCATGGTACTCTCATTATAGTTTTCATCAAGGGCTTTAACTACAAAATAGTAAGGATCTGTTGTTTGATTAATGGAAGGCGGCAGCAGGTAATCGGGGCCGGTAATATCCAAAATTTTAGAGGGATCATCGAAATCAGCTTCCGACTGCGGTAATTCTGCAAAACGGTAAATAACATAAAATTTAGCCGAGTCCCCGTCGCTGGCTAATTCAGGTATTTGCCAATAGATTACAGCGGGCTGACCATAGGCCAGAGGGCCGAAATCGATGTTCTGCGGCGTATTGGGCTGCACAGAGTCCTTCCAGGGCATCTGCGGAATTAAAGCCCTGTTTTCATAATAATTGTTGCGCAATTTATCCTGAAAGCCAAGGGTATTATTATTGATACGCGCCGCCCGGAAAAAAACCTGTCCCAATACTTTATCTTTATTGCGGTTTAATTTTAACTGGTTGGGCAATTCATCGGTTGAAAAGCTGGTATTCAATATTTGCCCCGGATAAATCTGCCGGTCGTAACTATCCACCTGATCCGCCCACCAATTAACCAGTTTTTCATAATCCTGTCCCCCGCCGATCTCCCAGTACAACTGTGGTGTCAAATAATCCACCGAATGTTCGGCCAGCCAGGCCAAAGGGTCGGCGTAAATCACATTATACGCATCCATTCCAATGATACCGGAAGGCACACCATTTTTATAAATGCCGAACGGACTTATGCCAAATTTAACGTGCGGTTTAACGGTCTGAATGCTGTCGCTGATCATGCGCATAAGGATATTGACGTTCTCTCGCCGCCAATCTTCAATATTATTATCCGATTCATCGCCGTGTTTATAGTTATCGTAGGTGGATTTATCTTTATTGGTCTGCGAAATATGATCGGGCGGATAGGGATAAAAATAATCGTCAAAATGCACACCATCCACATCGTAACGGTTAACCACATCCATAATCACATTGGTTACATGCTGCCGGACCATGGGTAATCCCGGATCAAGTATTTTTAAACTCCCAAAATCCAGAATCCAGTCCGGATTCGCGTTGATCACATGTCCCGCATCGATACTGTAGCTACCGACACTGCGTTCAGCACGATAGGGATTGAACCAGGCATGAATTTCCAGCCCCCTTTTATGAGCCTCTAAAACCGCAAATTCCAGGGGATCATAAAACGGTTCCGGAGCCCGGCCTTGTTGACCGGTCAGCCAATAGGACCACGGTTCATAAGGTGAATCGTATAACGCATCACATTCGGGACGAATTTGAAACATAACGATGTTGATACCGGTATCTTTAAGTTCATCCAGCATATTAATCAGATCGTTTTTTTCCTCACTTACGGAAAGATTCGGATTGGAAGGCCAGTCCAGGTTATCCACCGAAGCAATCCATGCTCCGCGAAATTCGCGCTTGGGTCCGCCGGCAAAACTCATCTGCATTCCCCAGATCACAATCAAAATAACCGCAGGCCAAAAGGTTAAGGTCTTCTTCATAATTTTTTTCCTTATTTAAAAAAAGGCGTCCAATATAAACCGGACGCCTTTGTTACATTAATTTACTGCAGTGAAAGCCGATACTATTTGATGAGCATCATCTTTTTGCTCATGGTGAAGTCACCGGCTTCCAGTTTGTAAATGTACACACCGGATGCCAGGTTGGAACCGTCAAATTTAACGTTAAACTGGCCTCTCGGCATATTGCGATCCACAAGCGTAGTAACTTCCTGCCCCAGCATGTTGTAAATCTTTAAGCTTACTTTACCGGCTTTGGCAACCGTAAACTCAATGTTGGTTTCCGGGTTGAACGGATTCGGATAGTTCTGTTCCAGATGATAATCGGTAACCACGGTTCCGTCTCTGGCTTCCAGGCTTACCGGAGATGTATCAAAAACATAAACAGCACCGGCATTCCAGCTGGCTACATATGCTTTTTTACCATCCTGGCTCCAGGCCACGCCGCGCGGACCGGTATAACCACTCTCAGCAGGAACCGGTTCGGGCATCCATAGATAACCATAATCCATATTATCCCAGTTGAACATAACTAACGCATTGATCATCTGATCAGCACCGCCGCCGCCATAGGAATTATCCTGAGATACCCACATCTTACCGTCGCGGGACCAATCCAGTGTTACACTCTGTGATTCAAAAATGGGATTACCCATATCATCGTAACGAATACTGTCCACTAACGGATAGTTGATAAAATCTTCCGTTTCATAAACATATAGGGAGTGGATGGCGGCATCCAGGTTACCCGGAATAAGCCTTTTTCCATCATCCGTTACTTCCATACCGCGGGCAAATCCGCCGGCTAGGGGATCCAATTCAATCTGTTGGGTAATTTCAAATGTAGACGGATCGATGACCGATACCGGTGTGACACCAACCACTAGGCCGACATAAATAAAGCCGTCATCATCGACAGCCGGCTTGAGCGGTGAACCATTGAACGGTACCCAATCCAGTATAGAACCATCCGTGTAGTCCAGTTTGATTACAGACCCGGACTGGGCGTAAATAATATTGCCATCCGGATCAACGTCCATACCGCGACAGGCAGATAAATAGATGGTAGTATCGCCGCCGGCCGGAGTGGTCGTATTGACAGAATCAACACGGAACTGTTCTTCGCCGTCACTGTTTACTACAACGACAGCATCTTCACTCCAGCTGCCAATCCAGATATTATCATTCATATCCACAACGATACCATGCGGCGCACCTAATGAATCCAGAACGCCTTCATAGGTGTAATCCAGTTCCATTTTATGCCATGGGCCTGTGGCCACTTCCTGTGTGTTTTCCAGGATAACCAGCGGTTGGGTTCCGCCGAACAGTCCGCCGGCCGGAATGCTGGAAGTATAAACCACTTCGTCATTGGGATCATCATCCAGATTGGCTACATCGATGATGCCCCAGCGACCGCCTTCAGCATAGCCGGAATCGATAACGGTTAATTCCCATTTGGTCGAATCCATAACTTCATCCTGGGCACCTACATATTCCAGACGGAAAATAACAGCATTGGGATCAGCATCTCTGGAACCGAATATATAATCGATTTTACCATCGCTGTCCACATCACCAACCGCACCGCCGTATGTGCCGTAACCATTGATGTCAATCCAGGGCGAAAGATCGGCTACTTTTTTGCCAACCAACGAATCACCGGTTTCATCGTACTGATATACGAATACGCCGTGACCACCCAGTGCTTCGCCGTCGTACCAGCTGCCTGCCAGAATTTCATTCTGAGCATTACCGTCGATATCCAGCACCTGTGCACCTTTCCATGATCCTGCACCGGCCAGTACCGATTTTTGTCCCGGCAGCAATTCCCAATCCGTACCATTCCAGCGTACGCGGGTACATACCACTTCATCATATAAATAGATGGTATTGCCCAAAACGCTGACATCCCATTTATTTTCGGTTTCCGCCGGAATATCAAAATCTTTACCGCTTACTTCCAGAGTCCAGGTTTCGGAGCCGTCACCATTGTCAGGGATATCATCCACCGAGCAGACGCCAAAGAAATAGCCACTGCCGGAACTTCCCTTACGGTCGGCAAATATTATTTCGGTCGTACCGTCGTCATCCGGATCGGCCAAAACCGCACGAAATGGACGAACGTTAATATCATCTTCGTTCACAATCGTCCATTTGGCATTGGGCATATAATTACCTTCACCGTCATCCACACCCAACATACCACTGCCGTCGCCAACAACCTCGTAAACCACTACGCGGTAAGGATTGGGGTTTTCAGCATCCGTATAATTGATAACCATCCAGATGATTTCTTTTTTGCCGTCGTTGTCTAAATCACTCACCAGAAGCGGCGGCCAGGTATTTTGTTTGGCAATCGGTGCTTCTGCAGACCATTCAACTACCCAGTCCGAGCCATCATGTTCCAGCTTGTAAATGCGCGGTACTAATTCATCCGGGGTATCACCCCAGTTGTTATTTACGGTATAAATTTCAACCATGCCATCACCGTCTAAATCTTCGCCGGCGATCACATTACCGACACCACCCACATTTTTATCCGATTCGGGAAAAGGGATTTCCGCTCCCCGTTCGAAATCCTGTGCCATAAGGGGTAATGCCATAAAAAATGTTGCAATAAGAATAATGAAAAAACTAATACCAAACTTGTTTCTCATTTGACCCTCCAATTAATTTGAACGTTCCTGAAATTAGTTACTCAATGCTTAATGTGAATTCTTCACCTCCTTTGGATTGTTTTACTTTCTATGATAATAATTTAGTCACGGCCGTAATAAGACGCTCCAAGTTGTCCTAAATCAATTTTCAGAACATTGGATGCGGTTTGGTCCGCATTAATTTGTGAAGCATAAACATAAACATCTTCCCCCCAGACCATTGCGTATAAATTCGGTGCAACCAATCCCGGAAAAACAACTTCCTGGGCTTCTGCACCCAGGTTATACCGGAACAGAGCATCCGGTGAGCCATTGGTTCCGAGGTACATTTCACCTTCGGCCGAAAACGTTATGGCATTTATTTTCACACCATCAAGCCACTGTGCGGCAGCACCGTCGATAACAACCTGAGGTTCACCGATATTTTGGCCATCATTGATGGCAATAGACCATAACTTCTGCTCACCCGAGTTTTCATCATATCCGGAAGTATAAACGGTATTATCGTAGACACGCAGGGCTTGCAGCGGTAAATCCAGAGTGGCCATCGTTTCAGCCGATCCCTGCGGATCCACTTTAACCAATTGATCATCCGAGGTAACCCATAAATTGTCATTCTGATCGAAATCCATGGCCCGCGGTATACCGGGTAGTGAGGTGAACACCGATTGCTGACCGGCATCATCATATTTATAAATCACTTTTACGCGTCCGGCAGCTACGGCAGTGTATAAATTTTGCTGAGGACCGGTGCGCATGGCATTAGCTCTCAGATAGGAAATATTATCGATATGAACGGAAGTTTCGCCTTCGGGTGATATTTTCATAATATAATTTTTAGCGCTGCTGTTGATAAAGACATACACATTCTCCATACCATCGGCACAGATGCCGTAAACCACTTCGCCGGCCTTCAGGTTACCGAACGTGGTATCCACAGCAGCTTTCAAAGCGTAAAGGACCGGTTCGCTGAATAATGATTCCCGGGTAGCTATTTTAACTTCAATAGAATCGGCAATATATTTGGGTGACTTGACCACCAAACGGGTCTGGGTAGCATCCACAACTTCAGCCAGATTCTCATCAAAGGCCACTAAATTATATTCACTGTAAGGTTCAACCGGCATGAAATTTTCACCATTGATGGTAATGGTTCCCACACCGGCATACCAGCTTCCCTCAGGTTCGAGGGAGTTAACAACCGGCGCCGGTTCCAGCTCTTCATCCGGCGGATATAAACTATCCTGCCGTTCTTCGGCGCATCCGGCCAATAACAGAATGGCCAAAACACTGAAGCCAAAAATGCTTTTTAAAATAAATTTTCTCTGATTCATATTACATCTCTCTCTATTCAATCATTTAAAATGAAAATTGAAACGTAAAACGATGCACATCTTCCAATATACCAAACGGTGTATATGCATAATCGACGTTTAACCCTAAATTATCCAAACTGGGGCGAAAACCGGCTCCAAAACTCATACCTTCTTCATCCGTTGGTGCCGTATAGCCCATGCGCAGGGCAAACATCTGCATAAATACATATTCCAGACCCATGCTGACCTGTTCTTCAAAGTCACGCGGATGAGAAGCATCCACAGACGTGATTAACGAATGTCGTTTGCTGTTATAAGCGGTCAAATCCATAACATCCATGGAAATGCCCATCTTAAAAGTCAGTGGTAACTGGAAGGATTCTTCGATATATTCAATTTCCTGGGAAAAATTGCGGATATTCATGCCGAAATTTAAACTTTTAAAACCCGTTCGATATAAAATACCAAAGTCGAAGGCCATAACATCAGCCGCTAATTCCCGGGTCTGCTGTACTTCGCCATTTGAAAAATTTTCTACACCGCCGTTTAAATTTTGCTGTACATATTTAACCTGACCGCCAATTGAGAATTTGTTGGTCAGAGCTTTGGCATAGCCCACACCAAAGGTCATGGCTGTCGGTGAAAATTTACGGGTATCCAGAAAGCCCTGCTCATTATTAGCCAGTATGGTGCCCTGTAAATCACCATAATCAATGGCCATCGCCGAAAGGCCGACGACTCCCCATTGACCACCCATGGGTTTGAAAGCAGCTGTGCCGTAAAAGTAGTTGATATCGGCAATCCACTGCATCTGGCCTAAGGACACATGCCCGAACGGCTCCATTCTGGACATGGCCGCCGGATTATACATCAGAGCACTGGAATTCAGCTCCATGGACGTAATGGCACTGCTGAGGGCACTGGCCCGGGCGTCCAGAGATACCTGCAAAAACTTCATCCCGGCTTGTGCCCGCTTATCTCTATTGATCGCCAAACTGCATTCCGGTAGCAAGCCGATGAAGAACGATGTTAAACTGAGTAATATAATTATTTTTTTCATTGAACTACCCAACATATGTTTATCGTACTACGACAAATTTAATAACTTTTGAATCGCCTTTTTCATAAAGCAACTGTCCCGGTTGTTCACCAGGGATATCGGCCGTTACTTCGATATGGGCAATATAAACGCCGCTCACCACCACCTGATTGGAGTAAGTGGTTGCATTCCAGTAAGCATCGCCGCTGCCGTCGGTATGGTTGATGGTTTCCACCAATTCACCATTTTCCGTAAAGATGGTTATTTTGCACTGTCCGGGGATGTTAAAGAATGCCAGTTTATCCCGCTCGCCCGGAAATTTTAATCGTTCGTCCGATGAAGAGATAATGTAAGGATTAGGCACGACCCGAACAGCATCCAGTGAATAGCGATCCTCGTCGATAGGCGAGCCACCTTGTGGTCGTTTTAGAAACGCGGGATCAAAGGTTTGGGTATAGTAACGGCTGCTGACCAGTCCATTTTCGCCAATGGATTGAATATAATAAAAATAGCCCACACCGCGCACCGGTGTCAGATCATCAAAACTGCGTTCATCTTTACCCGCTTCATAAATCAGCTCCGGCGGTTCGATGGGGTTATCGTATTCCCCCTTATTACGATAAATCCGGAAGCCAGCCAGATTTTCCGTATCAAAGACATCCCAGCTCAATGAAATACGGTCACCGCCTCCGGTAACTTCAAACAGTTTAGGGGGCTTAGGCGGATTGGGAATTTCCCATCCGGCCTGGTAATTATCGATGGCATTGCGATAGGTGTTGAACAGAGAATCCTTACCGCTTAACACATATTCATTTTTAGTTTCGGCATCTATCACACCGTTTTTATACTGCCGTCCGTATTCGATACATTTTTCCGTTCCCAACCCGTCCACGGCTTCTACCATAATAATACGGATGGATTCTCCGGGAGGAATTTCGTAGGGGCCGTATCCATTACCGATTGAAAAGCCACCCGGCCGGCCGGATTTTGGCGGTGACAAATCCAGATTGGGACCGTTGGTTTGATTGACAAAATCCCCCGATTTTTCCACCGCCCAGGCATGGCGTGGTTTCATATGACCATATTCCATCCATGCATAGCGTTCCTGCATTTCCTGTACATTGTAGGGATCGCTGTTGGGGCCCGTTTCCGGCAGGTCCGAACCGTACCAACCCGTAGTGGTGGGCTGTGCCGGATCATCCGTATCATCGGTTGCGGATTGATCCGCATGCAGCGTTAATATACCTGCAAACTGCGGCGCACCCAAACGACCGATGGTATCGTATTCGGCAACATAAGGCTGGTAAACGCGCCAGATAGGACCACCGATATTATCATAATCCACCACTTTATCCGGAAAATAACCATGCCAGGCAAACTGCGTACGAATTTCTTTACCGTTATATTCCCTTTCATCCTGGGGGTCACCATAGAGATCGGGATTTTCATCGCCGTCTCCGCGGGCGTCGTGCATAGTATTCATACCCCAGCCCGTACCATTGCCAATGATATAACGGGTTTGGAAACAGGGCGCATAGCGGTATTGCCAGAAAAAATACACATCGGTCAAGGTCTGATCCGGCAATTCGATTTCCGCATCATCATCAATATTGCCCGTATTGGTGAAGGTATAATCATAAACCATGTAATTATCATGATTTTCATGGCTGAACTGCATGATTTTCCGTTCCATTTTCAGCCCGAGCAACGTGTTCAGCTCGTTAAAAATCATGCGGTCGGCGGGGATGGTGGGATCGACGTAATCCACTTCCACACTTTTTTCGTAGGTTAACAATCCATCCACATATATCTGGGGCTGCTCAAACTTGCTGACCAAGTCAAACTTGGTGGGGAAAAACTCTCCGAATCCCTTGGACCGTGGACCGACGGTTATCACTTTATAGGGATAATTATCGCCCCGTTCATCGGTAAAGTCTTTACAGCCGATCCAAAACCCCTTAGCCGCCTGAATATCCTGATAGGGCAGGATTGCCGGCCATTGTAAGCCATCCTGCTGAGCAGCGGAAGAAGACCGGCCGATCTCAATCTCATTGCCCATTTCTGAAAACCAATTATGCAACGCACCGGCATTCATCCATTGATAACGTTGCGCATCGGCGGTTTGCGGGATAAGTCCTATCATCAGCCATAGAAGAGCAAACACTATTAAACGATGAGATAGTTTTTTCATATTTATCCTCGGTCATTCATTTTTTATTCATAAATTTCAATATCGAACTCGATATATGCACCCGGCATATTTTCAAAATTGTTGTCCAGCTGATACACCTGTTCCGCCTGCGGATTGGACGGAATTGCCGTTTTGAGCGGTATAAACGTAGCCGGATTATTACTGTATACCGGATAAGGCGGTTGTAAGGTAACAAAGACTTCCAAGCCGCTTAAATCCAGGGGAAAAGATATTCCGTCCGGGGCATTCTGTAAAAAATCCTCGCCCGGAAAAGGGAAGCCGGCTGCAGTACCGCTGTAAACGGCACTCATGTCACTGGCGGCGGGATTGGTAAACTTACCGAGGGATAAGGTGTCGGAACCAACCTTAACCCAGCTTTCATACATCCAACCACCATCAACAGTGGGCAGGTTAAGTCCGGCTATTTTCTGATTCGAAGTATCCACGTCCACAAACCACAATCCGCTGGTGGGAGAAGCAACATTGGTGTCCGTTGGTGTGGCTAACAGGTAAGTACCAAGGGCATCCCGGAAATCGAAATTCACAGCAGGGCCCAATTCGGCAAAATTGGCATAAATGGGCGACGACAATATTTCGAAGCGGCTGGGAGCAGCTTCCACCGTGTCAACGACGACGTCGCCATCCTCTTCCGTTTCCTGTAATCGGACACCGGCCAGAGAATCGGCTTCAATACTTATGAAAAGCCGGTTGGCTTTCTGCAGAAAGCCTAAAGGTACCTCGGCTTTCATGCGGCTTATCTCACCGTTTTGTTCAACCTGAAAGGTAAAAATACTTTGCTGTACAACGTCCTCACCATCCTTATACTCCAACCATAACTCATACCAGGCGGAATCGCCCAAAGCATTCAAACCCTGCAAATCCAGACTTAACCGCGAAACCTGTTTTTCCGGACTCAGGATGGTTTCCTGTTCACAGGCTGAAAACCAAACCAGTGAAAACCCCAAGGTTAAAATGAATACAATAACTTTCATCAAAAGCAGTTCCTTATGTTTTATAACTCGAAGGACAATCGAATGCCCCAAAAAATGTCACGCGGATTTAAAAACGTAAAGTGCGTTAAGTTCGGCATATCGATATAGGCCTTGTCATCCATTACCTGATTCACAAAACTCTGATCCGCTTTTTGCCAGGCACCATCCACATACCGGTAATAAGTTTTGGCTTCGATACCCGATCCTTCACCAGGTTCAGGATCAAAATACAGTGCCCGCGAATTACCCTCATCCGGGAAATTTCCTACCTCAATGGGTACATAATCCACGCCGGTTTTACGGTAATCGCCCGGCTGATCTTCGCCGGCGATATTATAATAACCGAATTGTTCAATACCGGCTGTATTTTCAGGCAAATGTAAAGAAGTCATGTAGCTACGATAATCTTCATAATTGACAAATCCGTAGTCGGTCATGTATTTGAAGTTGAATACATTGTTGATATCCACAAAAAATTCTACATTGGCAAAATTGGCAAGCTGTATATTTTTGCTCAGCCGAATATCCACATTCCAGTAATCGTGCCATTGCACATTGGAAAATAAACCCGGAATACTGCTGCCGCCGGCCCATGTATCGT
>WJIP01000111.1 GCA_014730185.1 Caldithrix sp. | reverse complement strand
TCGCCCTCCGTCCCCGGAAGCCAGCTGGCAAATACCGCATCCGAATTATGCAATACGGAATTGATAATCATGGGACGACCGGATATGAGTAAAGTAATCACCGGCAGGCCTTTCTTCTTCATTTTTCGCACCAGACGAATTTGCCGGTCATTCAGCGATAAGTCATCACGGTCACCGGCGCCTTCGGCATATGGTTCTTCCCCAACCACTACGATGGCATAATCCGCACCGGTGGTATCCTGATTACCATCCGCATCAAAGACAAAATCCACATCCGGAGCAATCTTCTGTAATCCTTCAAGTATGGTTGTCCCTTCTGTAATATCGCCGCTGGCCCCGCCCCATTGAATGGTCCAGCCTCCGCATTGCAATCCGATATTGTCAGCATGTTCCCCGGTCACCAAAACTTTAATGTTATTTTTAGGTAACGGCAGAATATCATCGTTTTTCTTTAAAAGTACCTGCGATTCCCGTACACATTGGCGGGCCACATCCCGGTGTTCGGCGCTTCCTACTTTTGATAACAGTGAACGGTCGGCCATGGGACGTTCAAATAACCCCAGTTCAAATTTTACTTTTAAGATGCGTTCAACGGCATCGTTAATGCGGTCTATGGATATTTTGTCCTGATCCACGAGGGTCTTTAATGTATTCACAAATTCTACATATCGGTTGGGCACCATGACCATGTCAATGCCGGCATTAATGGACGTTTGTACATCACTCTGATAGTCGCCGGGCAGTTGATCAATGGCCGCCCAGTCCGAGACCACAAATCCTTCGAAACCCAGCTCATCTTTAAGGACATCGTTCATCAGATAGGCATGACCGTGCAATTTCTGACCGTTCCAGCTATTGTACGAGGCCATGATGGTTTTAACATCATTTTCGATGGCGCTAATATACCCGGGTAAATGGATAGCGCGTAATTCTGCTTCGGTTAACTCCGTATTGCCCTGGTCATGTCCGTCGGTGGTACCGCCGTCTCCCACATAATGCTTGGCACAGGCTACAATGCTGGTGGGACTGTCCAAAGAATCGTTCTGTAAGCCTCTTACAGCGGCGGCGCCCATAGAGCGGACCAGCTCCGGTGTCTCGCCAAATCCTTCATAAGTCCGCCCCCAACGCTCATTGCGGGGAACTGCCACACAGGGGGCAAAGGTCCAGTCGATACCCGTAGCGGCTATCTCAATGGCCGTTATACGGGATGCTTGTTCCACAAGCTGGGTATTGCGGGTGGCCCCCATGCCAATATTATGGGGAAAAATGACCGCCCCGGTTACGTTGCTGTGACCATGTACGGCATCGATGCCGTAAAGAATGGGAATCCCCAGACGGGTTTCCAGGGCTTTTTGCTGAAACGCATCATACAGCTCCGTCCACTGCGAAGGCCCATTACCGGTGGCCGGATCGGAACCGCCGCCGCTTAATATGGAGCCCAGGTAATACGTTTTAACATCCTGCAGGTCGTTGACCGCACCGTGATCGGCCTGAGTCATTTGACCGACCTTTTCATCCAGGGTCATTCGGGACAGAAGATCGTCAACCCGGTCATTAACCGGTAAATCGGGATTGAGATAATCGGGTGTTTGGGCCATTAATACGTGGACACCAAGGAATACATACCCAGCAAGCAGTAAATGAAACAGGCGTTGGAACGTTAACATTGGATCGATCCTTTTTTTATTGGGGCATCATGGATTTCTTTTTACGGAATCGGGTGATAACTTTATCCATCACAAAACCTACGGGATGCGAAGCCATCCGAAGAGCGCCGGAGACGCTGGACTTGGTTCGGCTATCCAGCTGTTTACCAAATTTATTGATGGCAGTC
This sequence comes from Caldithrix sp., assembly GCA_014730185.1. Classification (GTDB taxonomy): domain Bacteria; phylum Calditrichota; class Calditrichia; order Calditrichales; family Calditrichaceae; genus WJIP01. The sequence continues at coordinate 688 of WJIP01000111.1, read as the reverse complement.
TTTATGACATAGGCCGCCGGATTAACCGCTAATTTGGTATACACGTCACTTTTATCCGCCGATAAGTTTCTCAAAACCATTTTGATGCGTTGACGCACGTCGCTGGTAATGGAGTTAGTGGTGTCGTAGATAACTTTTTGCGGGGGCACCAAAGCCCGGTCATTCGGTAAATATATAATTTTACAGTAGTTTTCGGCGATGAACGATATGCGCGTAATCAACATGGAACTGACAAAACCATCGGCCAGTGAGCCCATAATCTTGTCGATAAACGGTATACTTTTTATGCCGTCGTAGGCAAAACTGGTAATAATTTCATCGGTAGCATATTCAACGCCCTCCGAACCGCCTATGGCCATAGCCGTGTATATTTTACGCCCGATGCGCAGCATATCTTTATTGGAAACCCGGCCGTTATAAATGGTGAATATCTCTCGGGTGAGATTGATGCCGGCGGAAAGAATGATGATGGCATCGATAAATCCGTTTTGGGAAACGGAGGTGCCGTAAAACACTTTGGATACATATTGTTGTCTGACCTGTTTGGCCCGCCCTTCAAGGATAGTAATGATTTCCTGATAGTGTTCTTCAGCAGAAAGGGGTTTATCGAAATCATAGTCCTGTAAATATTTATTTTTCTTAAAACGGGTCAATCGTTTTTCAATGATTTTTTCCCGCTCATCGATAT
>WJIP01000110.1 GCA_014730185.1 Caldithrix sp. | reverse complement strand
TTCACTCTGTTCATTTTGGTATCGTTGTTTTTGATGCCAGCCATAGTATCCATTTTATAAATGACGCCGCCATGGAACTTTTAAATATACGTGGTAATAAATCGCGCATGGATACCCTTGGCAATTTGCTTGGCAGTAAAGAATACGATCAATTCCAGAAAACCATAGCCAATAAAGAATTACCCATGGTCAGGCAGGAATTACGCATTAAACGTGCCACCCTACCTGAATTGTTAATCGGATATTCCATTTACCCTTTTGAATACGTGAAAGGACGCCTGGAATATATCCTTGTTTTTTCTGAAATATCACAATCCAAAAGGCTGCAGGAGGAAATAATCCGAATGGATCGTATGGCCTCTTTGGGCATTTTAAGTTCGGGTATCGCCCACGAAATCCGTAATCCATTAGCTGGCATTAAAGCTATGGCTCAAAATCTGGATGATGAGTTGGGGGAGTCGGGACCTCAATCGGAATATGTACATCGTATTTTGAAACAGGTGGACCGCCTTGACGATCTGCTGAAGTCCTTCTTCTCTTATGCCAAACCTTTGCGGCCCGAACCTAAATCCTGCCAAATTCATAAGCTGATGCATGATGTGTTGCCTCTCATTCAGCAAAAGATCAAAGAAAAAAATATAACTTTAAAAGAAGATTATCACGAGGGATTACATCCGATTTTTGTGGATGCCAATCAAATCATTCAGGTATTTCTCAATTTATTTCTGAACGCCATCGATGCTCTGGAACCCCGCGGCACGCTTAAGATTACTGCCACGAATTCCAGCCAGATAACGCCCATGCTGACAAGGCAAAATAAAAGCCAAAAACTACTTTCAGACCGTTTCATCGAAATTCGCATCGAAGATAACGGCAAAGGGATCCCCGCGGATGTGAACGATAAGATTTTCGATCCGTTCTTTACCACCAAATCCAATGGCACCGGATTAGGGCTGTCCATCGTATACCAGATTATCCGTGAACACGGCGGATATATTGATGTCAACAGCAAGGTAAATGAGGGTACCACATTTTCCATCCTGCTGCCGGTTGCCGAACAAAGTGAAAAACTGTCCGAGTAACATGACCTCTGCCGACAATACCCTGTCCAATTTAATTGGTTAATTCACCATCCAGCTTCTCTTTTTCTAATGTTGGTCAGCGATTGAGCAATCGCCAATATGGCAAAACGGGAAAACCGAATCCAATAAACACAAAATTCTCTTTACTTATTTAATCGAATTAAGTATTTTAGTAACTTATGGTTTTATAAGTTTACACAGCGCCATTTGAACATAACGTTGGACCACAACGATGAGTATGCACTAAGAGGATTCAGTTCATTCAACATCTTAAGTAAGGAGACCTTATGGAACCGCAAAAATCTGGATTAGGTTTACCGGAAAATGCTTATCGAAAGCTCAAGGAAGGTGAGGTTTACAAACCGGTTGTGCCGGATGATAAGCCCTTGCCGGAAGTTACCTCCTATTCGTTATTTTGGGGATTATTTTATGCTGTTATTTTTTCAGCAGCTGCCGCCTATCTGGGATTAAAAATCGGACAGGTTTTTGAAGCAGCCATACCTATCGCCATTTTAGCTGTTGGCTTATCATCGCTTTTGCGTCGTAAAAATGCGCTCTCGGAAAATGTGATCATTCAATCCATTGGCGCCAGTTCGGGCGTTATTGTGGCCGGAGCCATCTTCACCATTCCAGGATTATATATTCTGGGACTGAACGCTACTTTTTTACAGGTTTTTCTGTCTTCCCTCACAGGAGGTATATTAGGTATTCTATTTTTAATACCCTTCCGTCGTTATTTCGTGAAGGACATGCACGGTGAGTTTCCCTTTCCCGAAGCCACCGCCACAACTGAAGTTTTAGTGGCTGGGGAAGCCGGTGGTAAACAAGCCAAAATTTTACTTAAAGCCCTGTTTGTAGGGGGACTTTACGACTTTTTTGTATCCGGTTTCGGATTCTGGAAGGAAGTGGTATCCACCCGTGTTTTTGAATGGGGCGAGCGTCTGGCTGCCGCCACCAAACTGGAATTACGTCTTAATATTGGCGCAGCGGTTATGGGTCTGGGCTACATTGTCGGGCTAAAATATGCTTTAATTATTGCCAGTGGCTCTTTTTTAGCATGGTGGGTCATTTTACCCGGTATGTATCACATCGGATCGATGGTGCCCGGTCATCCCATAATCGATATGACACCTTTGGAAATATTCAGTACCTACGTACGCCATGTGGGTATCGGTGGGATAGCCGCTGCCGGTTTAATTGGTATTATTAAATCTCATAAAATAATAGTCGGCGCTTTTAAACTGGCCGCTAAGGAAATTGGCGGAAAAGGTGTGGGAATGGAAGATGCCGAAAAGGTTCCGCGTACCCAGACCGATATAAAAATGAAATGGTTAGTGGTATTACTGGTAAGTGCTTTATTAGGCGTTTTTGTTTTCTTTTTGATCTTAGTGGTTGACGGAAATTTTATTTATGCTCTGTCCGGTTTGGCCATCGTTACTATTATTGCCTTCCTTTTTACCACCGTGGCCGCCCGGGCCATTGCTATTGTCGGTACCAACCCCGTCTCCGGAATGACTTTAATGACCCTTATTATTTCATCAGTCATATTAGTGGGTGTGGGCCTCAGTGGTGAAAAAGGTATGCTGGCTGCTCTTATTATTGGTGGTGTAGTTTGTACAGCCTTGTCTATGGCCGGAGGTTTTATTACTGACCTGAAAATCGGTTACTGGCTGGGTACCACACCCCGCACCCAGGAGCGATTCAAATTTTTGGGTACCTTGTTTGCTGCACTCTCCGTGGGTGCCGTAATATTTATGCTGCATCAAACCTTTGGATTCGGTCCGGGCGGTCTGGAAGCACCGCAGGCATCTGCTATGGCCGCGGTTCTTGAACCATTAATGACCGGCGAACCCGCTCCCTGGATTCTTTACCTGGCCGGTGTAATACTGGCGGTTGTGCTGGAATTTTTGGGTATTCCCCCACTGGCGTTTGCCCTGGGTATGTATTTGCCCATTCACCTTAACACGCCCGTTCTGGCCGGAGGTATCATCGCTCATCTGGTTTCCAAAAGCACGAATGATGAAAAACTGCGCAGTGCCCGTAAAGACAAAGGCACACTGATTGCATCCGGATTTATTGCCGGTGGTGCCATTATGGGTGTTATTGCGGCTGCCATCATATTTATCGGCCAATCGATAACCGGTGTGGATGGCTGGAGTATCATGCAGGCAATCGGTACCGAGCATTGGGCCGAACATTCCGATGGCGGGCAAATCTTAGGTTTTTTCATGTTTCTGCTTCTGCTGATTTATATGTATTATGATGCCAAACGTGCCAAAGTAGACTAGTTGGAATTCGCATAGCGTTCTGTTGTTAAAATGGGTTGGTTTTTCAATCAACCCATTTTTTATTGACTACATTTATTTGATTAACTATTTTTTACCTAATCACTTAAAAGATACTATAGGCATTACAGATGGCTAAACACAGTAGTTGAATGATATGCCAATATTAGGACCTTTAAAAAAACACCGTAACTTTGATTTACAAAGCCGGTTAAAAAAAAACCAGCAAACAGGCGGACGCATTCAATTTGACCGATTACCAAGAAAAAAAGTAAAACCGTTATGGTGGACGCTATTCTTA
>WJIP01000109.1 GCA_014730185.1 Caldithrix sp. | reverse complement strand
TTTTATACTATCCGGATAGAAAAAATTTAATCCATTTGTACCGCCAAAATACAATCTACCGCTTTTTCCTTGATGACCTGCGCCCCGTAAAAATTCATTACTCTGTAATCCATCGCGCACATCAAAATTTACAATAGAATTATCTTCCGTATTTATTCTTGTAATTCCTTTTCCAGTGCTGATCCAAATATTAGTGGACTCATCCTGAAAAATACACCAGGCATCGTTACTTGCCAATCCATCAGATTCAGTAATATGTTGAAGATGTTTTCCGTCCGTACTAACCTGCATTATACCACCTACGAATCGTGAATACCATATTCTATCCTGTATATCTTTCATAAAATGGACAGCATATAGCGTATTGAATAAGCTAAAAGAGTCATTTTTACGATCATACAAATTCAAACCCTCGCTCCCGATCCATAAATTATTTTTATTATCCTCATGAATAAAATGAACCCAGATTCCTCCACTCCATTTTTTATTATTCCTTGAAAATTGTGAAAAAGTTTCTGTTTCAGGATTAAATCTAATCAAACCATGCCCTTCTGTACCGATCCATATTAAATCATTTTTATCCCGCAGCAGTGCTCTGATGGGATAGCAAATCAGATGCTGTTTTTCTTTATTTCTGAGAATATTTTTATAATGAATAATCTTGTTGATTTTGCGATCAAAAATAGCAAGTCCAACCTCTGTGCCAAACCAGACATTTTTATATTTATCGATAAAAATACACTTCACATTTTGAATATCTGATATTTTTGTTTTTGATTCATAAACTTGTAAGTAACTCACACTCTGATTACTAAGGTCCAACAAGTTTACTCCACCGCGGGAAGTTCCTATCCAGATAAGATTCTCATTTTCTTCAAAGATAGTCTGGACAATATTATCATTTAAACTGGGCGTTTCACCTCTGATCATATTCAAATGATTAAAAACCTGCTTTTTCCAATCAAATTTATTAATTCCTCCTGATTTTGTACCTATCCACATTATACCTGATCTGTCCTTGTAAATGATATTGATCGTGTTATCATTCAGGCCGGCTATATTCGCGTTATTTTTTTTCAGATGTTTGAGGTAGTCACTATCGTCATCGTAAATATATAATCCACCTTCATTGTTTAATCCAATCCAGATATTTCCTCTATTGTCTTGTTCGATTGAAGCAACCGGACCGCTAATTTCTTCAAGAACTTTTTCAAAATGGTTTGTTTTATGAGTATATTTATACAAACCTGAATTCTCAGTTCCCATCCAGATATCTTCTTGGTCATCTTCAAACAAACAGGTCACTTTAATCGGTTGTTTGGCTTTATTTAATGAGTCGACAAATAAGTAACGGGTGAAAGTGGTATCGTTGTTATCACGCCTGCATAGTCCGTTATAAGTTCCGATCCAAAGGTTTTGATTACTGTCTTCAATAATGCAGGTTACCGAACTGTGATTTAACGATTTTGAGTTACCATCGATTTGCTTAAAACATTTAAATGAGTAAATAATAGAGTCTGCGTTTTTAAGGCGCTTTGTTAATTTATAAAGACCACCCCCCTCCCGTTCTGTACCAATCCACAAATTTTTGTTGAAATCCCGGCATAAATCAGAAGTGTATAGTCCCTCAGGATAAATTGATAAGAAATCTTCTGAATCGCGATTAAACTTATTGATACCATTATATCCAGTACCAATCCACAAAATACTATCAGCATCTTCAGTAATGGCAGTTATGGTATTGTGTGACAGTGAAAATTTATCTCCCACTTTTCTTACATAATTCTGTATATCATATCCATCATATTTATTTAGACCAATTTCAGTGCCAATCCATAAAAAACCCAGATAATCTTGGTAAATAGAAATAACATTCATTGAAGATAAGCCATCGGTCACTGTCAGATGTTCAAATTTTGGATTTAAGGGAATATTGGAAAAGGAAGAATTAACAATACAAAAAGGACAAAGCAACGCTAAAATATATCTCATAAAAATACTCTCTTTATCAACTTACGATATTATAATTATAAATCGTCAAAACAAGCGGATCGGATTGAATTCATATAATTAAAGATACCTGCATATATTGCATGCTCTTTCGGGAACAGAAAATAGTGTGATAAGTCCCCATTTACGAACATAACTATCTTCCGTTGAATCGACCAGGAGTTCTTTTTCAAATTCCTTTAAAGGTTTTGCAGGATTTACAATATATTTTTGCCATCCAGATAAATCTCTAATCCAAAGTACTTTCTTGGAATCGAACGGATCCTGGAGCATCTCACCTACAACACCGTGCGAACACCAATTCCGGAATATAGGCTGAAATTTATATCGTTTGAAATTACCTTTCAGGCTATCATACCTGTCTAACCCATACCAAAGAATGTTGTCCTCGTCTTTGTATAGAGAACGAATCCCGTTACCCCGGACACTGTTTGTGTCCGATGGACTATATTTGAATACTTTGAAGCCATATCCATCAAAGCGGGCAAGGCCGTTGGAAGTGGCAAACCACATAAATCCTTTGGAGTCTTTCTGAATATCGTGAACACGATTATCAGGAAGACCATCCTTCATCGTAAGATGAGTAAATTTGATGTTTTGTTCCTGAGCCAATGTGGCAGTGATAATAACAAGCAGAAATAAAAATGTTTTGCAGAATTTTACCATAATATTCATGTAAAGAGTTTTTATCTCAAATAAAATATTTTGCGGTTTCCAACTATTTTGATTAGAGCTCGATTTTGGAAAAATTTAAGAATGGAACCTAAAAGTTCTGCAGATATGATGGCGATAAAAACTATCACGCTGATTCCGGATAAGGGCATTACGAGAAATACATCGACAATAAACAGGAAATCAAACACCAAACCGTTTACAAAGAAGAAAATAGCCAACAAAGCCAACAGGGCTTTTCGTCGTTTCCCGGCCCGCAATGACGTTATGCTGAGAAACGAAATATAGACAATTACAAGTACCATATATAATCCGTATAAAGGGGCGAATACGCCGGGTCGATCCACATCGAAATATTGATAAAAGGTTTCGCCCCAAATATTGACAATCACCTTTGCATCGCCAATCGAATCGATTGGTAAGCCAAATTTCCGGAACATGTGAATCAGGATGC
>WJIP01000108.1 GCA_014730185.1 Caldithrix sp. | reverse complement strand
TCACCTAACTTTTTTTACAGCCGACGTATCGGAAGGGCTCCGGCAGGGTCCTTACCCGATCATGATTATGCTGACGTCCCGGATGGCACACGTATTTTAGGGGCGGGAAAACTTACCGGTAAAATTGGTAATGACTGGAATATAGGTACGATGCATGCGGTCACATCCAGAGAATATGCTGAAATTGAATACGCAGGTGAGCGTTCACAGGCGGAAGTAGAGCCTTTAACTTATTATGGCGTGACACGAATTCAAAAAGAAATGAATGATGGAATTCGGGGTTTAGGGATCATTACAACAACCGCACAGCGTCGGTTTAAAAATGGGCATTTGGAGGAGGAATTTAACAAAGGGGCCTACACAGTTGGCCTGGACGGTTGGTCGTTTCTGGATACCAGCCGGGTATGGGTGGTGACCGGATGGATGGGGATGAGTCATGTCCGTGGTAACCAACAACGTATAACAAACGTGCAACGTAATTCTCGGCATTATTTCCAGAGACCCGATGCTGCGCATGTTAATGTAGATAGCTCGGCAAATGCGCTAACCGGGTTTGCAGGTAGATTTACTATAAATAAACAGAAAGGTAACTATTTTTTTAATTCGGCGTTAGGATTTATACATCCCAATTTTGATGTAAATGATATGGGATTCATGTGGCGTACGGATATGATCAACGCTCATGTTGCCGGCGGCCATCGTTGGACCGAACCAACAGACTATTACCGACGAGCAAATGTAGGCTTAGCCGTTTTTGCTACCACGGATTTTGATAGAAATGTAACCTGGTCCGGAGTTTTTACCAATTATTGGCTGCAGTTTCTAAATTACTACAGTATTGAAGGGAATTTTGCCTATAATCCGGAAACTTTAAACCACAGTCTGACCCGTGGTGGCCCCATGACCAAATCCACACCGGGATGGCAATACGGCATTTGGCTGGAAAGTGATAACCGAAAAGACGTAACTTGGTCATTAGGATCGCGAGCTTACATACGCAGTCCGCAAAACCGTAATCAGTCGGTGGATATTGCATTCGAAATTAAACCGTCTTCAACCCTGAGCTTTCGTATAAATCCCGAGATAAGTTGGCGACGAACATTTGCTCAGTGGGTTGGCGATTTTGATGATCCTCTGGCTGAAAGCACTTTCGGTAAGCGTTATGTATTCGGTGAATTAAATCATAAAGAATTTTCTTCTAGTTTTCGTGTTAGTTGGACTTTTACTCCCAAGTTAAGTTTACAGTTTTATGCGCAACCTTTGATATCAGCCGGCGATTATCGCAATTTTAAATACTTAGCTAAATCCGGAAGCTACAATTTTACCCGATTTGATAACTCGGGTGGTTCCATAAATATGGATGATGAAGACAGCTATTGGGCAGATCCGGATGGCAACGGTCCGGCCGAACCCATTTCATTTGATAATCCGGACTTCAATGTCAAATCATTAAGACTCAATGCCATCCTGAGATGGGAGTTTTTACCCGGTTCAACCTTCTATCTTGTATGGAATCATAGTAAGTTTGGTTATCAAAATATTGGTGAATTTCAGTTTGGCCATTCGGCCGATCGTTTATGGAACATCGCTCCGGATAATATATTTATGATGAAGATAACCTATTGGTTAAATATGTAAGTGTTTGACAGAAGAAAAGTGGGTAGTAAATGCATGAAACGAAAACCTCTCAAACATACACCGGTTTTTGAAGATGAGTTATTTGCCGGACGTTATGCTAAAAAGCATGCAAAAATGGGAAGAAGGTTCGGCAATCACTATTTAAAACTTATCAGAAATAAACATAATACTCCCATTAAGATTGCAGATATGGGGTGTGGCTCCGGACAGACATTAATAACCTTAGGGGAACAGTTAAAAGATTGCGAATGTATTGGCATAGATCTCTCTGGGCCATTATTAAAGATGGCTAAAGAGACCATAGCGCAAACAACTATATCGGACCGGATTCAATTTTTCCAGGAAAATGTGCAAAGCACTTCCTTTGAAAATAATACATTTGATGTAACGATTAATTTAAACATGCTGCATCTCGTTGATGCCCCCAAGTGTATGCTGGATGAAATGGAACGTATTACAAAGCCTTCCGGCTCAATTTTTATGACCGATATTCGACGTTCTGTGTTAGGCTACCTGGAACGAGAATTTCTCTCGGCATTCAGTTTGAAAGAATTTACAGAGGCGATTAATCGAAGTCGTTTGAGAACAGGAACCATCAGTCAGAGTCTGATGTGGTTAAACTATGTTTCTGGATAGTATAAGTTCGAGTATTAATATTATTTAAATCGATTACTGGATAGGCTTTCAGGTAAATATTGCTTAATCAGGTAGCCACTTTCCGGCCCAAATTGTAAGATAAACAGTAAAATCGATTGATGAGCATAAGAACGAAATAGATGTGAATCGGGCAGGGGGTAAAAAGTTTTTGTTTCCACACCGAATTCATTTAAAATTTTTTTAGATACCCAATTCCGTCTAAAAACTGTTTCATCATTGAGGTAAATTGATGCTTGATATTGGTGCATGGCCTGTCGAATGAAGGCATTGGCCTCTTCAAAATTCGTTATAGAAGAACCGGTGATAATTTGAACATCAAAGTGGAGCCATCCGCTAATAAGCATAATTATATTATATAAAACATCAGTTAACTTTGAAGGTAAACGGTCAAATACCTCATTTAACTGCGGAAGGTAATAATAAGCGAATGGTAAGTGATGATAGGTATGATAAAGTGTTTTATAATGTTTTCGTGTCCAGTTTAATGAGGTATCAATACGTTTTTTGAATATAGGAGTGGGTTGTTCGTCATGTTTTACCGGAATACGGAGGCGATCATCATTTTCCTTCAAGGGCGCGGAAATGGAAGCTACAGATCGTTTTGTATATTGTAATTGATCGGTTAGAACCAGCACATCGCATTGGGCAATTTTCCAGAAATATTCAAGGGAACCCAGGTAACAAGGCAACTGGGTGGTTAATCGTTTTTTTATCATTACAATTTTTCTAAACAATATGTGGTATATTTCGATTGATACAATGTAGCCTCTGTCTTCATAATCGCATTCGGATCAAGATAATTATTTAAAACCTAATTTATGTGATTTTAGTAGTTTTTTAGTGCAGGTATCCAGCTTGTCTCCATTTATGACATAATAGCGGCAATATAGCTTTGATTTGTTCATTATCATCTTCCAAACAAAAAAGAGTCAGTTCCGTTTCGTTTAGATTTTTGTGATAATTCAGCCATTTTTCAAGCATCCATTCCCAGGGCAGAAAAGGGCTGTAATGAAATGAATTATTAAACAATGTTTTCCATTGTGGTCCGATAGCAATAAAATTATCAATGATGTTGATTCTTTCTACTAAGCGTATAAAAATCCTTTGATATAAGTCGGTAAAATAGTAAATTCTTTAAAATACTCAAAATTAGAAATTTATGATCGAAAATGATCGAATTACTGAATAATCTAAATTTGTGAAAACTCAATATTATTAACATATAAGACAAAAATATTTTAATATATCCGTCGTTTCAATTAAAGAAGGTATAAGATGAATAAAATTCTTGGTTTCAGACAATATCTCAATTCACAACATTCATTTAGTGATCTTAATAAAATTATCAAAGAACGTGATGCCTACCTGCCCTCGGATGATGGGTTCTTGACTATAATTGCCTTATGCGGTAAAAATCCACGCGACTTTCTGGAACGTAATAATTTACTCGACCGGGTTGCTTTTTACGATTTTGCTCCCTGGGAAGAATCGGCTCGCCGAGTTGCGGAAGTGTATACCAAAAGCCAATATAAACCGGATCGTGTTCAATTAATTCATTACCATGAACAGCCATTAGGATTAACTTATCCATTGGAACTTCTGGTGCAAATCAGCAATATTTTAAAAATGGACCATCTGGCTGTCAGTGACTCCGATTTTCAGTTGAACTATAGCACAATCAGAAAAGTATTTGATTTCCATGTTTCAGTTGCCCAATCGGATGAACGCGTTATTACCTATCCGCGTCGTGAATTTCGCAGCCTGGATTTAAAAAAATATCCCATTAATCGCCGGGCTATGGAAGATCTGGAAAATGTGTATATTTACATGCTGTCTGATCTCAAAATCCTTGACAGTAAACCAGACTTTCAATCCGGATTAAGTGTAACAACCAGGGCAGCTAATCAAATTCTTAATTTCACCAATGTGGGAAGCTGGATTGGTAATCTGCATATGGCCATTCAGGTTATACGTTCCAACGGCAGACTTGAAAAAGATTTCGTTGTTCCAACGAATCAGCAACACGAATCTAGCATAAACTTTGATATACAATGCGCCAAAATCGATCAACTCTATCGCTATTATATGATTCCATTTTCAAATATCGTACACTTGGCTTTGGATCATCCGGATCGTTACTTAATGGAAGACTGGACCAAGGGATTAACCGACTCACAAATTGCCCAGACAATCTATCAAATTGAAGAGATGAATAATCAATATCTGCAAAAACGCCGCAAAGAGAAAGATCAAGAGGCGGACGACTCCCACTCTCTTTCTAATGGATAATGCGCCAATTATTATCTGCCCTCGCATGGATAATTTTTTTATTTTTGAGGTAATCGATTAAAATGGTGCGAATCTGAACCGTTGATTTGTATATAATGGATGGTTGCTGAATACCGGCTGCTGCAAGATGCCCGCCTCCGCCCGTGGCCCTGTAACTGTTCATCGCCACGGTATAGAGGCTGTCCGGATTTAGGGGCTTTTGTGTTTTTAAATGTATGATTGTCGAGATACGCTCACCGGGCGTTTTACTTACATCGATAGTATACTGTAGTCCTTCTGCCATATCATAATTAAAACCGGCCATCTGTGGATTGGTTGTCAACGTATCATCACTCAGTTGGTAATAATTTGCAGAATATTCCAGAAAATCCTTGATTTGTTTACCGCTCATTTTCAGTGTATACAAAAAATTTTCATACCAATACATATTATAAACATCTTTTACCCGTATCGGTCCCGGTTCAAGTACAAAACGGTCATTAAAAACAGCCGCAAAGGAAATGTCGGTTCGGGTATGATGCATCTGTGCCCTATTGATTAATTCCACAAAAGGTGTGTCTTTAAAACGGGCATGCTTCGATGATAAAGTATCCAGCGTTTGTGCAATTGGATTCCGAATATAGGTTAGTGTTTTTTTGTGATGGCTTTGCAGAAGCCTTTTAATCGCTATCGAAGGTTGGAAATCAACAACCTTTTCCAGCCATCCAGCTTTGGAAATAATCTGCCAACGATCTGAGTGGTTTTCTTCCATCCGCAAAATGATTCGGGTGACACCCAGATTATGGGCCCGGGCACCGGAATTAATCAGTAATGTGGATTTACCATCCAGTTCAAGCCTATGCTGTGATTTATTATTTTTAGTAAATTGTATGTCGGATGAAACAACCTCACGATGGGAATGTCCGGCAAAAATAATATCGAATTGGGGCAAGGCTTTGGCAACCAAAAGGGATGCATTTTCATTGGGTAAACCCAATGCTTTCGTTTGTCCGGCACTGTAAGCTTCCTCGAAACCAGCATGAAATAAACCTACCAGCAGATCAACTTTTGGGCGCAGTTTACGGGCATAATTTTTTGCCGATTTTACCATGTCTTTCCAGTTTATTCCCGGATAAAGAGTGGAATCCAGCCACATGGGGATTGCTGGAGTAGTTAAGCCAATAATGCCAACACGTATACCATTGCGCTTCACAATCGTATACGGTTCAAAGTACGTGCGCCCATCATCAAGCACCCCGTTGGCTGATAACCAGGGAAAATGCGACTGTCGACGTAACGATTCATAAACCGGAAGTCCCTGTTCGATATCATGGTTTCCAACAGCAAAGGCATCGTAACCCATATAATTCATAGTTAATATTATCGGATGCAATACGGAGTTTTCTATCATATTAAAATAATGAGAAAAGGGACTGCCCTGAATCAGGTCACCGCCATCCAGTAACATAACATTATTGTGATTTTTTCTATATTCAACGATTCGGTTATAAATGTGGGCCAGGCTATTATTCGCTGGTGTATCATGATAATAATCATAGGGGTAAATCTGTCCGTGCACATCAGTCGTATGCAAGATATAAAGCGTATCCGCGTTACTGGAAAATAACAACGATCCCCACAGGATGGTCAATAAAATTATAAGCCTTATTACCATTATTTTACCTCATTACAGGTTGTAAACAATCTGGATTGTGAATGCGAGTCTAAATCAGGGAAAAAAGCTGTTAATCCATAAATGATGTTGCTCATTTTAATCCCTGGATTCAATCACTGATTGCTTTCTAATTTGCAAATGAAAGTTAATTCAAATTAATTAAATAAGTTTGATAGAACAACTTTTAGCCGATGTTAGAATATTCCCTGTCTAAGTAATGCCTTTGCTAAAAATTTAATTTCGGTTAATATGAAATGGATCATATCTCACTTGGGCCGATGGTGTGTATGCATAGCGGATGCGTTATTCATGGTGGTTACGCAGAAGTATAGTAAGGCAATTTACGTTTGTTTTTTTAGAAGTTAAATCTTAAACTATTTTCATTTAATCGGATAAAAGGCAACGGAGCCCTGCTCATGGATTGGTTGGATATATTCGGTAATACTGAAGAAAAAGCAGATATAATAAAAAAAGAATCCATCGTTGTTGTTGGGGCGGATAAAGCACTCAAATCCAAAATAAGCCGTTTGACGTTGGCTCAAGGGGTAACAATTTCCTTCGTAAAAGATGTAGAATATTTGGTAAATGTTTTGAAGGAAGGAAGACCTGGTGGGATTGTGTTAGTGAATGCTGCATCTTCAGTGGAACAAATGGAGGAAGATGTTAAAGTTATTTTAACGCAATTTGGAAATACTATAATTATTCCAATTGTTAAGGAAATGCAAATCAAAGCTATATTAAAATCTTCCATAAGCAATGTATTTACAGATGTCCTGATCCATTCTGCTTCTTTGAAACGGTTCACATCCGTAATTAAAAGGACGCTGGATAAAAGACAAAATTTGCAATCCGGCAAACTGGCACCCCAGGTAACTGAACCATCACACATACCACAATACTTATTACTTAATTCTCCAGAAGCTCAGTTTTCTTATGATAAAAAAGGTATCATTCAAACT
>WJIP01000107.1 GCA_014730185.1 Caldithrix sp. | reverse complement strand
GAACAAACCTGTGCCGCAATAAAACTGGATCATTTTCATTTTAAAAGCGAGTCGTTCAAGGATTCGGAACATTCAATGATAAAACCCATCGTCATTGCGGATGAACAGAGAGGCCATTTAAAAGTAAATCTTTTGAATCCGGATGCAGAGCAGCGAAAAGACCCGTTTTTGAATGAAGAAGATTCATTGCTGAATGCTATTGCCGAAAATCTGGCGGGATATATCAGTCGCATCGAATTTCAAAATGCGCTGACCGAAAGTGAAAATCGTTTTCGCCGAATAATTAAAGAATCTCCGCTGCCCAAAGTGATCACAGATCTGGAGAATAATATAGAGTATTTGAATGACAGCTTTCTTAATATTCTTGGCTACACTCTGAAGGATATTCCCACAGTTGAGCATTGGTTCAAAAAAGCTTATCCGGATAAACAGGAACGGCAACGCATTCGGGCGGAATGGATGGAAGAGATGGAGACTGCCTCCGGAGAAAACCGTTCGACGAAGCCCTTTGAAGTTAAGGTCCGTTGTAAGAACGGCAGCGACCGCTATTTTACTGTTATCGGAAGTAAGGTCGGCGACAAAGTGCTGGTTATATTTAATGATCTTACCGAGCGTATCCTGGCCGAAGAAGCCCGAGACCATTTTTTCAATGTATCACTGGATTTGCTCTGTGTCGCCGATACCGACGGTTATTTCCGACAGATGAATCCAGCCTGGGAAAGCACTCTGGGTTGGTCCTTGCAGGAACTCATGGAGAAGCCGTTTTTTGAATTTATACATCCCGAGGACATCAAACCGACTGAACGGGAGGTTGAAAAACTAAGGGAGGGTCAACCGACGGTTAACTTTACCAACCGCTACCGCCATAAGGACGGATCATATCGCGTCCTTAAATGGGTAACCGCTCCCTTGGGTAAGGATTTATACGCTTCGGCCACGGATATCACCGAACTTAAGCAGGCTGAACAAAAAATCAAGGCCTCAGAGAAGCGCTTCCGTAACGTTTTCAACAATTCGCCGGTTTCTTTATGGGAGGAAGACTGGGCTGAAATCATAGATGAAGTGAAAAAAATAAAAGCCGAAGGCGTAACCGATTTTAAAGAATATTTGGATGCACATTATGAGTACGTAAAAGAATTATTGACTAAAGTCAAAATTCTGGATGTCAATCAGGAAACCGTCACCATGTTCGAAGCCGATAATAAAACAGATTTGTTGCAATCTCTGGAAACGGTGTTCGCTACGGATGAAACCCTGCCCGGTTTTATTGACGAGCTGGTGGCTTTAGCTGAAGAAAAAGAGGTCTTTGAGAAGGAAATGTTATTTCGTACTGCCAAGGGCAATACGATTCAGACACTCCTACGGATGAATTTTCCCAAGCATGATGATTCCACACAGGTGCTGGTTAGTATCATGAATATATCCGAACTGAAAGAAACCGAAGCACAGCTTAAAATCGATACTGAAAATTTGAAACGTTCCAATGAAGACCTTGAACAGTTCGCCTATGTGGCTTCGCATGACCTGCAGGAACCATTGCGTATGGTTAGCAATTATCTGCAACTGATCGAACGCCGCTACCGGGACAAACTGGATGAGGATGGTGTAGAATTCATCGATTATGCCGTGGACGGCGCCAATCGCATGAAAATACTGATCAACGATTTGCTTTCCTATTCAAGGGTTGGCACGCGAGGCAAATCCTTTGAGACGGCTGACTGTAATGTGTTGCTGGGTGAAGCCATAAAAATTTTGCAGCCTCGCATCGAAGATACCCATGCTGTTGTATTCAACGATGAATTGCCCAGAATTAAAGCAGACGGCGATCAGATGGTGCGCGTATTTCGAAACCTAATCGAAAACGGTTTAAAATACCGGGGTGAGCAGCGGCCGCATATTCAGATTTCTCTAAAGCAGAATGGATCCTATTGGCAGTTTGCCGTCAAAGATAACGGAATCGGCATTGATCCCCAGTATGCGGACCGTATTTTTATCATTTTTCAACGGTTGCATGAGAAAGAGCATTATACGGGCACTGGCATCGGTTTAGCGATCTGTAAAAAAATTGTCGAGCGGCATGGTGGAGCAATTTGGGTAAAATCCGAGCTCGGCAGTGGTTCAACCTTTTATTTTACTATACCCCAGCATAAGGAGTAATTTCTATGTCCCAATCAACTAATTTTGGAATAAGACCGGTAGAAATTTTGCTGGTTGAAGATAACCCAGGCGATGTTCGGCTAACCAAAGAAGCCTTAAAAGAAAGTAAAATTCACAATAATCTAAATGTGGCTATTGATGGTGTGGAGGCTGTGGAATACCTGCATCGCGAAGGAAAATACAGTGATAAACCAATACCGGATCTTATCCTTCTGGACCTGAATTTACCGAAAAAAGACGGGCGAGAAGTGCTCGAGGACATTAAGAAGGATGGCAAACTGCGTAAAATACCGGTGGTCATCCTGACCACTTCGCAGGCGGAAGAGGATATCGCCCGGTCCTATCAGTTGCATGCCAATTGTTATATCACAAAACCGGTGGACTTCGATCAATTCATCAAGGTTGTACGAACGATAGAGG
>WJIP01000106.1 GCA_014730185.1 Caldithrix sp. | reverse complement strand
ATGTTAAATTTATGGCTGATCTCGGCGATGAAAATCTGTTTTGGGGTGCCCGGGAACCACGATCCACTGACATGATTTTTCCCCTGCAACAAGAAATCACCGATAACACCCTCGATGGGGTACATGACGCTTTAATGCAACTACAACAGCAGGCACAGTCCGATCAACGCATTCAGCAAACCATTGTGCCTACCGGTTCCGATACGCTGTTCAGGCCGCATAAAACAAGAGTTGAAATGGACCTGGACGCGGATGACGATGAATTGAAGCAGAATATCGATTACATCAAAAAAAATCCATTCATCACCGATGTGGTTATAGCAGCAAAGGATGATGTTATGAACCGATTTCACCCGTTTAAGTCTTTATTCAATATTTTAAAAAAGATCGAACATGTTACAGCGGTTCGCTGCCGCAGCTTAATGTTCAATTATCGGCCACATGTTTTCACCCGGGCAGCTGTGCATGAACTGGGCAAATTAAATGATGTATCGGTTGCCGGTCCAACCCGCCTGGAAATCGAAACACAATTTTTACATTCCAACGAATTCAGCCCGCAGCATAAAATGTTATCCGGAATACTGCGTAACAAAGGTATTACTGTATATAGCAATACACCGTTGCTGCCCTTTATCAATGCTTCAGAAGAGGAAATGTTAAAATTGGTTTACCACTATCGTGAAGCGGGTATCGAATTCCATCATCTGTATATTGCCGGCTTACAGCTACAGATTCCCTGGCTCACGGACTACGCCGTCGATGTATCCACATTGATCGATATCGCCACAAAAATTCGCCGTCTTGAAAGCGGACGCAGCATTCCCCGTTTTATCATTCGCAGCAAACTGGGCGAAGTCGATTTCGGACTGACCTCGGATATTATGGATAGCGATGAAGAAGGCCGCGTTTTCATAAAATTATTACCCTATGATAAACCATACTTTGAAAGTTTTTATAAAAACTTCGCCTGGCCCGAAGATGTGCAAATTGATGAAGACGGATGTCCCGTTTTACACATACCGGGATTAAAGCGGACGCCTGAATTTTTGTTTGCCTGAAAATTAATTTCACATGCCCGTTTCAGATGACACAATAGGTACGGTGTTAGAATAATAATTAGAATGACATTAGGGTTAATCAACGGATTTTTCCCAGGCATTCGGTAATCCCAAACGGATATCTATCCCCACCTGGCAGGCTTCGTCCGGAAAAAAACCTCTGCTAATATAGGCCGATTCAGATCCGCCTAAGAAAATTGAAACGGATTAATGTGTGATGATTTCATCTGCCAGATAAATTGAAACGACCTCAAGGAATAAATGAGTGGCTGACAGTGTTACATATCGCTCATAACGCTCATTTAAAATAAAGGTAGTCAATATTATGAAAAATGCAAAAAACTATCTTGTTATCGGTGGACAGTCTGCAATCGGGCAAATATTAGGGCAACGATTAGCTGATGAAGGCCACAGTGTGTATGTTATCTCCAGAAATCCCGTGGATGCCGAAAGGTCTGCTAATATTTACCACGCGACTCTGAATATCTTAAACGATTCCCTGCAAAGCCTTGACGAATTTCTGCCCGAAAGGCTTGATGGTATGGTTTATTGTCCGGGAACCATCAATTTAAAGCCTTTTACCCGGCTGACCGAGGATGATTTTATCAATGATTTCAAAATCAATGTCCTTGGCGCCGTGCGTATTATTCAGTACATCATAGCGCGATTAAAGAAAGCGGACCAGGCTTCGGTTGTTCTATTCAGCACCGTTGCCGTAAAATCGGGCATGCCATTTCATGCTTCAGTGGCAGCCGCTAAAGCAGCCGTAGAAGGATTAGCCCGTTCTCTGGCTGCGGAGTACGCCAAGAGTGGTATTCGTTTCAATGTGGTCGCCCCGTCTATTACGGATACGCCTATGGCCGCTTATTTATTAAACTCGGAGCAGAAAGTCGAAGCTTCTAAAAAGCGCCATCCCATTAAAGCCATCGGGCAACCGCGGGATATGGCCGAAGGCGCCTACTTTTTAATAACGGAACAATCAAGGTGGATGACAGGTCAGATATTGCATATTGATGGCGGCCTGTCCTCATTGTTTTCAACATAAACGCAAGCAGGAAACTATTATGATCAAAAATATGCCCTTTTTAATGTTGGTGCTTGTATTTGTATTGACCGGCGACGTTTATTCTCAGGATCCTCTGCTCAACGATTTTAATGAGACCCGAAACCGGATTAATACCCTGGCTATGCTGACATTAGGCGGTTGGGCAGCATCCAATATTGCCGTCAGTACGCCGTTGTACTTTACAACCGATGATGAGCGACAAAAATATTTTTATCAAATGAATACAGCCTGGAACGTGATCAACCTGGGTATTGCGGGTCTTGGTTATTGTGGTGCCGTGACAGCCGATACGTCAATCAGTCTTTTTCAGTCCATAGAGGAGCAGGCCAATATCGAAAACATTCTGTTATTCAACGCCGGTCTGGACGTGGCCTACATGATGACCGGTTTTTATCTGATAGAACGGTCCAAAAGTGCGTCCAAACATAAATATCGCTTAAAAGGATATGGCCAATCCATTATTTTACAGGGTAGTTTTTTATTTTTGTTTGATGCTGTGGTTTTTTATATGCAGCAGCAAAATACGAAATTATTGGAAAAAGTTTTGACCCATGCTTATGTTAGCCCTAATGGAGTAGGCGTACAATTTTATTTTTGACCAATTTATGCAACATAAAACCAAATACTTAGGCATCTTATTTACAGGACTATTGTTCATGCTTGTCGTATTACAGGCTCAAAGCCAGGATCAGACATTATTAAATGAGGATAATATCGGTATGTCCTTCCCGGAGCTGGAAGCAGAAACCTTGTCCGGTAAAGATGTCTTGTTTCCGGATTCAGTGGCCGGAAAAATCACTCTGTTGTTGATTGCCTTTGAACGGGACACACAGTCGAAAATTGACTCCTGGCTCAATCCGTTTATTCAAGTTTACGGCGATAGTACCTTTATTGATTTTTATGAAATCCCAATGATTTCCACGGGATGGAAACTGATTGCACCGATTATTGATGGCGGTATGCGATCCGGCGTCCCGCAGGCCCGGCATGATCATGTGAGTACTTATTATGGGCGTTTAAGTTCTTACAAAGAAAAACTCGGTATGAATGACAAATCCGAATGCTACCTGTTCTTACTGGATTCCAGAGGACATATTCAGTGGCAATCCACAGGCTCTTTCAGCCGGCAAGACTTTAATCAACTACAGGCGAAAATCATGTCATTAAAGCATGATTAAAGCTAACATTACATTCAGCAAGAATTATGAGAGGCTATCCTTTTATTCGAATTCGACTATTCACTCCAGTATTTCTGGCCGTGTTTGCTTTAATGTTTTATTCATGTTCGAATATTAACGACTTGGAAACGGTCATCCATTTTCCTTCCCGGGGGGTTAAAATATTGGCACTGGGTGATTCGTACACGATCGGACAGTCCGTTAGCAGGAATGAAAGCTGGCCGGCTCAGCTGAAAGATTCATTGCTCGTTAATGGTATTCAGGTAGACACAATGCATGTTGTGGCCCGTACCGGTTGGACGACAAACGATCTCATTCATACCTTGAACCAGGATTCTGTGTATGATTCATATGACCTGGTTGGGTTGCTGATTGGGGTCAACAATCAATTTCAGGGACGGTCGGAGGACGAATATCGCACCGAATTTACAAAGCTGGTTGAATTTTGTCTTGGCAGAACCAATGGTGATATTGAAGCCATTTTTATAATGTCCATACCCGATTATGGGGTAACACCGGTCGGTAAAGATTATCGACCCTCCGATGCAATTAATCGCTTTAATCATATTAATAAACAAATCAGCCAGTTGTACAAATTAATGTATTTTGATATCAATCCGCTTTCAAAAAGGGCTGAACAGAATATGGATTTGATAGCTTACGACGGTTTACACTTTTCCGGTTCAATGTATACCCTCTGGGTGCGTTTAATGCTTCCGGAAATTCTGCAAATGGTGCAGCCCTAACAAAATCAGAGAGCGATGCATAGTAATACATTAACTTAAACCTTATGTCTAAGGGCGGATTCAATCCTATGAATAAATCAGTTAAAAATATCCTGTTAACCGGAGCATCCGGATACATTGGTGGAAGATTACTTAAATTATTGGAAAATGAACCGGTTAACTTACGTTGCCTGGCCCGTAACCCTGACTATTTACAGCCGCGGGTAAACCCCAATACGCAAATTATTCAGGGTGATGTTTTGGATGAAAGTTCGCTGGATCAGGCGCTGCACCATATTGACGTAGCCTACTATCTCATTCATTCCATGGGGTCGGCAAAAGGGTTCAGCGAAACAGATCGCCAGGCCGCGGAAAATTTCGGCAGGGCCTGCCGCAGGGCGGGTGTGCAGAAAATAGTTTACCTCGGCGGACTTGGCGATAATGATCAACCCTTATCGGAACATTTACAAAGCCGGCAGGAAGTGGGCCGCATTTTAAGGGAATCCGGCGTCCCGGCTATTGAATTCCGGGCTTCCATCGTTATTGGTTCGGGTAGTTTGTCCTTTGAATTGATCCGGGCATTAACCGAAAAGCTGCCCGTTATGATTATGCCGCGCTGGGTAAAAATTCAGGCCCAACCCATCAGTATCGAAGACTTGTTAGCCTATTTAATAGAGGCCATGTATTTACAAGTGGATAAGAGCATAATCTTGGAAATCGGCGGCAGTGATAAGGTTTCGTATTATGATCTCATGAAAGAATATGCCAGACAGAGGCAGCTCAAACGGCTGATGATCCCCGTACCCGTTTTGACGCCCTATCTTAGCAGTTTATGGTTAGGACTGGTGACACCGGTGTACGCCCGAATCGGCCGAAAACTTATTGAAAGTATTGTGCATCCCACGGTAGTATCGGACAATCGAGCCACCCGTTATTTTTCTATACAGCCTAAATCAGCAGGCGAAGCCATTAAATCCGCATTGCATAACGAAGATAAGGAATTTGCGGAAACCCGTTGGTCCGATGCCCTCTCAGCAACCGTTCAGACATCAGGGTATGGCGGTATTCGCATGCGCAGTCGACTGATTGATTCCAGAATACGGTATGTGCCTATTCCGCCAGAGCGGGCCTTTAAGCCCATCGCGGACATCGGTGGTGAAAACGGATGGTATGCCTACAACATGTTATGGCGTTTACGGGGTATGCTTGATTTAATGGTTGGCGGTGTGGGTTTGCGTCGGGGTAGGCCCAAAAACCGGACATTGCAGACCGGCGATACACTGGATTTCTGGCGGGTGGAAAAATACGAGCCTCCATATGAATTAAAGTTATTAGCGGAGATGCGTCTTCCCGGCAAGGCTTGGTTGGAATTTGAGGTTATTGCCGAAAATAATGGCAGCACTATACAACAAACGGCTGTGTTTTATCCCTCAGGATTGGCCGGGCTCTTATACTGGTACGGTATTTTCCCTCTACATGCTTTGGTATTTCGGACCATGATCCGGCGTATTGCCCGGCGAGCAATGCAATCCGGTTGAATAAATAGCCCTTCTGATAGCCTGATTATTGCAACGGTACCTGACATCCGAATCCGAAAATCGACCGCGGAAACACCTGGCACGAAAGATTTTTTTAAACGATGTTAACGCATCGATGTATTTAAGCGATTCGCCAGCGATAATCCGCTGAGAAAGGCGCCTTCCACCCGGGACTGATTTAACCAATCACCACAAACACCCAATTTTAAATCATCATCCCGTAAGTTGACTTCGTCCGCAGGATTTCGGGCCTGCGAGTATCTCCAGCGGTGTGCAGTTACATATACCGGTGGTTGACCGGCATAGCCCGTAATCTCGTAAAACGCTTGCAGCAGACGATCTATGACTTCCTGTCGGGACCGTTCAATATTTTCTGCAGACCACTCGGGCGCCCCGTGGATGACCCATGTTTCCATAGGCGGGCGTTGCGGTTTGGATGAATTGCGGGCCATCCAAGAAATGGCCTCCTTATTCACATAAAGACCGTCATATTGAAATTTAAGGGGTTGATCAAATACCGCCATGACCGCCCAGCAGGGATCCATTTGCACCGCGGATATTTTCCTGTGCAGTTCTGAAGAATTGGGTATAAAGGGTAACGTTTGCGCCGGCGGTTGCGACAGAATAACGGCATCAAATAAACCGCCTGGAGTGTTCGATTCATCT
>WJIP01000105.1 GCA_014730185.1 Caldithrix sp. | reverse complement strand
GATGGTCATGCCGGGAGATAATGTGACGGTAGAAGTTAAGCTGTTAAAAGAGATCGCCATGGAGAAGGAATTGCGCTTCGCCATTCGTGAGGGTGGCCGCACAGTAGGCGCTGGAGTTGTTTCGGAAATTATTGAATAAAAAATAGATGGAGATAGCTGTGGCTAGCCAATCAATAAGAATACGGTTAAAAGCTTACGATCATAATTTGATTGACAAATCAACCGACAAAATAATCAGAACCGCAAAGTCGACCGGTGCATATGTATCCGGCCCGATTCCTTTGCCTACAGATCGTTCCGTATATACGGTTTTGAAGTCACCCCATGTGAACAAGAAATCGCGTGAGCAATTTGAAACAAGGGTGCATAAACGATTGATCGATATTCTAAACGCTACCGGAAAAACGGTTGATGCCTTAATGAAACTGGAATTACCGTCCGGTGTAGATATTGAAATTAAAACATGATAAAGGCTTAAGCAGCGGAGAAAAAAATGGCTGGTATCTTAGGTAAGAAAATAGGAATGAGTCAAGTATTTGATGCAGATGGAGTGGTTATCCCTGTTACGGTTATTAAAGCAGGGCCATGCGTGGTGACTCAGGTAAAAAAAGCAGACTCCGATGGCTACGATGCTGTTCAATTAGGTTATGGTCAGGTTAAAGAAAAACGTGTTAACAATCCATTAAAAGGACATTATAAAAAAGCCAATGTAACACCACAGCGCCATTTGAAAGAATTTGACTTTAGTGATCTGGAAAACGTTAAACCCGGCGATGAAATTAAAGTCGACATTTTTGAGGAAAACACAACTGTAAAAATTTCTGGCTTATCCAAAGGAAAAGGTTTTCAGGGGGTAATGAAACGGCATGGATTCAGTGGTGCACAGAAAACCCATGGGCAGTCGGATCGATGGAGAGCCCCCGGTTCTATCGGGCACAGCTCTGATCCTTCACGTGTTTTCAAAGGTAAAAAGATGGCCGGCCGGACAGGATTTGAACGAATAACTATTAAAAATGTGCAAATTGTAAAAGTGGACAGTGAAAACAATTTATTGCTTGTGAAGGGTTCCGTACCCGGCGCCCGGAACAGCCTGTTAGAGATCAGAAAAAGCTAATACTCCTTATGTAAGGTAGCATTGATTATGAAGCTAAAAGTACATGATAAAACCGGACAGGAAACATCGAAACAATTAGAGCTCAATGCGGAAGTGTTTGGTATCGAACCGCATGACCATGCCATTTGGCTGGATGTGCGTCTCATTACCGCCAATAAAAGGCAAGGTACTCATAAAACCAAAGGTCGCGTCGAGGTTTCGGGCGGCGGTAGAAAACCATTTCGGCAAAAAGGCACAGGACGCGCCCGACAAGGAACTATCAGAGCACCGCACCATGTTGGTGGTGGTCGAGTATTCGGCCCGCAACCGAGACTCTATAAAATGAAACTAAACCGGAAAGTAAAGGCGTTAGCCCGCCGGTCTGCCCTTACTTATAAAGCTAAGAATAATCAGATTGTTTTGGTGGAAAATTTTAATTTTGAAAAGCCTTCTACAAAAAGTGTGGCCAGATTGATTTCGGATTTCAATTTTAAGGGTAAACGGGTGTTACTGTGTACTGCCGAAAATGCTCCTGCAATTGTAAAATCAGCGGCAAATTTACCAAATATCAAAGTACGGGAGTCGGTCACTTTTTCCACATACGATGTACTCCAGGCCGATATCCTTCTGATGCAGGAAAGTGCGCTTCAACAAGTTAATGAGGGGCTGGCGAAATGAAACAGAAAAAAATATTATTAAATCCGTTATATACCGAAAAAATGGCTGGTTTACAGGAAGGTTTAAATCAATATGCCTTTCGTGTGGATAACAATGCCAATAAAATTGAGATTAAGCGGACAATTGAAAATAAATTTGAGGTTAAGGTGAAATCGGTTCGCACGATGAATGTTCGTGGTAAAAAGCGGCAGCAGCTTACCAGGGCAGGACGGTTTGAAGGCCGTCGACCGGACTGGAAAAAAGCAATCGTTACGCTTGAAAAAGGACACGAAATCGATTTATTTTCCAATGCTTAAGGATGAAAGCGGAGAACAACAATGGGTATGAAAAGTTTTAAACCCGTTACACCGGGACAAAGATATAAAACCGTTAGCGATTTTCAGGAAATAACAACGACTGGCCCTTATAAACCTTTGTTGGCACCTGTGAAAAAAAGCGGTGGAAGAAACAGCAATGGTCGGTTGACTTCCCGGCACAGAGGTGGCGGACATAAAAGACGTTATCGAATTATTGATTTTAGAAGGAATAAACGTGATATCCCCGCTGTGGTGGAAACGATTGAATACGATCCGAATCGTACGGCACGCATTGCTTTACTGAAATACAAAGATGGCGAAAGACGATATATTCTGGCACCGGATGGTCTAAAAGTTGGCGATTTGGTTATGACCGGAGAGAATACGGAAATAAAGAAAGGCAATGCCTTGCCATTAAGCCGCATTCCATTGGGCGTATTTATTCATGCAATTGAAATGCGTGAAAACAAAGGAGCTCAGATGGTGCGTAGCGCAGGAGCTGCCGCTCAGTTGGTTGCCAAAGAAGGTAAGTGGGCGCTGGTGAAATTACCGTCCGGTGAAGTCCGTAGGGTGTCTCAAAAATGTTACGCTACGGTAGGTCAGGTATCTAATATTGATCACATGAATATCACGGTCGGAAAAGCAGGACGTTCCAGGTGGCTGGGAGTGCGCCCGAGAGTACGTGGTGTTGCCATGAACCCCATCGACCATCCAATGGGCGGCGGTGAAGGACGTACTTCAGGTGGTAGGCAACCTTGTTCGCCATGGGGTAAGCCAAGTAAAGGATTTAAAACACGAAAAAAGAAAAATAAGTCGGATGCTTACATTGTTAAGCGTAGAAAGTAGGAGAAAATTATAATATGGCACGCTCCGTAAAAAAAGGTCCATATATTGATGTCGCGCTTGATAAAAAAATTGAAAAACTGAATAAAGACAATAAGAAGGCGGTCATAAAAACCTGGGCACGTCGATCAACCATTCCACCTGAATTTGTCGGGCATACGATTGCCGTACACAATGGGTTGAAATTTATCCCTATTTATATTAGTGAAAATATGGTAGGGCACAAGTTAGGTGAATTTGCACCCAGCCGCACATTCAGAGGTCATGGAGGTAAGTTGGCCGAACGTATGAGTCGCGTTAAATAAAGTGATTGGAGTAGTTGATGGAAGCAACCGCACATACAAAATTTTTAAGAATGTCGCCGAGAAAAATAAGGCGGGTATTAAATCTGATTAAAGGCAAAAGCGTTACCGAAGCATTGGATATTTTACACTTTAGTGGTAAAAGAGCCGCCGAACCCTTGATCAAAACGATCCATTCAGCATTTTCCAACTACGGTAACTACGAGGATATGGATCGTATAGATGAAAGTCAGGCATACATTAAAAAAGCATATGTGAACAGTGGTCCGACACTCAAACGGATCAGGCCAAGGGCGATGGGCCGGGCGGCATTGATTCGGAAACGCACGTCACATATTACAATCGTTCTAGATGAAATTTAAACTTAAGTTCTCAAGGAGATAAATTTTGGGACAGAAAACGCACCCTGTTGGTTTACGTTTAGGAATAGTGAAATCTTGGAATAGCAGTTGGTTTGATCAAAAATCATTTGCCGGTAAACTGGAAGAAGATTTACAGTTACGCAAATACATAAGAAATCGGTTGCAAAAGGCAGCGGTTTCCAAAATTGAAATCGAACGTACATCCAAAAGGATTATCCTGACCATTTATACGGCACGCCCCGGTATTGTAATCGGTAAGAAGGGTGCAGAAGTCGACAAACTAAGAGAAGAACTTAAAGCACTAACCAATAAAGATATTCAAATTAACATCAGTGAAATTAAAAAACCGGAGCTGGACGCTTATTTGGTTGCCGAAAACATTGGCCGGCAGCTCCTGGGAAAAGTCAGCTTTCGCCGGGCGATGAAAAAAGCAATGACATCCACCATGCGTTTGGGCGCAGAAGGCATTAAAATTATGTGCTCCGGAAGACTGGGTGGTGCGGAGATGGCCCGCAGAGAACAATATAAGGATGGACGAATTCCTCTGCATACATTGCGCGCCGATATAGATTATGCGATTTATACAGCACACACAACGTATGGATCCATTGGCGTAAAAGTTTGGATTTTCCATGGAGAAGTAATCGGTGCACAACGATAGGGTCTTGTAGGAGTATATAATATGTTAATGCCAAAACGAGTTAAATATCGCAAAAAGCAACGCGGAAAAATGAAGGGCAATGCCCAAAAAGGGAACTATATCGCATTTGGTGCCTTTGGACTTAAGGCCCTGGAGTCCGGATGGATAACCAGCCGGCAAATCGAAGCAACCCGTATTGCCATTACACGTCATGTAAAACGCGGGGGCAAAGTTTGGATCCGAATATTTCCGGATAAACCTGTAACCAAAAAACCTGCAGAAACACGCATGGGTAAAGGCAAAGGCGCACCGGAATATTGGGTGGCGGTTGTAAAACCCGGACGTATTCTGTTTGAACTGGAAGGCGTAAGCCCTGAGTTGGCTGCCGAAGCCATGCGCCTGGCTTCCCATAAATTGCCGATAAAAACAAAATTCGTGACAAGCGATTAGCAGGAGTCCGAAATGAGGAATACCGAAGAATTACGTGGAATGACCACCGAAGAGTTGCAGGAAAGATTGACCGATGTCAATGAAGAATTTGAAAACTTGCAACTTCAAAAGGCATCGCACAATTTAACCAATCCGTTAAGATTACGCATTGTAAGACGCGAACTAGCACGTATTAAGACAATACTACGTGAAAAAGAATTGGGCCTGAATAAAAATAAAAGTACAGTTAACGAATAGGTAGCATAAAAATATGGAAACTAAACGCGGTTTAAGAAAAGTCCGTATTGGAAAAGTAACCAGCAATAAAATGGATAAAACCATAACGGTTGCGGTTGAACGACGTTTGCAACACCCCGTTTATAAAAAATTTGTAAAGAAGACGACAAATTTTAAAGCACATGATGAAAAAAATGAGTGCAGCATTGGGGACAAAGTTAGAATAATGGAAACCAGGCCGCTGAGTAAAGCTAAAAGATGGCGATTAGTGGAAATTGTCGAAAAAGTGAAATAAGGACTTAAAAGATGGTTCAAGAATATACGAAATTAAACGTGGCTGATAATTCGGGTGCGCAAAAGGTCCAGTGTATACGTCTTTTAGGTGGATCGGGAAGAAGATCGGCAACGGTTGGTGATATTATTGTTGTATCGGTTAAAAATGCCATTCCTGGTGGAACCGTCAAAAAGGGAGACGTATCCAAAGCGGTGATTGTGAGAGTTAAAAAAGAAATTCATAGGAACGACGGAACTTATATCCGTTTTGATGAAAATGCGGCTGTATTAATTGATAATCAAAGAGAACCCAGAGGAACCCGCATATTTGGCCCGGTGGCCAGAGAATTACGGGAAAAGCAATTTATGAGAATTGTCTCTCTGGCTCCTGAAGTACTCTAAACTGAGATAGGATGACCGATGCGAGTAGTAAAAAATGATACGGTAAAAATTTTGTCCGGGAAATATAAAGGCAAAGAAGCTAAAGTTCTTAAAACATTTCCCAAAGAAGAAAAAGTGATTATTGAAGGGGTAAATATTATTAAACGGCATACCCGTCCCAGCCAGCAGAATCAACAGGGGGGTATCATTGAAAAAGAAGGACCGGTGCACGTTTCTAAGGTGATGGTAGTATGTGATAAATGCAATCGGCCCACCCGTGTGGGACACAAATACCTTGAAGACGGCTCGAAAGTCCGGGTATGCAAACACAGCGATTGCGGCGAAATTTTAACAGTTAAAGCATAAATTGATTCCCTAATTCGAGGTTAACGATGGCGGAAGAATATATACCAAGATTTTTAGAAAACTACAGAAAAGAAGTGGCTCCCTATCTGAAAAAGAAATTCGGGTATAAAAATGTACATGAAATTCCACGATTGATTAAAATAAATTTAAACATGGGTGTGGGTGAAGCAATTTTAGATAACAAAAACCTGGATAGCGCCCTTAGCGATTTAACTCTTATCAGTGGACAAAAACCACTGGTAACCAAAGCCAGAAAAGCAATATCCAATTTTAAAGTGCGAAAGGGCATGAAAATAGGGGCCAAGGTTACTCTGCGTCGCAAAAGAATGTGGGATTTTTTAGACCGCTTCATTAGTGTGGCGGTTCCCAGAATTAGAGATTTTCGCGGCTTTTCGGATAAAGCGTTTGATGGCAGAGGGAATTATTCCATCGGTATTCGTGAACAGATAATATTTCCGGAAATCAATGTGGATAAAATTGATAAAATTCGCGGTCTGGATGTAACATTTGTTACCACAGCAAAAACCGATGAAGAAGCCTATGAGCTTCTGAAAGCAATGGGATTTCCATTCAGGAAACAAGAACAATAAGGGTGAGGTGAACATTGGCTAAGAAAAGTCTCATTAATAAAGCGAATCGAAAACAAAAATTTAAAGTACGCGAATACAACCGTTGCAGCCGTTGTGGCCGGCCGCGTGGATATATCAGAAAATATGGTTTATGCCGGATTTGTTTCCGAGAACTCGCCCTACAAGGCGAAATCCCCGGTGTAACTAAGGCAAGCTGGTAGGAATTGAGGAGAAAAAAACATGGCGATGACCGATCCAATAGCAGATTATCTAACAAGAATACGAAATGCCATGATGGCAAAACATAAATATGCCGACATACCGGCATCTAATGTAAAACGAAAAATTTCGCGCATTTTGGTTGAGCAGGGTTTTGTTAAAAGGTATATCGTGATCGATGACGGAAAACAGGGCTTAATACGTATTTGGCTTAAATATGATAAGGATAACAATCCAATTATCAACAAACTGGTTCGAGTGAGTACGCCGGGTAGAAAAGTATATGCCGATGTCCGGCATTTGCCCAGGGTAATGAACAATCTTGGTATTGCAATTCTAACTACGCCAAAGGGCATCCTCACATCCAGAGAAGCGAATCGTCTTAATACGGGTGGCGAAGTTTTGTGTTATATATGGTAATGAAAAGGAAGAGGAGAGTTTAAAGTGTCCAGAGTCGGTAAATTACCTGTCAAAATTCCAGAAAAAGTGGAAGTCAGCATTGAAAAGGGCAATCGGGTCAAAGTTAAAGGACCAAAGGGTGAAATAGAAAAAGTGATTCCCGAACAGGTCGACATTAAAATGGAAGATGATTCCGTAAGTGTATCCCCGAAAAGTCAAGATAAATTCAGCCGTGCTGTACACGGATTGGCCCGGGCATTATTAAATAATATGGTTTTGGGGGTTTCACAGGGTTTTTCCAAAAAACTGGAAATCTCAGGTATTGGTTATAAAGCCGAAATGAAAGGCAAAAAATTATTGCTCAATATAGGGTATTCTCATCCTATTATTTTTGGTGCAGGGGATGCGGTTAAACTGAGCACCCCAACTCCTAATAACATTGAGATTTCAGGCATCGACAAAGAATTAGTGGGGCTGGTTGCAGCAAAAATAAGAAGTTTTCGCAAACCCGAACCTTATAAGGGCAAAGGGATTCGGTATGAAAACGAATATGTAAGACGCAAAGCAGGCAAGGCTGCCGGTAAATAAGTAAAAAGGAATACAAAAATGGGTAAAAAAGCAAAAAAGCAGAGATTCGGAACTTCGGAAAAACCCCGTTTAGTGGTATACCGCAGTCTCAAATTTGTACACGCTCAATTGGTTGACGATGTTCAGCACAAGGTTTTGCTCGGTATGTACAACAAATCTAAGGTGGCGGCAGATGTTGTAAAGGATGCTAAAAACAAGACAGAAGCTTCCCATTTGCTGGGGAAAAAATTTGCTGAAGAAGCCAAAAAGAAAAAAATTGAAAATGTTGTTTTTGATCGCAATGGATATTTATACCATGGCCGGGTTAAAGCTTTTGCTGATGGCGCCCGTGAAGGTGGTTTAAATTTCTAAAATGAGTATAGGAGATGAACGTGGTTGAACGTATAAATCCAAGCGAATTAGATCTAAAAGAAAAAGTTGTGCATATTAACCGAGTGGCAAAAGTGCTTAAGGGTGGTCGTAGGTTTGCTTTTAATGCTATCGTCGTTGTAGGTGATGGAAACGGTCATGTGGGCCTTGGTCTCGGCAAAGCCAATGAAGTGATCAATGCCATCAATAAAGGTACAGATCAGGCCAAAAAGAATTTGATCTATGTACCCATCATTAATGGTACGATATCACACGCAGTTAATAGTAAATTTGGCGCCGGAAGGGTTGTGCTCAAACCAGCCGCTCCCGGTACCGGTGTTATTGCTGGAGGCCCTGTCCGCGCTATCTGCGAAGCTGCCGGAATTGTTAATATTTTAACCAAATCAACCGGTTCATCCAATCCCCATAACGTAAGCAAAGCAACCTTTAATGCATTCAGGGATATGCTGAATGCTGATACGGTGGCTAAAAAACGCGACATATCAGTACAACAAGTGTTTCATGGTTAACCTTTGAAGGATATGGGAATGGCTAAGAAAAAAGAAAATGAAATAAAAATTACTCAGGTACGCAGTGCAATTGGCAGGCAGAAGAGACAAAAAGAAACCCTGCGGGCATTGGGCATCAGGCGTATCAACCATTCGGTAGTGCAAAAAGCCACTCCCCAGATTTTGGGTATGGTAAATAAAGTTAAGCACATGGTTAAAGTGGAAGAAGCATAAACTTCAGATAATAAGGACGAATGCATAATGAACCTTAATACCTTAAAACCGGCACCGGGATCCACAAAAAAGAACCGAAGACGCGGCCGAGGAGAGGCATCCGGAAGGGGTGTAACAGCTGGACGCGGACATAAAGGTTATCGTTCCAGAGCCGGATCAAAACGCAGAGCATGGTTTGAAGGCGGACAAATGCCTATCCAGCGCCGTTTGCCTAAATTTGGTTTTGTAAACCGTAATCGCGTTGTCTATCAGGTGGTTAATGTATCTCAGTTGGAATCCCTTACGGATATAGAAAAAATTGATAAAACCACTTTGAAAGACAAAGGGTTGATTAAAAACAATAAAATACCCGTCAAAGTTTTAGGTAGCGGCGAATTAACTAAAAAAATTCAAATTGAGGTTGATGCGGTCAGCAAATCCGCTAAGGATAAAATTGAAAAAGCGGGAGGCTCGGTTACTTTAGCATGATGATTGAAACGGTCAGAAATATCTTCAAGATAGACGAGTTAAGAAAACGCATCCTGTTTACGTTGATGATTCTCGCTATCGAGCGTATCGGTACACATATTATTACGCCAGGCATTGATGCCACAGTGCTGTCGGAAGGGTTTAAACAACATGCCGGCGGGCTCCTGGGTTTATATGATTTATTTGCCGGTGGCGCATTCAGTAAGGCAGCAATTTTCGGACTGGGAATTATGCCGTACATCAGTGCATCCATTATTATCCAATTGTTGGGTGCGGTTATACCTTATTTCCAGAAACTGCAGAGAGAGGGTGAAGAAGGACGTAAAAAAATTACACAGTATACCCGTTATGGAACACTTGGCATATCTGCAATGCAAGCTTTTGGTGTGGCCATCTTTTTGCAATCAATTAATGCCAATATAGGTGGACAGAATTTACCGGCGGTACCCAATCCAGGCATAGGCTTTCAGCTCATGACCATGATTACAATGGCATCGGGAACCATGCTTATTATGTGGCTGGGTGAGCAAATCGATGACCGGGGTATTGGTAACGGTATATCTCTGATTATCTTTATCGGTATTATTGCCCGTTTACCAAGCGCCATTAATGATGAATATCAGCAGTTTGCTGTTGGACAACGGGATCTGTTAGGTGAGTTTTTGTTAATAGCATTAGCCTTTTTTGTTATTGCATTTGTTGTGTTATTAACCCAGGGTACTCGAAAAATTCCGGTACAATACGCCAAACGGGTTGTCGGCAGAAAAGTTTATGGTGGGGTTAATACCCATTTTCCAATGAAAGTAAACACGGCCGGTGTAATGCCAATCATTTTTGCTCAGGCCATTATGTTTGTACCGTCTACGGTTCTGTCATTCTTTCCGGAAAGTGGTTTAATGCAGTCATTAGCCGGTTATTTCTCAATGGAATCCTGGTTTTACTGGATCGTTTATGGTGGGATGATAGTGTTCTTTACTTATTTTTATACCGCCATCGCATTAAATCCGGTGGAAGTAGCAGATAATCTGAAACGTCAGGGTGGATTCATACCGGGTGTACGTCCGGGGAAAAAGACGTCTGAATATCTGGATCATATCCTTACTCGGATTACTCTGCCGGCATCCATATTTTTAGCGATTGTAGCCATTATACCGGCCATGTTGGCTAAGTGGTTTAGGATTCCCTTCAGCCTGGCTTCTTTTTATGGAGGTACGGGGCTGCTTATTGTGGTTGGTGTTGCATTGGACTTTTTACAACAAATCGAGTCGCATCTTTTCATGCGGCATTATGATGGCTTTATGAAATCCGGCAAAGTTCGCGGAAGAAGATAATTAAGTCCTGTATGATTCATTTAAAGTCCGATAAAGATATTGCCGGTATTGAAGTAAGTAATCAGATTA
This sequence comes from Caldithrix sp., assembly GCA_014730185.1. Taxonomy (GTDB): domain Bacteria; phylum Calditrichota; class Calditrichia; order Calditrichales; family Calditrichaceae; genus WJIP01. The sequence continues at coordinate 6,856 of WJIP01000105.1, read as the reverse complement.
TTGCGCGAGCATTTAAGTTCATTGAAAAAATTATAGAGCCGGGGATTGAGACCCGAATAATCGATAAAGAAATCGAAAGTTTTATCCGATCCCAGAAGGCTCGTCCCGCTTTCAAAGGCTTATACGGTTTTCCTGCGGCTTCATGTATTTCGGTTAATGAAGTAGTGGTCCATGGAATTCCGGGTAAGTTTATGCTCAAAGAAGGTGATATTGTTGGCATTGATATTGGAGTTGAAAAAAACGATTATTACGGTGACAGTGCCCGGACATTCAAGGTTGGAGATACAAATCCGGAAGTTGAAAAATTGTGTCAGGTCACCGAAGAATGTCTGTATCATGGCATTGAGCAATGCCGGGATATTAACACAGTAGGGGACATTTCGGCAGCTATTCAACGCCATGCGGAATCCAACGGTTATGGCGTGGTTAGGGAATTGGTGGGCCATGGTGTCGGGTTTAAACCGCACGAAGATCCGCAGGTGCCTAATTATGGCCTGCCGGGTAAGGGCCCCAAGTTAAAAGCAGGAATGGTCTTAGCCATAGAACCCATGATCAATATGGGAACATATAAAGTTTATGTGGATGATGATAAATGGACGGTACGTACCATGGATCATAAACCGTCTGCTCATTTTGAGCATTCGGTAGCCATATTGGAAAATGGTGTTCAAATTTTATCCAGAATAGAATAAACGGAGTAAAATTGTGAGTAAGAAACAAGAAGCTATTCGTGTTGATGGGGTTATAAAAGAAACATTACCGAATGCTTCTTTTATAGTAGAATTGGAAAATGGACACGAAGTGCTGGCTTATATTTCCGGTAAAATGCGCATGCATTTTATCAAAATTTTACCCGGAGATAAGGTCAGTCTGGAACTGTCCCCGTATGACCTTAAACGCGGACGCATTGTATACCGATATAAATAGATAAAGGATGTATGATGAAAGTACAGGCATCAGTTAGAAAAATATGCGATGGGTGTAAAATTGTCCGTCGTAAAGGTGAAGTCCGAGTGATATGCAGAAAAAATCCTAAGCATAAACAAAGACAAGGTTAACGTTTTTTATTTAGGAGGCGCTTTTGGCTCGAATTGCAGGAGTTGATTTACCGAAAAATAAACGCGTAGTTGTAGGATTAACCTACATTTTTGGCATCGGCAGAAGCAGCGCAAGAGATATATGCCGGGAAGCCAATGTGGATGAAAGCACGCGGGTGAATGCCTTAACAGAGGATGAAATCAGAAAAATTCGTAATCTGATTCAGAATGAATACAAAGTTGAAGGATCTCTGAAGGCAGAAATTAATATGAACATCAAACGCCTGATGGATATCAGTGCCTATCGCGGATATCGTCACCATCGGGGATTGCCGGTACGTGGCCAACGTTCTAAAACCAACGCCCGTACGCGAAAAGGAAGAAAACGTTTGGTAGGCGGAAAAAAGAAATAATTAACTTTTAGGAGATAAAACATTGGCGGCACCGAAAAAGAAACGAACTGTTCGTACAAAGCCTAAGAAAAAAGCACGTGTAGAACCGCACGGTAAAGCCCATATTAAAGCGACATTTAATAACACGATCATTTCATTGAGCGATAGCTATGGTAATGCCATTTCATGGGCTTCAGCCGGAATGGTAGGTTTCAAGGGATCGCGAAAAAACACGCCCTTTGCCGCGCAGGTAGCAGCCGACCAGGCAGCAAAAGCGGCAAAAGATCGTGGGTTGCAAACAATTGATGTGGAAGTTAAGGGCCCCGGTTCTGGCAGAGAGGCTGCTATTAAGTCTTTACAGGCTGCAGGGCTGGAAATTGTTTCGATAAAGGATATTACACCCATTCCGCATAACGGGTGTAGACCTCCAAAGAGAAGAAGGGTTTAAAGTAAGCAAAGTGGAGATTTGAATGGCTAAGTTTAAAGGTCCTAGAGGAAAAATCGTAAGAAAATTTGGCGAAAATATATTTGGTAATCCCAAGTTTGATAAATTGCTGAATAATAAGCCATACCCCCCAGGCCAACATGGTATGGCCCGCAGAAAATTAAGCGATTATGCCATGCAGTTACGTGAAAAACAAAAAGTGAAATACATGTATGGCATTCTGGAAAAACAGTTCCGGTTTTATTTCAGAAAAGCCGATCAGATGAAAGGTGTTACCGGTGAAAACCTGCTGCAAATTTTAGAAAGCCGGCTGGATAATACGGTATTTCGGTTGGGATTAGCCGTTTCCAGAAGTCAGGCACGGCAGGTTGTTCTGCATAAGCATATTACAGTTAATGGAAGAGTGGTCAATATTCCGGCATACCAGTTAAAACCGGGTGATGTAATCCGGGTGCGGGAAAAAAGCCGCCGATTGAATATGTTTCATGAAGCGTTGAAAAAAGTGCGGGCGGAAAATATGTATTCTTGGTTGGAATTAGATAAAGCCCAACTCACGGGTACATTTATGGAAAAACCCAGTCGGGAAGATATTCCGGCCAATGTACAGGAAAACATGATTGTAGAGTTGTACTCAAAATAAACAATAAAGAGAATAATTGGGAGCTTATGAGCTGGTCAAATTTGCAAATGCCTGAAAAAATTGAGGTTGATGAAGCAACTTATTCCAATACGTTTGGACGTTTTTATATCCATCCGATGGAAAAGGGCTTTGGAGTAACTATAGGCAATATGATGCGCCGTGTTTTGCTTTCATCATTACAAGGTGCAGCCATTACGGCAATGAGAATTAATGATATTCAACATGAATTCTCAACGATACCGGGGGTCTACGAAGATATCCCCGATGTCATACTAAATCTTAAAGATTTACGCATTAAACTGCTGAATAAACGACCGGAAAAAGTCTCGCTTCAGCTAAAAGGTGCTGGTGAATTTACCGGACAAACCATTCAGGATAATACCAATGAGTTTGAAGTCCTTAATCCGGAACTGCACATAGCCAGTATGGAAGATAATGCCGAGCTGAACATCGAACTTCACGTCGGAAAAGGTCGGGGATATGTAAATTCTGAAGAAAATAAATCACCGGATTTCCCCGTCGGTACTATCCCCATCGATTCTATTTTCTCACCAATATTGAATGTCAAATATTCGGTAGAAAATACCCGTGTCGGTCAGCGCACCGATTTTGAAAAACTTATTCTGGATATAGAAACCGATGGTAGTATTACACCGGATGATGCCATTACCCAGAGCGGCAAGATTATCCGTGATCATATCCAGCTTTTTATTAATTTTGATTTTGATGCGGAAGAAGAAAAGGAAGAGGAAATCGACGAGGAAACCCTGCGTATCAAAAAGTTACTCAAAATGAGTGTGGATGAGCTGGAGTTGTCCGTACGCTCTCATAATTGCCTGAAAGCTGCTAACATTAAAACCATCGGTGATCTAGTACGCAAGGACGATCAGGAAATGCTGAAGTTTAAAAATTTCGGACGTAAGTCACTTATGGAGTTATCCAAAATACTGGAAGAACGCGGTCTGCACTTCGGAATGGATGTGGATAAATATTTTAAACCCGAAGAGAAAGAGAAATAAACTCGTTAGCCGATAAGGAATTCAAAGAATGCGACACAAAAAAAGAGGAAATCATTTAAGCCGTACTACTGGTCACAGGAAAGCGTTGATGCGTAATCTTGCTGCCCAGGTTTTCGAATATAAAGAAATCAAGACCACCACGGCCAAAGCCAAAGAACTGCGAAGTTATGTTGAGCGGTTGATTACTTATGGAAAACGGGGAACCCTGCATCACAGACGACTGGCTTTTCGTATGTTGCAGAATAAAGATGCCGTTACAAATCTGTTTGATGAAATTGCACCAGCGTTTGAATCCCGTGCCGGTGGCTATACGCGGGTGGTAAAGTTGGGCCGGCGAAGAGGCGACGGAGCCGATTTGTCACTTTTCCAGTTAGTCAGCTTTGAAAAAGTTGCGGCGCCAGCTAAAGATGAAACCAAGAAAACCCGGAAAAAATCGGCTAAAGGCAAAAAAGAAGAAGAAAAAGAAGGTCAGGTTCAGAAGGCACAGGTTGAAGAGCAAGTTACAGAAGAGCCAAAGGAAGAAAAACCGGCTAAAAAAGATACCAAGCAAGACAAAAAAGCTGCCGAGGTAACAGAACAACCTGGAGAAGAAACAGTTACCGAAAAGGACGAAACGGCTGAGGAAGATGAAACAAAACAAACTGAAAATGAAGACGCTAAGGATAAAGAAGATAAACCGAAAAAGTAAACCACAGATTGCTGATCAATTTAAGGGCCGCCTCCGCATTGGATGACGGCCTTTTTTTATGCTCTGAAACGATTGAAATTATTTGTAGCGCAGCCATTTCATGATTTCCGGAAGATTGGGCCGCTTTCCGTACATCAGAATGCCTACCCGGTAAATTTTGGCAACAATCCAGATAGATATCGTAATCGTAACAATCATGATAATAATGGATGCAAATATTTGTATCAACCCCGGATCGGACAAATTGATACGGGCAAACATCAGGATAGGTGCAAAGAAGGGGATATGCGACAGAACGGTAATCAATGTGCTATCCGGATTTTTGACCAGCATACCGATCATCATCAGCGGAACAATTAACAGAAATATAACCGGCATCTGAATTTGCTGAGCCTCCTGCTCGGAATTGGTTATGGCCCCCACGGCGGCATACAAAACGGCATAAACAAAATACCCCAGGATATAAAAGACCACAAAATAAACAAAGATCATGGGTGAAATATTGAAAAATTCTTGGGAAATCGGTACAAAGTCGCCGCCGAACAGAATCAAAGCGATGCCGAACATAGCCCACAGGATATACTGCGTCAGACCTACGGAACCCAATCCTAAGATTTTGCCGCCCATCAGCTGAAAGGGATTTGCTGAAGACAACAGAATTTCCACAATCCGCGTATTTTTCTCTTCCAGAATACCGCGCATAATGGATGTACCGTACATTATCAAAGTAATATACAATATAAATACAAAAACAAAGGTACTGAAATACTCCTCCATGAAGCCGCGTTCGCTCTCCTGGCCGCTCTTGGTAATCTTAATCGTATTCATGGCAATGGGATGAGTCACTTCTGCAATAACCAGGGGATCCAATCCACTTTCCTGAATACGATGCTGATGCACAATCTGCCGAACGCCGCCTTTTAACCGATTGTTGATATCAAAATTCGCCACATTTTTAGCGTAATATTCGATTCGATTGTTTTGCATGACATCGGCAGGGATCAGTAAAAGGCCATCGATTTGCTGTTCCTGGACTTGTTCTTTTTGCTCTTCAATAACACTCTCCACTTCGGCGGATGGGAGCTCGATGTTGTTAATTTGATATTTCAACCGACCATCTTTCATCGTATCATCCAGGGCAGATTTGAGTTCACTGTAAATCATATCCGTACGGTCGATGATGTTGATTTTCACCATTTCTTCCGACTCCATTCTGAGCAGCAAAGTGGGTAGCAGCGCCAGGCCAACCATTAACACCGGTGCCAGAATGGTTAATATAATAAAACTTTTTTTAAATACGGCCTCTTTATATTCTCTTTTGATCAGGGTCAGTATCTTATGCATCGTTTTTGCCTCCTTGTGCCAGGGCGATGAATATTTCATTTAAGCTGGATCGATGGCTCTGCATCCGGATAATGTCCACTTTGTCAACGATGGCTTTTAACAGATCGTTGGCATTGAAACCATCGTTGAGCTGAACTTCGATATAATTGCCGTAATGATCGAAATTTTTGATCATATCCAGGGACTGTATAAAGGCTGCATCACCTTTGGTTTCCAGTTGAATGCTGCGTTCGCCGTGCTCGCTTAAGATATTTTGCAGATTCCCATCCAGCACTTTTTGCCCTTTATGAATCATCAGCACATCATCGCACATTTTCTCCGCCGGTTCCATCATGTGGGTGGATAACATTATGGCCTTACCCTGAGCTTTAAATTCCAGCATAATATCCTTTACCAGATTAACATTAACCGGATCCAGACCGGAGAAAGGTTCATCAAAAATCACAAAGTCCGGATCGTGTAACACGGTAGCGATGAATTGCAACTTTTGCTGCATACCTTTGGATAATTCTTCCACTTTTTTGAGAGCATGCTCAGCCAAATCCAGACGTTCCAGCCACTGTTCGGCTCTTTTACGGGCTTCGTCGGCCGGGATGTAATTCAGTTCGCCAATGAACTGCAGCAGGTCAATGATTTTCATCTTGGGGTATAAACCGCGCTCTTCCGGCAGATAACCGATGCGTTGTTTTAACTGTTCGGTCATGGGTTGGTCGAATAAAACAATGGACCCAGAATCGGGAATGAGAATATTCATAACCATACGTATGGTAGTGGTTTTACCGGCACCGTTGGGTCCCAGCATACCATAGATACGGCCGGGTTGCACCTCAAACGACACATCATCCACTGCTTTAAATTTCCCATACGATTTACAAATATTACGCACATCTAAAATAGCCATTTGCACTCCTTAGTAAGTCGTTCACACTCTGCAATTAGAAAGGAAGATAAAAACGATTATGTATACGTATCTATTCCTGTTGAGTTACACGTCGATTACCGGGATTTTCGCCAGCAGGTAAAACCATCCTTTTTTACTAAAAACTCAACAGACAAGTTAAGTCATTTTAAGCAGATATAAAACTAAAATCTGGTAAAAAAATAATCCATGAATGTTATTATTTTAGGTGTAATAACAGTAAATTTATGGATACCTTATCCTCTTTAAGAATCATACCTCATTAAAATTTTTATTTGGCAAATGTTGTAATTAATTTAATAGGAAATTTCAATAATTCATTTATCACTAACTCATATGAGGTTTATGATAAAAAATCCGGTAACCTGTATT
>WJIP01000104.1 GCA_014730185.1 Caldithrix sp. | reverse complement strand
TGGCTATGCATCAGGCAAACTATTTACCGTGGATCGGATATTTTTACAAAATGATGCAAAGCGATGTGTTCGTTTATCTGGACAACGTCCAATACCCAAGAGGACAGAGCTTTGCCGCCCGCAACCGCATCAAGACGCCCAACGGCCCGAGTTATTTGACAGTTCCCATTTCATTGCCCAAAGGGCAAAAGGGAAAGGCCTCTTACCGGGAAGTGGGCTTTTCGGATGAGCGATGGAAAGACAAACACCTTAAATCGGTTTCCCTGAATTACAAAAAAGCCCCTTTTTTTGATGAAGTTATGGCTTTATATGAGGGACAGTTATCCAAGTCTCATGACGCCTTGCCGGACCTTAATATGGATTTGATCGAAGCCATAGCCGACTATCTGAGTATTGATACCAAACGGGTCAGGCTTTCACAGTTATTGAAGGATCACGGCCAAAAAACCGAGTTGATCATCGATATATGCCAGGCTTTACCAGCGGACGCCTACCTGTCGGGAACCGGAGGCGGTAAAGCGTACAATGATGAACAGCAATTGCAGGACGCCGGCATTGAGTTGCTATACAGCGATTTCAAACATCCGGTGTATAATCAACTATGGGGCGATTTTGTGTCCCATTTATCGATAATCGATTTACTGTTTAATCACGGGAAGGAAAGCACCCGTATCATTGGTGAGGCGCATTAGATATATTACAAGTAAAATTTTGAAATCACAAATTACAAACAATAACCAATATTCAAATGTCAAAACATAAATCCAATCTTGCTGTGTTCTGCAGCGAGGCGGTATTTGGTCATTGTAATTTGATTTTTATTTGAGTTTTGGGGTTATTTAATGTTTGTTATTTCCGGAATATCCGGGTTAGGAAATAAAAAATAGTGTTGGAATCCTTAATCACATCCAAAACCCGCATCAAATTACTGATGAAATTTTTTTTGAATCCGGATAACACCGGCTATTTGCGGCAGCTTGCGGAAGAATTCGGCGAGTCGACCAACGCCATCCGTCTGGAATTAAACAAGTTATCCGAGGCCAGGATCATTCAATCCAACATGCAGGGTCGTAATAAAATTTACCGGGCCAATACGGGACATCCGTTGTTTAAAGACATCCGCAACATCGTGTTAAAATCAACCGGTATCGACAAGGTTATTTCGGATATTCTGCGCAAGCTGGGCGATGTGGAACTGGCCTTTATCCGCGGCGATTACGCTTTGGGTAAAGACAGCGGCCTGATTGATTTGGTGATAGTGGGCAGTAATGTGAATATGGATGAAGTGGAGCGGGTACGCAAAAAAACGGAGCGGCTGATCGATCGAAAAATTTCAACCCTTGTTTTAAATACTGAAGAGTATCAAACGCTGCAAAATAATTTTAAGGGGTCTCCATGTCTGGTACTGCTGGAAAAATAAAAGTCGGCATGGTTTTGGATATTTTATTTCCGCCGGATGACCGGCCGGAGAAAGAAGCGATCAGTCTCATCGAAGCAGGTTTCGAAGTGCACCTCTTATGTCCGCAAAAAACGGGATTCCCTTTGGAGGAGACTTATAAAGGCATTTATGTTCATCGATTCAAAATAAAGAATTCATTAAGAAAAAAATTAAGTTCGGCCTATCTGGTTTTGCCCTTTTATCGTTGGATTTGGAAAAAACAGGTGAAACGGATGGTTACAAAACAAAACATAGATATATTGCATGTTCATGATTTGCCTCTGTGCGATATTGGTTGGGATATTGCCCGGAAATATGGTTTAAAATTGGTCTGCGATCAGCATGAATACTGGAGCAACTGGATCGGCACAACTGCTCATTACAATACACTGACCGGGAAAATTGTTAAAATATTCAGCAATTGGAAAGCATTCGAAAAAAAATATTTACAGAAAGCCGATTTAGTGATTACCGTGACGGAGCCGCTGAGAGAAGCTTATATTAATGAGGTAGGCATACAATCATCAAAAGTAATTACTATCCCAAACACACCGGCGCTGCGTTATTTTCAGTTGAAAAATATCGATCAAAATATTGTTAAACAGTTCGAAAATCAGTTTGTAATATTTTATGCGGGTGTAATGAGCGTGACACGTGGAATCGAATTAATAATAAAGGCGTTGCCCGAACTGGAAAAAGAGATTCCTAATATCCGGTTTGTAGTGGCCGGGAGAATTAGTCGTAACTGTGATCCCGTTTATTTAGCGCAACGCGAGGGCGTTTCCCATCTTGTTAAATTCCTGGGCTGGCTGGATATTGAGGAATTGCCTTCATATATGGCTGCATCAAAAATCAGTGTATTTACGCCGACGAATCTGGAAAATGATGAAATAAACAAAACGATTGCCACGAAAGTTTATCAGTATGCCGCCATGCATTTGCCGATCATTGTCAGTAAAGCCAAAATGATGCAGGCATTTGTAGAAAAAAATGAATTAGGTTTTGCAGTAGATGTCGAAAATACGGTTGATTTTATTCGCACGGTGAAAATGATATATGCCGATTATGAAAAAATAAAATCACAGGTTTCGAAAAACAGTGAAAAATTATTTAAAAAAACGAATGTTTTTTGGGAAGATACGGTCACTGAAATGACAAACCGATATAACAACATGCGTGAGATGATCGGG
>WJIP01000103.1 GCA_014730185.1 Caldithrix sp. | reverse complement strand
GGCGAGGTCGGACGCATCGGGGATAAAGATGTGGCCTTTGTGCCGGCGTTTGATATACCGTCGGATGATATCGATCAGGCGGCGCGGGAGTTCCGGTTCAATAACGGCTCCACCACAGACGATCATCTGATGCATATCGTGGGCTATGCCGATTCCGGAGGGGAAGACTGGTTTCTGGTCAAAGATTCCTGGCGTACGGCCTGGGACGGACAATTCAGCGGCTATTATTTTTTTCACGAGGATTATATCAAACTGAAGGTTTTGGCTTATATGGTGCATAGGGACGGTGTGCCGAATATTAAACAGCGGTTAAGTTCAGCTCAGTGATATTTTAGGGATGTATATGTCTTAGCTTCATTATTTGCGCCGGAGGTTCGCCGATAAGCCCGCCGGCGTAGCTACAGGGCGCAGGAAGGACAATCGCAGGACGTGTGTGCCAGTCCGTTATCATTCCGGAGCGCAAACTGAAATCAGCAATCCACTTTTTGCTGCCGCATTTTCAGCGTCCTGAAGCGATTGATGGCGGCGGCCAGCTCAAACCGCCGGGGACGGGCGAAACTGCCGGGATGTTCATCCTGCCGGTAAAAGGGATCGAGTACATCGAGGCTCTCCGTTTGGAAAACATTTTCTATTTTATCCAACAACACACACAGAAGAGTGTTCTCATCTAAAAAGCGCTTGCTCAACAGATGGATCCCATACGCGATGGCCTGCGCCTGACTGATATCGACCAGTTGTTCCAGGTAGCGAATATCGACGGCTGTTCGTCCGTAAACGATGGTATCCAAATTCTTTGCATCGATTTTAACCTGCTTTTTACCCCGGGAGGCGTCAAAGCTGACTTTTGATGGTATACGCGAAACCGGTTTTCGGATTTCCAGCGCTGTTTCCGCCTGTCTCTGTGTGGGATATTGGCGAGAGATTTGACGGGCTTCATCGGTCATCTCATAAGGACGGTAATTCTTCATCACCAGCACATGGTCGGCGTGGGTTAAATAATCGCCGCTGCCGCCCATCACCAGAATCGTGGAGACGCCAAGATGCTCGTAAAGCTCGCGGACCCGGTCCAGAAACGGGGTGATCGGTTCATCATCCCTGTGTACCAGAGCCTGCATACGGGCATCGCGGATCATGAAATTGGTGGCCGAGGTATCCTCATCCAGCAGTAATGCACGGGCGCCCGCTTCCAAAGCTTCCATAATATTGGCCGCCTGGCTGGTGCTGCCGCTGGCGTCATCGCTGCTAAAATGCTGAGTGGTGCGTCCGTACGGCAAGTTATTGATAAAGGGACTGATATCCACCTGCTGCACGCTGCGCCCGTCTTCGGCCCGGATTTTGACCGCATGGGGATTCGTGATCACATACTCCCGGCCGTCGCCCGGAATATGCGGATAGACGCCGCGTTCCAGACTGTTCAGCACCGTGGATTTACCGTGGTAGCCCCCGCCGGCAATCAGAGTAACGCCGACAGGAATGCCCAGCCCGGTAATAGTGGATTGGGTCTGCCCATGGGTTTGAATGGGATTTAACAAAGGCATGTCCACGCGCATGGCATCCGGTACGGAAAAAGGAATGGCGTCGTCAGGGGACATGGGGGCGTCGCTGGCCCCGCTTCTTCGGGGAAGTATGGAGTCTTCAGCAATAAAAGCCGCTAATTGGCGTTTGGGTAAAAGGGCGCGGATATGCTCCTGATTTTCAATGCATTCCACGAATTGATAGGCTTCCTGCTGCGGTAAGCGACGCCAGAGTAATCCGTTGTTTACGATATTGGGCAATTGTTCGAACAGAATGCGGTCGGCCTGTTTACCCAGGATGGTGCGTCCGGCGGCCGGCAATCCCACATAAATGCGCGCTTCCACAAAGTTATTATTGACGACCATGGCCGTGCGTTGGATAACTTCCTGTCCACCTTCATCGATGGTGATCACACCGCTTTTTCCCGTTCCGCGGATGCCGCCGGAAAACGTTTGCATGGCTTTGGCCGTCTGCCGGATCAGGAAATCTTCCATAGCTATGCGCCGGGTTGTGTTGGCGTACAGTTCATCTGGGATGGCAGCCTGATCCATGCCCACCCGCAGCCGTAATTTTGAAGGCGCGGCAAAGGGATCGCCCTGTACGTGATCGATAAACAACTGGAATCCATCAAACCGGTAGCCGCCGGCGATACGCTTGTATGCCTTATAGCCTTTGTTGTCGATTTGCTGCAGCAGTCGTTTTAAATGATCGCTGTCTTGCATACGTTTTGTTCAGTCCGGTTGGTTCAACATGCTGTCCGCTAATAAGTTGGAATGCAAACTAAAATTGACTCCATCAAGTTGCAAGTTTAGATTTTAAATGCGGAGCTATGATGCCATACTAATACTGTGGATTCCTGCCTTCCGCCTGTTGGCGGTCAGGGCGCAGGCATGATCTGTATGGGTGTGCACCCCGTCTTGTTGTCATTCCTGAGAGCGAAGCGAATCAGGAATCTACAGGTAATAGTGGTATTTGTAAGGAATTAAAAACAGAATGCACAAATATTTCCTTGTATACATACTCGCAAGCAGAAAGAACGGTACGCTTTATATTGGTATGACCGACGATTTGGTACGAAGAGTGTATGAACATAAAAACAATTTAATCGAAGGTTTTACAAAAAGATATAATGTCCATAATCTCGTTTATTATGAAACTTACTTTGATTCATACAATGCGATAGTTAGAGAAAAAAGACTAAAAAAATGGAAACGGGCCTGGAAAATTGCGCTAATTGAAACGGATAATCCTGAGTGGGATGATCTATACAATGAACTTGTTTAATGGATTCCTGCTTTCGCAGGAATGACAATCCAAGTCGAACGCGGCAGCCTCTTGTAATTCATGAGAGTGAAGCGAATCGGGAATCCATGATTCATAAGGGATGTTTATGCAGGGGACTCCTGCTTTCCGCCGGTTGGCGGACAGGGTGCAGGGAGGACCGGTATAGGGAAGAAAACCATGCTCAACACCTTATTAAAACAACCGCTTTACGCCTGGAAAGAACAAAGCCTGCTGTTCAAAATAGAAATGATCCTGTTGCTGATTGTATTGTATGCCTATTTCAGCGAACGTATCATTGCGGCCTTTAACCATTATCAAATGACGTCTTCAATCAGCGTATATTCCATGTCCAACGGAGTCGTGCATGTGTTCATCCTTTTAGTCATGCTTAGCATCCCTTTCATCCTGTATTACCTAATCCCCAAACAACGGGGCATCCACATTTTTTGCGATAAACCGCTCAGTAATTCACAAATCCTGCAATTAATCGGGTACTATGTGGTTAAGTATCTGTTGATCTATTGGATAATATTGATACCCTTTTTTATTGCTTTGTTTGTTATCGATTGGGGAACTGCCATTTTTCATGTAGCGGCTTTTGCAGCCTATACCCTGATTATCTATTTATGGGCTTTATCGGGCATGAGGCGCCGGCAGAAGGCAACATATTTTGCCTATGCCATGGCCGTCATTTTGCTATTCCATAGCGTATACGCTTCCGTTTTCATCTTGATACAGCACCTTTGGATACTGGATGTGATCGTGTTATTCGGGTCCGGCCTGATCCTTTGGTTTCTCATGCGTCGCCCGGCGTCCCTGCACCTTGAGACGCTATATCCCGCAGCCCTCAAGCGCAACGGGCATCGTAAATCCGGCTGGCTGTCGTTTCAAACCATCCCCGCATTTTTACCCGCCGGGCTGCAGGTATTGTTTAATAAAGAATTGATCGGTCTGTGGCGCAACGCCAAATACCGCCGGCTTAAATGGATAACGCTGGCCGTTTATATCCTGCTGCTCGTCATGGTCTCTCTGCGGGCGGACATGGCTAATGATATTGGTTTGATTCTGATCAGCATGGCGGTGATCTGGCTGCACTACAGCCACCATTTCAGTGAAAAATACATGCATCCCGATCCGGACTGGTTTTTTCATACCCTGCCCCTGGGCATGTTTCGCATGATGCTGTCCCGCTTTTTGGTGGAATATTTTTACATTCTGCTCATCCTTTTGATCGCCTGGATTTACATGATCGGGCAACAAATGGGCGCTCAGGCCCAATTACAGACGCTGGCGCTCCTGTTGATTTTTGCCACGGTCATTCTGCTGATCATGGTCAATTTCCGCGTCATGTTTTACGACAATCCGCGAACGGCGGGCTATGCTTATCACTTTACCGTCATCTTTCTACTGGTGATGAGCGTTAATTATCGTTTTGTCGGACCCATTATCTCGGTCGTGTTGCTGGCCTTTTATTTTTATAAAAATTACAAATATATCCATTCCTGAGGCATCCATGATTACTATCGAACATCTAATCGTCCGTTACGAAGAACAACCGGCCCTTGATGATATTTCGCTGACCTTTGCCCCCGGTAAAATCACCGGCGTTATTGGTCCCAACGGCGCCGGCAAAAGCACGCTGATCAAAGCGGCGGTGGGCATACTGAAGGATGTGAACGGACAAATCTATTACGATCAACAACTTCTGTTTAAAAATCGTTTTCCCATCAAAAAACAATTGGGATACGCCCCGGAGGATACCGAACTGTTTCCCTATTTAAACGGCGTTGAATTTGTGCAGCTTATCGGAACGCTACGGCCAACGGATAACTTGGCCGGGGCGGTAGATGCCATCCTGAATTTGGGGGGCATCGGAGATGAGCGGCAGGATTTGATCATGAATTATTCCCACGGTATGCGCAAGAAAATGGCTCTGGCCGCCGCTCTGATCGGTGAACCCCGGTATATCCTGATCGATGAAGGACTCAACGGGTTGGATGCGCCCACCCTGGAGGGCATTAAACAGTACCTGCGGGGCCGGGCCGACGCCGGATGCACCATCGTCGTGGCTTCCCATGATCTGGCCTTAATTAAAACATTATGCGATACCATTGTGGTATTGAACGAAGGGCAATTGGTTGGCAGCTTCAGCGCCCAGGAATGGGAAACAATCATACAAGACCAGGCCGCCGATCCGGACCGGATATATGAGATCGTATCGAGGGCAAAGTAATTCCATATTATTGTGATGGTATTATTGAGATATTGCGTAATTGTACAATCCGCTAATAGACCAAAAGTTTGCCATGCCAGGTACGGTAAAGAAAAAATCCTATAAAATTTCAGACCAATCCCAAATCTCAAATCACAAATACAAATGTCCGATGGTAAGATTC
>WJIP01000102.1 GCA_014730185.1 Caldithrix sp. | reverse complement strand
GTGTATGCCAGTCCCTACGCGCCTGGCTGTGAAGTAGATGGTGAACTGGTTGCCATATCGAGTATCGAAGAACTGGAAAAAACCGATATCAGCGGCAGAGTGGTTTTATTGCACGGTGACATTGCCAAAGAACAACTGATGCCCAAAAATTTTGTTTTTTATAATCCTGAGGAACATCAAAAGATCATAACCCTTCTCGAACAGGGTAAACCGGTTGCCATTCTGAGTGCAACCGGCAGAAATGCAGCTCTTGCCGGAGGCGTATACCCATTTCCACTCATCGAAGATGGGGATTTTGATATCCCTTCGGTTTATATGACGGCGGAAGAAGGAGAAAAGCTTTTATCGTATGCCGGGCAGGCTGTGCAGGTAAAATCGCTTTCCCGGCGTATTCCGGCAAAAGGCTATAACGTCGTCGGCAGGAAAGGCAACAATCCCACTGAAAAAATTGTGATCACTGCGCATATCGATTCTAAAAAAGGCACGCCGGGTGCAATCGATAACGGCACCGGGGTCGTCATTCTTTTATTATTAGCAAAATTGTTGTCGGCATATAACGGAATGCGAATGGTGGAGATCGTCGCCTTTAATGGTGAAGATTATTATGCGGTTCCCGGCCAGATGCTTTATATTGAGCAAAATCAGAATCGCTTTGACGACATTTTATTGAATATTAATATTGACGGAGCCGGATACATACAGGGCAACACGGCCTTTGCCTTTTTTGAACTGCCGGAGCATGTGCAAAAAATAGCAGAGGAGGTACCGAGAAAATTTGACGGGATTGTCAAAGGTGCTCAATGGGTTCAGGGGGATCACAGCATTTTTGTTCAGGCGGGCCGGCCGGCCATTGCGGTTGCGTCCGAATGGATAATCGAAAATATTGACAGCCAGGATGTTACCCATACACCCAAAGATAATATCAATATAGTGGATTATGAAAAACTGGCTGAAATTAGCAGGGCAATTCAATATCTCATTGAAAAAATAAGCGGATAACCGCTAATACAGCCGATAGCAACAGCCGTTTTTGTCCGCTGGACTCCAAGCCACTGCAGCGGCTGAATACTGTGTTAAGTTAGGGTATTAACGTATATGAAGGGACAACCAATGCGGAAGCAGGCTTTGCTCATAGGCAATTCCGATGGCATCGGTAAGGCCGTAACCCAAAAACTGCTGACTGAAGGATGGACCGTTTACGGGATTTCCAGAAGCGATGTTTCCCTGAACCATCCGTCGTATCAGCATGCGGCGGCCGATGTGCGCGAACAGGCCTATTCGGATACCTTACGGGATGTCCTTGCAAAAGCGGGGCCATTGGATGTTTGTATCTATTGTGCGGGTATCGGTGAATTGCTGGACGCGTCCGATCTAACCATGGATGTTCAGGTGGTGGAGGTTAATTTAATGGGCCTGATCAAAACCGTTGCCCGGGTTCTCCCGGTCATGCTGGAAAAGGGCGGGGGGCACTTTATCGGTTTATCCAGTGTGGCCGATGTATTGCTCTCTGATGAAGCCCCGGCTTACCACGCTTCTAAAGCCGGCTTTTCAAATTATCTGGAAGGGCTGGCCCTGGCTCTCAAAAATCAACCGGTTTATATTACCAATGTGCGCTTTGGTTTTGTGGACACCAAAATGGCCAAAGGGCCTGTAAAACCGTTTATGATGAGCGTGGAACGGGCAACCGACCATTTGCTAAAATGTATCAAAACTAAGCCGGCCCGCTATACGGTACCGAAAATAGCCATACCGTTGGTTGCTTTTCGCCGGTTCATGCTAAAAATTAAGTTAATGTTCCCATAGGAGATACGGCACTTTTAGCCTGACCGTTACGCTGCTAACCGGATTTTAAGGCAGGCGCGGCGCCGGGCAGATTATGCGGTGTTTCGGCGGCTTGGGATGTCCCTGGAATCGGCGACAGCACCTGGCAGTTATTGGAGACGCCGTGTCAACGGCTGCCCGGTTGGAGTCGAAAACAGTACATTCTTATACCGATACATCCAGTATATTAAAATTGAATGGATTGGTTTAAGTGTTTGCTAACACCGTAATTATTGATTATATGAAATTTCAAAAAAAGCTTGGCCGTTCGGAATAATATTATGTTAAGGCGCTTATAAGCGATATACGATTACTGTGAAAAAGTTTGGTTTACTTTCAAATAAATTAGTAGTATATTAGTGGTATGAAAATTAAAACATCATTAACTTTATCCAAAGAACTCATTGATGTCATCGATAAAAAATCTGAGGGACATAAAAGTCGTTCTGATTTTATCGAAAATGCGCTATGGAAATATCTGAGTTTTATTATTCGCCAGGAAAAACACAGAACGGATCTCAAAATTATAAATAAACATTCAGATGAACTTAATAAAGAAGCGTTGGATGTATTAGACTATCAGGCATCAAAGTGAATCGTGGTGATTTATTTCGAGTTAAACATCCTTCATCCAAAGATCCTAAACGATCTCGAGTATTCGTGATTGTTAGTAGACAAATCCTAATCGAATCGACTTTTTCTATTGTCGTTTGTGCTCCGGTATATTCACGACACGATGGCCTATCAACTCAGGTTAAAATTGGGATTAAGGAAGGGTTAAAGCACGAGAGTAGTATTCATTGCGATGAGTTGATAAGTATTTCTAAAAACAAACTTACCGATTTTGTCGGTTCATTACCTGAAGAAAAAATTTTTGAACTGAACGAAGCATTAAAAATATCTTTGGATATTCCAGAATATTAATTTTTGGGCCCTAACAGGGCGCATTGACAGCGACCCGCCAGCCGGTGGGCGGGTTATGAGCGGAACGCTATCGGTCTTTTTATCACACATATATGACGGTTTGCAAAATCTCATTTGTATATCATCCAAAATTGTTATTATGTTTAAATAAATTGAATGAGAGATCATCTGATGGAAGCTATTAAAAGAAACTATATTGTTGATGAAAATAATAATACCATTGCTGTCCAGCTTGATATAGAAACCTTTAATAAGATTGAAAAAGCATTAAAAGATTTTGCCCTTTATAACCTGATTTCCGAAAATGATGAGGATGAGACTTTAAATTTAGATGATGTTCGGGATTTTTACAACCCTTTGAAAAAAACTTCTTGAAGGTTGAGTATAGAAAAAAATTAGATTAATGTGGTTTTGTGTGGGTAAACCTGAGAAGCGATTTTCAAGTCACTTAGGTATGTTCTATTACGCCAGAGGCGTTCCACAACAAAGTCCGGGATTCGCGGAGCGCATCCCGGTGTATAGCCGCTTTGACCAACGAATGCCAGAACCAAAAAGAAACTAGTTACGCCACCGGTTCAACGATCAATATAACGGACTGAGTCATTAACGCGTTTGCCGGGTAATGGCTTAGAGAAATAATCTAACCTTGGAGGCGTCATGAAACCGTACGCATTAATCGTATCAATGTGCATCGTTTTGTTTGGGATCCATTATTCATACGGGCAGACAAAAGTTGACAGTGATACCACAGCAATCAATACCCTGCAACAAGGATCCTGGTCCATGCAATTTCGGATTACCGGCAATTTCACCCTTAATTCATTTGACGGATCCAACCTGGCCTTTAAGAAACATTTTGCACCGCAGCATGCCGCAAGATTGGGCATCACCTTGCACAGCGGAAGCGGCGAACGTGAGGCGTTGCAACGAGAAGGCACGCAACCACCCTATACTCAAAAAATCAAAGCGAATACGACGTCCGATCAATTTAAAATCGACCTGAAACCGTTATATGTCTATTATCCCTACGTCCATAAACGGGTCTCGCCTTTTGTGGGGATTGGTCCTTATCTAAGTTATCACTATGACGATTCAGAAAGAGATAGGGATTTTTTTCGCCAGGATACGCTGTTTTACAGGGAAGAAAATAATGGCAGCCGTAGGGAATATAATTTGGGGATTGCTGTGGTCATGGGTGTAGAGGTGTTTATTACCGATTATCTCAGCGTTCATGCCGAATACGGCTCCAACCTGTACTATTCCATGAGAAAAGAAGAAAATATCAGGACTGTGGATTATACGCATCCTGATGTTTACGACCTTGAAAATCGAACGGAAAGTGATGACCGATTCTACTATTTTTCAGCCGACAACGTCTTATTCGGGCTATCCATCTATTTTTGAAAAGGCCACTGTGGATTTACATCAATGCCGGTTACTGTTTAATTTCATGAGTTGCCCGGACAAAATTTACCGAAAAGGAACCTAACGGCATCGCATGAACGGTTAGGTTATGATTTCCACGAATTATATTGGGGAGGCGTTATGAAACTTAACGCATTAATCGTATTACTGTGCATCTTTCTCT
>WJIP01000101.1 GCA_014730185.1 Caldithrix sp. | reverse complement strand
GCACACACCCATACATATCCGCATGTCCACGCGGCTCCCACATTAACAATTTACGCAGGTCATCATAATGTTCCCGGGCGAAACGCCGCTTCTTTAAAATGGTATCTCCCGGTAATTCCGGAAAACCATCCAGAATGATCCGCAGCGGTTCGCCGGCGGCATGGGCATCGATAGTTCGTATTGTCTGCCAGGCCTCCGGAATTTGCCAATTGGACTGGAGGGGAAAAGTTAATGAAGCCATAACGTACCTCTATGTTGAATCAATGTGCGGTTACCCTATCGAAACGAAACGATCATGCCTGAAATATGCGTCAATAATTTCATAAGCGTTTTTATACTTAGCTTTCCAGAACTTGGTGTTGCCGAAGTTTTACGATCCATCCCTTTCGGGTAATCCTTGGAGATGAACTATGTTTGACTTTATTCAAAGTCCGTATTAAATTATTGGTTTTTAAATTTCAAAATAAATTTGGGAGAATCGTTACACATGGCGCATCATAAATCAGCGAAAAAACGCATACGTCAAACACAGAAACATCGTAGTTATAATCGGTTCTATATTCGGAAACTGCGAACCGCCATCAAAGACCTCTACGCTACCACCACAAAAGAGGAAGCCGAACCCAAATACCGGCAGATCGCCTCATTGCTGGATCGTTTAGTGCGCAAAAATATATTGCACCGCAACAATGCGGACAATAAGAAATCACGGTTAGCTCGGTTCGTCAACAAACTGGATTAATTCTCATCCGCTTTTAAGCGGATTTTTTTTTGTCAAAAATTAAACGGTAGACCTCTTCGTATTGTTTAACGTAGATCAATTCCATCCCATCATACAATGCTTTATTCAGTTCTTTAATATCACTTTTATTCTCCGCCGGCACTATAATCCGTTTAAATCCGTAGCGTCTGGCCGCCAGTAATTTTTCCTGTAAGCCGCCCACAGCCAAAATGCGTCCCCTCAACGTTATTTCACCGGTCATGGCCAGATCATCGGGAAATTTTTGTTTTTTAAGGAGGGAAATAATGGCGGTTGTCAGTGTAATACCGGCAGAGGGACCGTCTTTAGCGATGGCGCCTTCGGGCAAATGCACATGAATTTCGCGATCCTTAAAGATATCGGTATCCATCTGAAACGTTTCCTGGCGGGCCCGGATATAAGCCAGAGCAATTTTAGCCGATTCCTGCATCACATCGCCCAGTTTGCCGGTGAGGGTTAATTGTTCTTTACCCGGCAGAAGATTAACTTCCACACGCAACAAACTGCCGCCGTAGGGTGTCCATGCTAAACCGTTAGCCACGCCGATTTCCCCCTCACTAACCAGACGCTGGGTCATAAACCGGGGTTCGCCCAGAAATTCCGGTAGATTTTGCCGCTTAACGGCAATACTCTTTGCCTTAGCGTTGCCGTTCAGCTGCACAACGGCTTTACGTAAAATTTTACCCAGTTCCCGTTCCAGATTGCGCACACCGGCTTCCATGGTATAATGGCGGATGGTATCCATCACAGCGCTATCCTCGATGAACACCTCATCCACATGCAAGCCATGCCGGCTCAACTGTTTGGGCATCAGGTGGCGTTTGAAGATTTCCACTTTTTCGAAATCCATGTACCCGGGCAGTTCGATAATTTCGGAGCGATCCAGCAGCGGAGCCGGAATCTGGTTGGGATTATTAGCCGTAACCAGGAACAATACGTTGGAAAGGTCATAGTCCACTTCCAGATAATGATCGATAAAAGTTTTATTCTGTTCGGGGTCCAGCACTTCCAGCAGGGCCGAAGCCGGATCGCCTCGGAAATCATTACCCAGTTTATCCACTTCATCCAGCAAAAAAACAGGATTGACCGAACCGGCCCGTTTCAGCCCCTGAATGATCTTTCCCGGCATGGATCCAATGTACGTGCGGCGATGACCGCGAATTTCCGCTTCATCGTGCACGCCCCCCAGAGAAATGCGGGTAAATTTGCGGCCCAGGGCCCGGGCGATGGATTGGCCCAGAGAGGTTTTACCCACCCCCGGAGGACCGGCCAGACACAATATTGGTCCCTGCATACGGTCCACGCGCTGCAACACGCTGATGTATTCCAGGATGCGTTCCTTGGGTTTGACCAGACCGTAATGGTCGGATTCCAGAATGCTGCGTGCTTGACGGATATTGTCCTGATCATCGGTGTGCGTCGTCCATGGCAAAGCGGCGATCCAATCCACATACGTACGGATGACATTGTATTCCGGCGACAGGGTGGGAATTTTTTTCAGCCGTTCCAGTTCTTCATCAACTTTTTCAGCCACATGCGGTGGCACTTTAGCTTCATCAATTTTTTTACGCAGATAGGCGATGTCGCCTTCATTTTCATTTTCCTCACCCAATTCGTCGCGAATAACCCGTAACTGTTCCTGCAGGTAATAATTGCGCTGAGACTTAACCATCTGATCGCGGACTTTAACATCCAGCTCATTTTTCAAAGCCAGCACGTGATTTTCCTTGTTCAGCAGTTCAATAAGCTGATCAATGCGCCGCTTCAGATTTACATTTTTAAGCAGGTTTTGTTTTTGCATGAGGGCGATTTCCACATATGCGCTGATGTAATCGGTCAACCAGGCGGCGTTTTCGATTTGCATGGCGGTAAACAGAACTTCATCCGGTACATTATCATTGGCTTTGCAATACTGAGAAAAGAGCGCTTTAAGCTGGCGTTTGCCGGCCTCTGTGTGATCGTCATCCACAGCAGATTCGTCAAAAGTCCAGGCGTAGGCTTTCATCATTCCCCGGTTATTGCTGTACCGTTTAACCCGGGCCCTGTTCAATCCTTCCGTTAATACTTTAATCAGATTATTGGGCAGCTTGATCACCTGTAAAATATGCCCCACCGTACCCATTCGGAACAAATCTTTACTTTTAACGGCTTCTGCGGAGGCTTCTTTCTGAGCCACCAGAAAAATCAGTCGATTGCCCTCCATGGCTTTTTCCACGGCAGTGATGGATTGTTCCCGGCCCACGATTATGGGCATTACCATATGTGGAAACATCACCATATCACGAAGCGGTAATACGTCTATAGTGTAATACTGATTGCCTTCGATTTTCATTGCGGGTCCTGTCCTCGTATTCATTTAAATAAAAAAAGCGGAAATGCACTGCACTCCGCTTTTCCAGACTGTATTGTTGGCCATCAGGCCGAGCGTTTTTTGGATGAAAATGTAAATTCAGGATCTTGTTTATTGGTGACCACTTCCCTGGTGACTTTTATACTTTTCAATTTGGGCAAATCCGGTACTTTAAACATGATATCCAGCATAACATTTTCCATGATAGCCCGCAGGGACCGGGCCCCGGTTTTGCGTTTTTTGGCGATCTTTACGATTTCCCATAAGGCCTCGTCATCAAAATAGAGGTCCACACCTTCCATTTCCATAAGGCGTTTATGCTGCCTGACCAGCGCATTTCTGGGCTCGGTTAGTATTTTGTACAGAGCCTCTTCGTCCAGATCGGACAACGAACTGACTACCGGCAACCGTCCGATTAATTCCGGAATCAGGCCAAATTGCAATAAATCTTCCGGTTCTGCCCGGGCATAAAGGGCGCTTTTATCCAGACGGCTGAGATTGTTGACGCTCTTTTCAAAACCGATATTTTTCTCCCCGATACGCCGGCGAACGATATCTTCCAGTCCTTCGAAAGCACCACCGCAAATAAACAGAATACCTTTGGTGTTAATATTGATCAGATTCTGCTCGGGATGTTTGCGGCCGCCTTTGGGCGGAATACTGGAGATGGTGCCTTCCAGCATTTTGAGGATGGCCTGTTGTACCCCTTCCCCGGAAACATCTCGAGTGATGGACGGATTGCCGTCTTTTCTGGCAATCTTATCGATTTCATCGATATACACTATGCCGCGCTGGGTCTGATCCAGATTATAATTAGCGGCCTGATAAAGACGTACCAGAATATTCTCCACATCTTCCCCGACGTAACCGGCTTCGGTTAACACGGTGGCATCGGCAATAGTAAACGGCACTTTCAAAATGCGGGCCAGGGTCTGGGCCAAAAAGGTCTTCCCCGTCCCGGTGGGCCCGATAAGTAGAATGTTGCTTTTTTCGATGTCCACATCATCGGAAACGACCGGATTATTGACTCGTTTGTAATGATTGTACACAGCCACGGACAGAATACGTTTGGCCCGATCCTGGCCAATGACATACTTGTCCAGTTCCGATTTAATATCGGAGGGCGGTACCAGTTGTTTTTCGTCGCCGATGCTGGCCTGCTTACGATGGCGGGTAATGATTTCCGTGGCGCTGGTGACGCACTCATTACAGATATGCACATCCGGACCGGATACCAGGCTTTCCACTTCATCGGCCGATCGGCCACAAAAGGAGCAGCGAAAAACATGGTTTTTGTAATTTTTACGACTCATAAGTTATTTTTTGCCCTTTTCGCTTTTTTGGGTGGTGCGCGGTTTTAAAACTTTATCGATTATGCCGTATTTAACGGCTTCGTCGGCCGACATAAAAAAGTTGCGGTCGGTATCTTTTTCGATGCGGGATAAATCCTGACCGGTTTGCCTGGCTAATATTTCATTCAGGGTTTGCCGCATTCTGACAATTTCATTGGCAGCGATCTGAATATCGGATGCCTGGCCTTCGGCCCCTCCCAGGGGTTGATGAATCATAATGCGGGAATGAGGCAAGGCATAGCGTTTGCCCTTAGAACCGGCGGCAAGTAATAAAGCCCCCATGCTGGCGGCCTGCCCCATGCAATTGGTTACCACATCGGGTTTGATATATTGGATGGTATCATAAATCGCCAGACCGGAGGTTACCACTCCGCCCGGGGAATTGATGTACAGAAAAATATCTTTATCCGGGTCGTCGGCTTCCAGAAAGAGTAGTTGGGAAATAACCAGGCTGGCCACGTTATCATCAATAGGAATGCCTAAAAAAATAATCCGTTCTTTGAGCAGCCGGGAGTAAATATCATAAGCGCGTTCACCGCGTCCTGTCTGTTCAATAACCATTGGCACTAATGCCATTTTGTCACCTCGCTTTGTTCGGTAATCAACTTCATTTAATCTAATGTAATTTCATTGGGTTTTATTTCAGACTGTTCCAGCAGAAAATCCTGCACCTTACGCATGAGGATATCTTCTTTGGCCCTCTCCAGCATCTGTTCATTGTTGGCATAGAATTCACGTACTTTTTCATCCTCGATGGTATCCAGAAATTTCTGCACATCGTCCTCGGTAACTTCTATATTCTCTTTTTTGGCCAATTGTTCCCGGAAAAAATGCCATTTGATTGTAAATTCCGCTTCGGCAGCGTAGTGCTGGCGTATGTCTTCCTCATTCGCCTGCGGATTACGTGTTTTCACATCGCGCACGATGTTATCCAGATAGTTATCGATGACGGTCTGCGGCAGATCGAAGGGATTCTCATCCAGCAGTTTCTGCCCCAAATCCTGCATCAGTCGATTTTCGGCCTGTTTTTTATATTCTATTTCCAATTGTTTACGGCTCTTTTCCCGCAGGTCTTCAACCGAATCGATATCTTCGCCCAGTTCACTGGCAAATTCATCCGTCAATTCCGGCAGTTCTTCTTCTTCAATCTCCTTAACGGTAATCAGATAACTTTCCGTTTTGCCGGCATACTCTTCCTGGGGAAAATCATCGGGATACTTTTTGGATATGGTTTTCTGCTCACCCGATTTCATACCCAGCATCTGCTTTTCCAGCTCCTCATCAAAACGGCCTTCGCCAATGGTGATCTGCATATCCTCATACTTATTACCCACGACCGGAACACCGGATTCATCCAGTTCCTGCATGTCCAGTTTTACCTTATGCCCTTCTTTCAGCGGTCCTTCTGTGGCCGATACGGCGGCTTTATCTTTGCGAATCTGGTCTATGGTTTTATCGATATAAGCATCGGTGATGACGTATTCATCTTTGGTAAATTCGAAGCCGGTATATTTTTTGAACTCGATTTCGGGATAGGTTTCAAATTCGATGGTGGTTTCCAGGGCGCCGTCATCATTGATGTTGAGTTCCTTGGCTTCCGGCGTACCCACCACACTTAATTCTTTTTCTTTGACTACCTCGCGCATGGCATGATCGGCGGCCGATTCCATGGTATAGGCATCGATCACATCTCCAAAACGTTTTTTGATCATTTGCAAAGGTGCTTTGCCTTTGCGGAAGCCGGGAAACTGAACTTCATTACGCACCCGTTTGGTTTCTTTTTCACGGATGGGTTCCAGTTCTTCTTTATCCATTGTAATTTTCAGCTCTTTCTTGCAGCTCGAAATATTGCGCACTTCGCTTTGAATCATTCCTAAATTATCCTCCTCAGGCTCAATGTGTTAAAACCTATTAATATAGTTTTTTTAGGCTGTAAAATCAATATAACTTTTTACTTAGTTAGAGTGCCCCCTGCCCACGGCATCAGGAGAACGACACGAACATGATGGTCGGTAAAGTGCCAAAGGCACACAGGATTTGCCGGCGCCCTGCCCCACCCGATCACACTATTCTGAAGTACTCAATCCATTACCGGGGCTTGCGGTTACCGGCCTTGTGCCGAGGTAGGTGATCCGCTCTTGGGGGGATAAAAGTAAATTGCAAAATTACCGTGGCATAAATATATTGCGCATTTAACAAAAACATAACGCAATGTAAACACGGATTATCAAACATGCTGCGCATCGTTACCCTTACTTTGATGCTGGCCGGTCTGATGGCCTGCCGGCAAAACGACGGCCAGACGGCCTCTGCCGGCAATACAGCGGACTCTCTGCAAAACGCCTTCAGGGCCTATATCCAAGAAAAAGACCAGCAGTTCCGGCAGGCGGACTGGTCCCCTTTAAAAGACAACCACAAGGACGGTTTTGAAGGCCTGCGCTATTACCCGTACCAGCAGGACTGGCGTTATGTGCTGCCCATTGAACGCTATCAAACACCGGATTCCATGATTATCCGGGGCACCCGGGAGGGCGACCAGCGCCCGGCCCTGCGTTACGGTTACATAGAGTTCAGCAAAAAGGGTGAATCACACCGGCTACAGATCATTAAAATTCTGCCGCGGAAGCCCGGCGGCCAAAGCCATCTGTTCCTGGGATTCCGGGACCGCACCTCCGGGCAGGAAACCTACGGCGGAGGCCGGTACATCGATGTTAAACCCACCGCAGACGGACGGTATGTGGTTGATTTCAATTACGCCTACAATCCCTACTGTGCCTACAGCGATCGGTACAGCTGCGCCATTCCGCCGGAGGCTAACGATTTGGAT
>WJIP01000100.1 GCA_014730185.1 Caldithrix sp. | reverse complement strand
CATCAGGATAGGGGCTATCATCAGGTAAAATTTGACGGCTCTAATTTGCCCAGTGGAGTTTATTTTTACCGCATCCAAGCGGGTAGCTGGCAAAACGCAAAGAAAATGATTTTGGTACAATAGGTTCTTTCATAAAACATGCACCAGTAGAATACTACCATAACTTGATAAATACTTTAAAACAAATTTATGCATCAATCTTCGGATTAAACATGGTATGCATAAAGTGAGACCAGTAAGAAAGATTCGTTATTTTGTTAAAGCAAAGCTGCTCAACCGATTAATCGAAAAGGCCAGAAAATAATTTAGGAGTTTAATATAATTTTATGACGATCAGTGTGTATAATTTCCCTCAAAAATCTTTTTTTTTATAAATTAGTTTACTATCTTTAGAGCGTAGATATGAAATTATTCTTAACGGAATTGAGAACTTATGGTTTGGAGGCCAAAATGCCAGTATCACACTTAATGCGCATCATGATGATTTTTTTGGTATCATATGCATTGATTCATTGCGCCGGTTCTACACGGAAAGTTTCAAGAATAGAAGCGGATGAAACAACAGACATCAGCGGAAGATGGAATGATACCGACTCACGCATGACGGCCCAGGCAATGGTCCGGGATGTGCTTTCACGACCTTGGCTTAGTGATTATACGGAAAATTATGGAGTGCGTCCGGTTGTAATTGTGGGAACAATACGTAACCGTAGTAGTGAACATATTCCGGTAGATGTGTTTATCAAAGATATAGAAAAAGAGTTAATCAATTCGGGACAAGTAACGTTTGTTGCATCAAAAAAACAACGCCAGGAAATCCGGGAAGAACGACTGGATCAGCAAAGCTATTCGTCTATGGAAACTGCAAAACAATTAGCCAATGAAACCGGTGCGGATTTTATGCTTCAAGGTACGATTAATTCCATTGTGGATTCATTCGAAGGTAAAAAGACGGTCTATTATCAGGTTAATTTGGAATTAATTGACCTTGAAAAAAATACCAAAGTGTGGATGGGTGATAAAAAAATTAAGAAATTTATCGAACAAGATAAGTATAAATGGTAAATCTTTCCTCAAGTATTTTGTGTAAAGGTTCGAGAATACAAGAGCTTGACAAGTAAACCGGGACAAAATTGAAGTTAAGCAAAGTTTAAATATCAAACCTAATGAAATGTCGGTAGAGTCCATGAAATTATAAGCCGATTGTTTCTGTAGTGGGTCTGAATTTCAAAAAATATAAGTCAGGATTTTTCATCATTCAAAAGGCAGCAATTTAATTGTAATTGAAAATATACAGCAAAAGGTAAATGCTGACGGTTAAGTATTTCCGCACTCAATTTTTTGGTTATTGAATTCAAGGGGATTAAACTTCTGAAAGCACGTCAGATTAATGCTGAAAACTTTATTTAATAGTAATTTTCAATATAGTGGATTCAGTAACAATAAATTTCGTTGATCCATTAATAATTCGATAGCATGCAAAATTCATCAATGGTAAAATTATGAAAACTTGTAAGTATTCATTGTTGGTTTATGTTCTTGTCCTATTAACCGCCTGTGCTTCCACTAGAACTAATGTAAGTCTTGTCCAGCCCCTTCGTAACCACCTTAAAACAGGTAATTATGCAAAAGCCATTACTCAAATTGACAAGGCCAGACAAAATAAAGCATATACCAAAAAAGATCGTGTGCTGTATTACCTAAATAAAGGTTCCATATTACACTATCAGGGACAATATGCAAAGAGTAATGAATTGTTTGAGCAAGCGGAATTGGCCATGGAGGAATTGTTTACAAAAAGTGTTTCCAAAGCTGCTGCTTCATTATTACTCAACGATAATGCATTACCCTATTACGGTGAAGTGTATGAAAATATCTATGTGAATATTTTCAAAGCTGTAAATTATTTAAATCTGAATCGTTTCGATGATGCCTATGTAGAAGTACGCCGCATTGATATCAAACTGCGTGAATTACAGGATAAGTATGAACGCATGGCCCGGGAAATGAACACTGCCGAAGATGCAAAAATTAAAATCGATCCCGGCACTATAAAATTTACCGATGATGTATTGGCTCATTACATTAGTCATCTTATATATCGGGCCGAAGGGGCCTATGATGACAGCCGTATTGCTCTTACCAATCTTAATGAAGCCTGGAATACATACAGCAATATATATGATTACGCGATGCCTGATTTTATCAGGAAAAATATAAAATGGGCTCAATTGGGTGACGCATCCGGCTCCAGTACCCGACGTGGTGAGAAAACTAAAATGAATATTATTGCATTTACAGGTAAAGCCCCCAGTAAAAAGGCAGTGGGTGGTAAGATTACGACCTATGATGATGCAATTGGTATAAGCAGCCTTGAGATGCCCATTGCAACCCCTAATATTCCCTTCCCCGGCATGAAGAAAGGTTATCATTTTAAATTTTCTATGCCAGTGATTAAGGAAGGCCACTCCAATATCAACCAGATTGATGTGTTTATGAATAGCAAAAAGCTGGGAAAATTGTATTTGCTCGAGGATATGGGTAAAGTGGCTAAGCATACCTTCGAAACTAAAAAGAATATAATATATTTTAAGACCATTATCCGCACGGTTGTTAAGGGATTAGCTGCGGCCGAGGCGAAAAAGAAACTACGTAAAGAGACCGGTGCTAATGCTTTCCTGGGTGCCATCATGGATGCAGCGGTGGATATGGGTGTGGATGCCACCGAAAATGCGGATTTACGTTGTTGGCAAACCATGCCGCAACATTGTTATGTGGGTGAATTTGATGTCCCACCGGGTACCCATCATATAACCATTAAATTTATTAATAGGAACGGACTGATCGTTAAAACAAAAGAAGTACCCAATTTTAAAGTGGATGCGGGATTAAACCTGATAGATGCTGTATCATTAAATTGAAGGATCAAACGATGACATTAAAACATATTCGTGCTGTTGGCGTATTAACGCTCTTCTTTACTTTTTTATTATCCTGTACCTATGCTCAAAAACAAAAACCAACTACTGGAGATCAACAACCGGAGTGGGT
This sequence comes from Caldithrix sp., assembly GCA_014730185.1. GTDB lineage: Bacteria > Calditrichota > Calditrichia > Calditrichales > Calditrichaceae > WJIP01. The sequence goes on along the minus strand of WJIP01000100.1, from coordinate 36,152 downwards.
GCATCATCCTCATAAAAAATATCCCAAGAGTATGTATTTGGTAGGAATAGGTACCGGAGATACACGTGCCGACGCAGAAAACAATGCCATTGGCAGTATTTCAAAAATTTTTCAGGCAGACGTTCGGGTCGATGAAACGTTAGTCGAAAATTATCTGGAAACAAAAGATGAAGCTTCTTTTACTTCCCAAATGCTGAATAAAACTAAAGTAGGCAGCCGGCAAAACATAAAAAATATTACGATTGCTGAATCCTTTTTTGATGAAAGCGAGGGTCTTTATTATGTTCTTGCTTATCTGGATCGCAGCGATACTGAAGAAATTTATAAAAAAGAGATGGCCGATAATTATCAAACCGTTCAAAAATATTACGATAATTATCAAGCGAGTTCCAATAAACTAAACCGCTATGCTTTTCTGCAGAACGCGATTAATATCATGAAGATTAATGAATTATTAAAGGCCCAGTATCAGATCATAACCATATCGGGTTCGATGCCAAAAGCCCCTGTGTTACTCTCCGATCTGGAAAAAGAACGGCTTGAATTACTTAACAATATCACAGTAATTATTAAGGGCAAAGGTGCACACCAGAGAGAAATGGAAGACTATCTTAAAGAAGTTGTCGGGAAAATCGGGTTTAAGGTAGTCAACCAACAGGCTGATTTCCTTTTCGATTATCATTTGGAAACCTCGAAAGCCAACCTCAACCGGCAGAACATTACAGGGTATAATTGGCAACTTGCTATCGAGGTGAAGGATAACCTTAATAACTATGCTCTCAAAACATTTAATTTAAGTAATCGTACCATGGGCATTTCGGATGATCAGGCCACGGCCAAAATGTTGAGCATAATTCGCAGCCGCCTTACTGAAAACTTTCACCAACAATTTGTTGATTATTTACGACAACTTTAATGAATAATTCGAAAGATTTGATTTAAATCATTGATGTAAAAAGAAGGTTTTTCGAGAATAGCTTTAAAGTTAAAGTTGAGCGGAAATGATGTGTTAAAATAAAATAGAAATGAATGCGCAATTATATAGTGTTGTATACAGAAACGGAATGTGGAGCTGAGATTGTTGAGATTAAAAGATTTAAAAATTTTGTTTGTAAGGCATTGACGTACTAAATTATGCTACTCTTAACCAACCAAAGGAGATGTACCATGAAGAGACAATTATTTGTCAGTTTATTAGCTGTTTTTACATTGGCCTTATTAATGGCCTGTGGGGGAGGAAAGAAAATGTCCTCTGGATCCGGTGGTCCCGAAGTATTTGAAGATCCGTTTCAGGATTTGACCAATCAAACCAATCAGATCATTGATGGTGGCGGTGTGGCAGCGGTTGGTCAGGGTACTTCCAAACGCCAGGATTTGGCTAAAAAGAAAGCGGAAACCGATGCTAAAGGTCAATTGGCTGAAATATTCAACAGCAAAGTGCAACGGATGAATAAATCGTTTCAGGAAGAAATTGGTAGCGCCGACGACACTGAAATCAATGAAGCTTTCACCACAGTCACCAAAACCTTGAGTAGCCAAGTATTGAAAGGTGCTATTACTAAAAAGGTTAAATACATGCGTGATCCGGAAACAGGCCAATTTACAGCTGCCGCCCTTGTGGCAATTGAGCCCAATAAAGTTAATATGTCTATACTGGATGAACTGCAAAAGAAAGACAAAAAACTCTATGAGCGTTTCCGTGCCTCACAAGCCTATGAAGAGCTTAAGAATGAAATGCAAGATTACGAAAAACAACAACAAGGTAATTATTAATCGATGGGCGGAGGGGTAAAACCCTCCCCTTTTTATCGGACTCAATAATGACTGAACGATCCCTGAACTGGAAAACGACTCTTACTCTGCTCTTTTTCTTAATGATTCTGTCACGCGATGTCATTCCGGCAAACAATTATCCCGAATGGTTTATATATCCCCAGGAATATCCTGAATTAATTATTGGATACAGTTATGGTGGTTTATCTGCCAAAGAAGATGCAGCATATATGTATTGTATTTACAAAGATTGCATTGCCGAAGGCCGGTTAGAAATCTTCGATGTGTCTGGTTCAAACGATTTACTTAAAAACAGTAATTATTACTATTATTTTTCCGATGATTCCGTTTCTTCTATAGAGAAGCAATTAAAATTGGTAGAAAAATTCGACATTAATATTTTAACGGGCGATTACATTGGCGCATTCACACTCGATACGATTACCACGCAAAAGGCTCCCCGTATACAGGTTAAGGCAATAAAAAAACCGGAATGGATTGCGAAAACCTTTTATCAAGACGACCAATATTACTATGGAGTAGGCATGTATACTGCCCAGGGCCGGGAAAATGATGGTTGGAAAACAGCGGAGGAACAGGCCGTATTCTCCATATTGAATAACTTAGCTGTAGAAGTACACAAGATCAATCTGCTTGCGGAAGAAAATACGGATATTCTCTCGCTGGAATCCATGGAAGAAATTACATTCATCCGGATCTACTATAATATGCAAAATATAAATATCATCCAGCGTTACCCGGATTTAAAAAACAAACTTTACTACGCCCTTGCCCGAATTAGCAAATCGGATCTATACTCACCAATGCTAAAGTAATCCAATTTTTTTAATTAATCATGGAAAGGAGCCCATTATGTGGAAATGGTTACTTTGGATCCTTCTGACAGTTGTACCGTTGCAAGCTTATGATTTTAAAGTTACTATTCGTTGGGATGAAATGGCAATGATGGGCGAAGCTGAAGGCGTTTTGCAATATTATCATGATGGCAAAGTGGAAGCGATCCGCGGAAATCTAAAAGAAACGTCTTCCGATGGAAACATTGAAAGCAGTACTACATTTGACGGTGGCACTCAAGAGTTTATAATCATTGATGCCGGCGACCGACTGGTAAATATTTGGGTGGTGAACAATTTAATGGATGAATCTTTCGCCACAGAGGATGATTTTATGATGTTATCTAACGCCAAGGTGGAAATCTGGGTTGAAGATAATGTCAATCAACAAACCTACCAGTTAACGGTACCGCAAAATACACCGGGTCTGGTTTTTCGAGGTGGCGCCATTATCGATAACCAGTTTTTTGAATTTACGGAAATGTATCAACACCAGCGTATATATAAGGTATCAATGGTTAATGCAGCAACCGGAGAACCGTTGGCGGGTGTTAATGTGATGGTGAAAAACCGGCAAACCGGTGAAACCGTCGGCAAAGGTAAAACCGATGAAGAGGGCCTATTCCAGCAAAAATTTCCCTATGGAAAATACGATGTCTTATTTAGTAAGGATGGATTTCTAGCGTCCAAGCATGAGTTCGAGATGGATTTGACGGAGCTACCGGTGCAGATGAATTTTGCTCTAACCCCCAAAGTTGATCAATTTCGCATAGTGCTAACTTGGGGACCTTTTCCACGCGATCTGGATGCCCATCTGGCCGGTCCTGAACCAGGTGGCAACCATTTTCATATCTGGTGGCGCAATCGTACAACGATCGGTGGAAAGGATTTCCTTGATATTGATGACCAAAATTCCTATGGCCCGGAAACTATAACTATTTATCGTCCGGCAAGAGGCAAGTACACATATGCTGTGCACAATTACAGCGGCCGCAATCGTGACAATAGCATCGATTTATCCATGAGTCAGGCCCATGTAGATGTGTATGCCGATGGTAAACTTAAAGCCAGTTTTGATATTCCCCGACATCAAAGGGGAACCGCATGGAAGGTTTTTCGGATTAATGAACATAATCAAATTATCACACTAAATGAGTTGTTTAACGAAAGCAGCAGCTCAGGCGTTATCCGATAAAATTTTCAAAATAAAAGAAGGGAGGGGGGATGTTGCGTCAATTAAATGTTTATACCACCTTGATACTTGGTATCCTTTTACTACAAAACGCCTTCACTCAGGAAAATTTTGAAGAGTGGAAGAAGAAAGATCGTCAAAAATTTCAGAATTATTTGGACGAACAGGACAAGGCATTCTTAAAATTTCTGGAACAAGACTGGAAAGCCTTCCAGACCGATCAGGGCGTTGAGGCTGATCCAAAACCAAAACCGGTTGAAATGCCCGTAGCGCCAAAACCGCAAAAACCACCCGAGCGGAAAATACCAAAACCCGAAATTAAAGAATCATCGAAAAAAATTAAGGTGCCTAAACCCAAACCTAAACCGATAACCGAACCGGAAATACAAAAACCGGTTTCAGAACCGGATAAGCCCCAGACCACATTTGATTTTTTTGACAAACCGTTAACGGTCAATTATGAATCCCCAGCTCCCCTGTTTAACCGTTTTAGTGGGAACAAAAAAGATATTGCAGCAGCGTGGACGAAAATGGCGAAGAGCGATTATAATGAAACGGTTCAGCAGTTGCAAACCTTAAAAAATACAATGCGTTTGAATGATTGGGGATATGTACTACTGATTCATGCCTTTAGCCAAAAGACGGCCGGAGCGAATATCAATCAGCAACTGCTGCTGGATTGGTTCTTTTTAAACAAAAGTGGCTTACAGGCAAAAGTTGCTTATCAGGGTAAGCATATTCTGTTAATGATCCCTACAAGGCAAATGATGTATGAAACGCCTTTTACCGTGATTGATGGTAAACGGTTTTACTTTGCGCCATTCGGCCATGCTCTGAATAAGGGACAACCCGTATATACTTACCGGGGAAGTCATCAGGCTGCAGAACAGGATGTAGGTTTAGATATCGTTATGATGCCGGTAATTTCACGAAAGAACGCCACCAAAAAATTGACGTTTACTTATGAGGACAATCATTACGCACTCCGTGTTAAATATAATGCGGATGCGATAAAATTTTTTAATGACTATCCACAAACTGAGTTGAGCTTATTTTTTACCGCAACGCCTTCGGAAGCCTTTCAGTTCTCATTGCTCGATGCTCTCCGGCCCCATGTGGATGGGATGACCGAATTGCAGGCTGTAAATTTTTTATTGCGCTTTGCGCAAACCGCATTTGGGTATAAAACCGATGATATACAATTCGGCCGGGAAAAATATTTGTTGCCGGAAGAAACTATCCACTATCCCGATTCAGACTGCGAAGATCGATCCATTTTGTTTGCTTTTCTGGTCGAACAATTACTGGGCAAGAAGATCCTTATTTTGGATTACCCCGGCCATATCAGTACCGCTGTTAATCTTGGTACAACGGTCAGCGGGGATCATGTAAACTATAAAGGAAAACAGTATACGGTGTGTGATCCTACCTATGTTAATGCAAGGGCGGGAATGGCGATGCCGGAATATCGGGACGTAACTCCCAAAATATTAGGTTACAAATAATTCTTGTGAATTAATTTCGAATCATTATAGATCAGAGGATTCTTATGAAGCATATAGGAATAATTATTTTGATACTTCTGACTCTGCTTTGCATGGGCTATGGCCAACAACCGAAGCAGAGTTCTGTTGGTAAAGTCACTTTTTCCATTGGCAAGTATTTTATCCAGGATGCTGGTAGGTTATCCTGGGAAACGGCTGAATTTCAGGCACCGGTGCATAATCGTGATAAAATAAAGACCGATAAGGAAGCCCGATGTGAGGTAACCTTGTCCACCAAGAAAGTTATGCGTATTGGTGAAAATTCGGTTGTGGAAATTACCCAACCGGCAAAAAATGAAAATGAAGTGGAGGTGAGCAAAGGCAGAGGATGGTTGAGTCTGTTTTTCCCACGCGGAGAAAGTTCTGTTCGGGTTAAAACACCCACGTCCATTTGCGCAGTGCGCGGCACAGTGTTTCGTTTGGAAAGCGATTCCAATCAAACGTCCTACCGTTGTTATCAAGGCGAACTGGCGGTTACGCCTTACAACAAAGGGCGGACGGCGCTGGCCGATTCAACTTTTAAAGTGACCGGCGGTCAGGAGCTGATATTGGTAATGGATTTTGAAACCTATAAAAAACAACAAGAGGAAGCGTTCCGTAATTTCCGGGAAGATGATATGGATGCTTTCGAACGTTTTAAACAGCAGGACCAACAGCAGTTTAATCAGATGGTGGAAAACGATTTAAAAGCGTTTAAGGCTATGCAGGATATCTCTTATAAAGCTTCTACATTTGATATGCAGGAAGACAATCAATCGGACTGGGTACGCTGGAACAAAGAACGCGATCGTTTGCTGCAAAACAAATAAACAAAATGGTTTTAAATGGATAAAATTTTCAGATTTTTGACCACCGGCCTTATTGTTGTTGTCTTGGTTGCCTGTTCTTCCACTGATGATCAAGAAAATCAAATGCCGGCCGACAGCAGTTTAACCCATCAAAAGGATAGTATGCGAACAAATATAGAACAGGAAGTTCCGGTACCGAACTGGTTTGAAAACGTACCGCAGAAAGATGGCTTTATTTACGCAGTCGGTACGGCCCGTTCCATAAGGGGAGAAATCGCCCAGCGAAAAGCAACCATGCAGGCCCGCATTCAATTAGCTGAGAAATACAGCGCGTTGCAAAATCCCGCACATACTGAAAGCGGAGGGGCATCCGCTAATGAACTCAATGTGCAATTACCAATTCATGAAGTCAAAGAAATCGAAAAGTATAAGAGCGATAAGTTCTGGCAGGTTTATGTGCTGCTGGAGATGCAAACCGCTAAATAATGCCCTTACTTTCGTTAGCCAGGCGATGCGCATAACGGATGGGTTGCGGCAGCCGGTAAACAGTATGCATGCGGCGAATCAATGAGAGTGCCCTGTTCATGCTGATCTTATGCCCCGGGGAAATGTAGATTGGCTTTACCTTTTTGCGGGAACGAAATACAATACCAATTTTTTCATCCCCGGCTTTCAAATAAGTCCAGTTTCCTTTATGTATCCCCAATTGGCGATGTGCACCGGTTAACCGTTTTTTGGCTACCCCAATAGCCGGTTTATCCAGATACAAACCTAAGTGACAGGCCAATCCTAACCGCCGTGGGTGTGCAATACCCTGCCCGTCGCATACTAAAAGATGCGGAAAGATCGATAATTTGTTGCAGGCTTTCAGAATAACCGGTACTTCCCGGAAGGAGAGTAATCCCGGAATATAAGGAAAGGTGATTGGCATTGCGGCTGTTTGTTCTTCGATGATATCCAATGTATCCATGGCACATACGACTATAGCGGCATGAGCCTTATTTTCAGATAAGGTGTAACTCACATCGATCCCGGCAACCGTAGTAAACCGTTGACCGGTATCCTCGAGACTGATGTGGCTGGCCAACTTGTTTTGTAATTGGGTGGCCTCTTTTGGCGTCAAGTCCCAGCGATGTTGAATATGCATTTCAGAGTTGAAATTGATCTCCTTTACCATAGACGTTAAGCATTATGTTTTGAGCCCGCAATGTTGATAAATCAGTTTCAGTGGGGCAGGAGGTTCGATCTACATCCAGATGGATGACCACGCTTTTACCCATGACTTCAACCTTTAAATCAGGCTTAACCCACAAGGCCGTACGTTCATCAATTCCGATACCATCGACTTTATTTTGGATTACCAGATTAAGCAGGCGATTGAAACGCTTCCGGGCAATGAAATGCTGATCAATGATCGCTTCTTTTAACATGCCAAATCCCGGCGTGCTGATCACGCTGTCTTTTTGCAGGATAGACCAGTTACCGTCACCCGTTATCATAATTGAACTCATAACGGCAGCACCTGCGCTTGTGCCACCCAGTGTTTTACCCTCTTGGTACATCTTATGCAGTACCTGCAAGGTTCTGGTGCCGTTGATGAACTCAGTTAACCGGTTTTGATTGCCGCCACCGAAAAAAATGCCGGAATAGTTTTGCAATGCGTTAACCATCGAATCCGAATTCGCCTGTTCCTGGCTAAGTATATGGAAGGCTCTGGCTTCCTGAACACCGTAGTTTTGCATTTCTTCAACACACCGTTTGCCGGATTCCTGATAGTGGCTGCTGGCCGTAGGGATAATAGCAATTCGGGCCTCTTCACCACCGGCAAGCTGAATAAATTTTTGCATAACCGCTTCCGGCCGGCTGCCGCCGCCAATAATAATCAAATGACCGCGATAGTGGCTAGATTGCTTATTGGTGCTGCAGGAAAAAAATAACATAGAAACTAATAAATACACGATAATGTTTAACGATTTCAAAATCATAGCGTCGTTTCCTGATAATATGAATAGGTGTTTACATTTGTTTTTAGTGTGGTTAAGCAAAGCATTAATAGTAATACCGTTCATCTTTAAAATAATCTTCGATCTTCTGTAAGCCTTCCAGAACCTTTTTTTCTTCGGTAAGGGCCAGTTCGGTAACCAGAGCGTTCATCAATATACTTATGGCTCGAGGGAATTCGTAAATAAAATATTGTCCGTCCTGGCGGTCAGTATATGCTCGGATTACTGCGCACTGAGCGCCGTTTTCTTATCTGTGAAGCTGATTACCGGAATATTCATATTTTTTGGCCTGTTTTGCGGCTTCCACGGTTTGTCGGCTGTAGGGGGGGGGGGGAAACTGAAAACAAACAACAAGTCCTTCTTTTCCATCAAAACAATTTGTTCCGGAAAGGAGGGAGAATCGCTGCTCAGAGCAAATGCCTTTTTTATGTACAATTTTAGTAGGTAGGCCATCATTTGTGCCAGATACTGGGATATGCCCATACCCAGGCAGAATATATTATCGGCATTGCGGATATGCTGAATGATATGCTTAAAGACGTCCAGCGAATTTTGTTCCAAGGTATGATGGATTTTATCAACGGTTTTTTGGGCGACTTTTTCCAGACTGTTTTTGTATGTATCCTTTTGCGTCAGAGTTTTTTTGTATTGTTCGAGGGGGGAAAGATGCTCTTTGAGAATTTCCATTAATTTATTCCGGAACTCCAAATATCCTGTAAAACCCAATAACCTGGAAAAACGAACCACACTGGCCGAACTGACCCCGACTTTGTCGGCAATTTGATTGACGGATAGCAGAGGTACCGTTTTCATATTTTCTAGGATGAAGTTGGCAATCTTTTTTTGATTATTGGAATACTCCGGTAATTTTTCCACTATCAAATGCTGGATGGTTTGCATGATGTGTCCGATAGTTTTATACGACTAAATTACGTATAACTTGCGAAATTTTTAATAAATCTTCAATACGGATATATTCATTATGGGAATGGGGATTTTTAGCCCCTATGCTCATATCGATCGCTGTAATCCGGCGATTGTTTAAAATGTTAGCGTCCGAGCCTCCATGGTAGCGCAATGGATTTGGCTTCATGTTTCAGATACGGGAAACAATCCCCGGTGGACATTATTTTTCTTTGCTCAGCAGCATGGTAATGAACCTGCGGGTAAAGATGCTTTGCTGTATATGCTGCAATATTTGAGCAAAAACCCCGGTCTGCTGCCGCCCAATATCGAATTGTGGATTATGCCTATGATCAATCCCGATGGGGCGGTACAGAATAAGCAGCGCAACGCTGCGGATGCCGATCTGAACCGGGCTCATCTTTTACTGGAACAGCCCGAAACTTGGGTTTTGCATCAGATTTATAAAAAAATCAAACCTCATGTGGCGGTGGATTGTCACGAATTTAGCAGAGACAGCGAAGGATACAGCCGTAAAGGCTGGCTGGAATGGCCGGAAATTATGATGGATTGTGCCAATAATCCCTTACTCCATCCTGGTATTTATCAGTCAGGTAAACGATGGTGAGAGCGGGCTATCAGTGATATGAAGCGGGAAGGCTTTAACTATACCCTTTATTATGTAGGGGGTACGCCGCCATTGGAAGAACTTCGTTACAGTACACCAGAAGGTGATGATGCCCGCAACGGTCTGGCTGCTTACGGTGGATTGTCTTTCATCATTGAGTCGGGTATCCGGCGCAAAGCCGCGGACCCGGACGCAGATCTGGGCAGACGCATCGATGCTTATCTGGCCTTGCTTAAACGTTTTATTTATGATAATGAACAGATCCTGCAGGATAGCCAATTAATCGAATCCGCCCGTAACCGGCCATTGCCCGATTTTATTCCGGTAAATTATTTTTGGGCCAATACATGGCCGGACACTACCTTTACCAGTATAGTAAATGTTATCGATAAAAAAACAGTTCGGGATTCCACCATTAATACAAGCAATTTTATGAAAGAATTGGTGGTGAAACACAGCGTATCTCGTCCCCTGGGGTATATCATTGAGTCCCGGTGGGCACAAAATTACCAGACTTTGTTATAATGCAATGGTTTATCTTTTGAACCTCTTAGGGAAGATCAGAGTTATCTCGTGGAAGGCGTGGAGCTGATAAAGGTAGAAAACCAGTGGGATCCCGTTTATCATCGTTACAGCGGCAGACAGATTACGCAAAGAGATACCCTGATGAAACGAACATTCAAAAAAGGGAGTCTGATCATAAAACACACAGCTAATACCCCATACGCACCGTTTTACTGTTGGAACCTTATATGATGTACGGCCTCTATCAATATAAGCAGTATGAAGCAACGGTCGATAATGGTAAGATTCCTGTGTGACGCCTCGTTGATGATGGCCTTGGGGAGAAGAAATGATGGCAAGATGTATACGCAATTTTTGCTTTTTAGTCATTTTACCCATTTTGGGGCTGGCCCAGGGATCTTTACTACTGGTCGGCGGCGGCTGTGAAGACGATAACTCCTGGTCCGATGAACCCTATGGCTGGTTTGTGCAACAGGCCGATTCCGGAAAAATCATAAATATCGATACATCACCCACAGCAGATTTTTATCCGGCATACTTTACACGCCTTGGTGCAGATGCTTCGAGTAAAATGATGCAAATAAGTTCGCTTAGCGCCGCCGAGGATTCGGCGACTTACAAGCAATTGATTTCAGCCCAGGGCATCCTTATTGAAGGCGGTGATCAATGGGACTATATTGATACCTGGAAAAATACATTAGTGGAAGATGCTCTACATTATGTGTTTGAACAAGGCGGTGCCATCGGTGGCACCAGCGCCGGTCTGGCCGTATTAGGCGAAGTCGTTTTTGATGCAAAATTCGGAACCGTATATGCCAACGAAGCCGCCTATAATCCATACGATTACCATATCCATTTTACGGATGATTTTCTCAATATATTACCCAATGTGTTAACCGATTCCCATTTTCATTCCCGGGGCAGGCTGGGCCACCTGGTACCCATGTTGGCCTGCCGCATACAGGATAATGCTGATACAGAACTGATCGGAATTGGTGTCGCCGATAAAACGGCCCTTTGTATTGATCGGCAAAATCAGGCAACGGCTTACGGTGAAGGATCGGTTACAATTTTATCGCCTACTGAGGAATCGAATATTCGATGTCAGGGTAATAAGCCGGTGCGATATAAGCATATTCAATTCGACAAGCTGATACATGGTGCGGTGTATGACTTGAACCAGCGTCAATTAATCGATCCGGGACCTTATATGGCCGCGGTGGGCAGCAGCACTTCCGGCGATTATCCGGTTTTTAGGGATACAACATTCTCCGGCGGACATACTTCAAGCGGGCAACTGGGGAAAAAGGAAATCGGCAATGTAACATCAGGTGCGTTAAATGCCTGGTATGGCCATCTCAGCATCAGTGATGGCTTGAATCGTATTCCGGAAACGATTATTATTCCCAGATTATATTCAGATTATGATTATTATGAAAACCGGTTTGTGGGAGGCATGTGGGGACTGACCGAATACCCCAAGGCCACTACAGTGTATGCCGATGAAGGGGTCAATTTAACTCAGAACTCCGCCGGTATACTTTCAACGGATAAAATGATGTACGTCTTGCACTGTACCGATGAAAGTTTTGCCGGAATTAATGGTACCCGTAATACAAATTATTGCGGCCTCACAAATGGCGTCCTGCATTTTTTCGCTGAAGGGGATGTTTTTGATTTGGTCAACCGGGTTACGTTTATTAGCGGTGTGAAAAGGCAAAGCGGTTCATTACCCGAATCGTTTCGTCTGGCAGGTAATTTTCCCAATCCATTCAATGCCCGTACTGAAATCAGCCATTACTTAAAACACAATGCAATGGTTACTCTATCATTTTATAGTATCACCGGCAAGCAAATAGACGTATTGCAAGCAGGGCGACAGGAGGCCGGTTATCATAGCATATCCTGGAATGCACAACATTTACCCTCCGGTGTATATTTCTACCAAGTTAGCAATGGCAGACAAGCTGTAACCGGAAAATGTGTGCTAATGCGTTAATTAACTTAATGACACATATTATAAGTGTATACTATTAATTCCTGTTTATTATAGGATTCTGCAGGATAAATTTTTATCAAAAACTCATCAAAATAGATTTATTTTTTCCAGAAGGCCGGGCTGAACAGGACTATAACCGTAAATATTTCCAGACGTCCCGCCAACATCAGAAACGATAAAAACCATTTCCCAAAAACCGGAATATTACTGTAATTATCCGTGGGACCCACCGAACCAAGTCCCGGTCCGATGTTATTAATGGTGGCCGCCACGCTGCCCAGCGCCGACACGATATCCAAACCCAAACCGCTCATCACTAAAATACCGATAATAAACAGAATAATCTGAAAAAGAAAAAACCCGACAATATTGGTTACGATTTCCTTGGGAATAGGCTGATCACCGATGCGCACGCTGAGCACGGCCTGCGGATGAAGTAATTGTTTAAGTTCATTCAGACCGAATTTTAGCAGGATCATGGATCGGATAATTTTCATTCCACCGCCGGTTGAACCGGCGCATCCGCCCATAAACATCAGCATAAACAGTATAATTTGGGAAAGGGTGGACCATTGTTCAAAATCAGCAGTTGCGTAGCCAGTGGTTGTCAATATGGATACAACTTGAAAAATAGTATACTGAGCCGCCTGGAACAGACTTTTTTCTTTGAAAAAATAAATATCAACACCGATAATGATGACAGCAATGGCAATTACAGCGGCAAAGAACACAGCTTCCCGGTCTTTCCAGTAAATAAAAGGTTTGCCCCGCAAGGCACGAAAATGTAAGGCAAAGTTGGTGCCGGCCAGGATCATGAAAATGATGATAATATAATCGATCAGCGCACTGTTATAATGACCAATGCTGGCGGTTTTTGTTGAAAAGCCACCGGTAGCCATGGTTCCAAAGGTATGACAGGCCGAATCGAACCAGGACATGCCGGCAAATTTTAAAGCAATAATTTCAGCAACACTGATCAATACATATACCCCCCACAATAACTCTGCCGTGTGCCGTATACGTGGCGTTAGTTTATCGGGTGTGGGTCCCGGTACTTCGGCCTTAAACAGCTGCATACCGCCGACGCCCAGCAATGGCAGGATAGCCAGTGAAAGCAGAATAATGCCCATACCCCCCAGCCAGTGGGTAAAGGAACGCCAGAAAAGTAAACCATGGGGCAGGGCTTCGATATTATTGAGAATAGAAGCTCCGGTTGTGGTGAAACCGGACATCGTTTCAAAAAAGGCATCCGTGTAGGATGGGATAAATCCGGAAAGTTTAAAAGGTAATGCCCCGATCAATGCAAATATAATCCAGCCTAAGGTAACAATAATAAAACCATCTTTAATGCGTAGTTCGTCGCGATTTCGGGTCAGTAATAAACCGATTAATCCCAGCGCTAAACTGATAATATCGGTGTATAAAAAGGCCTGGAAATCCCCCTCATTATAAAAAAAGGCAATGGTAGAAGGTATTAATAGGGATGCAGTTAAAAAAATCAGCAGTGCGCTGAGTACGTTTAAGATAGCTTTAATATTAATCATAAATCGCTACAGGGCTTAATCAAACAGCTTTTCAACTTCCTGGATGGCGCCGGGCATAGCAAAAACAACAACTTTGTCATTAGGCTCAATTTGGGTTTCACCCACCGGTATAAAAACCTTCTTACCCCGCTGAACGGCACCCAGTATAGCATTATCCGGAAACTTGATGGCCTTTAAATTCTTTTTTGTAATTTTGGAACCTTTATCCGCAATAAGCTCGATCGCTTCGGCCGATATGCCTGGAATAGAAGCGACACTGACCACGGAGCCCCGCCGGATAAATTTTAGAATGCTGCTCACTGTGAGCATTTGTTTGGACAAGTAAGCGTCGATACCTATGGTGGGTATAATCGGTGAATAATCGGATTTATTAATTAATGCCATGATTCTGGAAACCTTCAAATGTTTGGCAATCAGGCAGGATACAATGTTGGTTTCGTCATCGCCGGTTACGGCTATAAAGGCATCCATATCCACAATGCCCTCCAGAGCAAGCAGGTTCAGATCGCGGCCGTCACCTTTAATGACCAGTGATTTACGTAAACTTTCCGAAAGGACATTAGTCTGATCCATGTCTGATTCAATAATTTTAACATTACACTGTTTTTCCAGCTCTTTGGCAATTAAGTATCCGGTTTGTCCACCGCCCAAAATCATAACGTCTTCAATATTAACATTGGACTTTCCGGTAATTTTAAGTACTTCATCGAGATGTTCTTTAGGAAGAGTAACAAAAATTCGATCGTTGGGCATTAACACATCGTCCCCGCCCGGAATTTTGGTGATATCTTTACGCTGAATCGCTACTGTGCGAAAAGGAAAACTTTTATATTCATTGGTTAAATCGTTTAAGGAACGGCGCAAAATGGGCAGGTCATTGTCCAAGAAAATACCCATAAGTACAATTTCTCCACCGGCAAATTCCAGAATATCGGTAGCCGCACTTTGCTTAAGCAAACGCACGGCGCCTTTAGCCACAACCGATTCCGGATGAATGATCATATCGATATTATAATATTCTTTGCTTAATGGCGAATCGGTGCGCAGAAAATAACGGTTCATTACCCGGGCTACGGTGCGCTGCACGCCTAATTCTTTAGCCATAATCGCACTCAACAAATTGACGGCTTCGTCATCGGTAACAGCTACCAGGAGATCCGCTTTACGGATACCGGCTTTTTCCAGAAGGGTAAAATCGGTACCACTGCCTTCCAGGGCCTGAGCATCCAGATTATTCACAACCTTGTTAAATCGATCGTGTTGCTTTTCAATGATGACGATATCATGTTTTTCGTATGAAAGCATTTTTGCCAGAGTAAAACCGACATCGCCGGCGCCAATGATTATGATGTGCAAGTGTTGACAAAACTCCTGCTTTAAAGGTTTAACACATTAATTTTAATTTAATCAACCAGGCTATGTTGATGTTTTAAGATGTTTTTAAAGGCATTAATGGTATGTTTGATATCGTCATCAGAGATTTGCAGATGCGTGACAGCCCTTAACCGGGATGGCGAAATGGCTTTCATCCGCACATGATTCTGACTAAGCAAGGCTTCAAATTCATTAGCTGGAATACCGCTGAGACTGGTGTCTATAATGACAATGTTGGTTTGCACGCGTTGTAAATCGATAACCAGTCCGGTCAACATATTGAGCTCTTCGGCCAGTTTACGGGCCCGGATATGGTCTTCCATTAAACGACCCGTATGATGTTCAAGGGCGTATAAGGCACCCGCAGCAATTATACCGGCCTGTCGCATGCCTCCTCCATAGACTTTACGATAATAATGAGCTCGCTCAATGAATCGTTCATTACCGGCAATAACGGATCCCACCGGTGCGCCTAATCCTTTAGAAAAGCAAAGCGATACGGAGTCAAAATAAGAAGCGTATGTTTTTATGGGGATGCCTGTGGCTGCAGAGGCATTCCATAAGCGTGCACCATCAAGATGCATGAGCAAATTCTGGTTATCGGCGAAAGTGCGCATTTCCTTGATGGCCTCCAAAGGATAGATGACACCTCCCCAGCGATTATGTGTGTTTTCCAGGCCGATTAGCCGTGATACCGGAAAGTGATGGTCTCGCGGGCGTATTACCTCTTCAATCTGAGCAGGTTGTAAAATACCATGTTCACCCTGAATGGGATGCACTTGTACACCTGAAAGCAAGGCCGGCGCTCCCGCTTCGTAATTAAAAATATGTGAGCGGTATTCGCAAATCACCTCATCACCCGGCTGTGTATGGGCATTGATGGCTATCTGATTAGCCTGAGTGCCACTGGTTACAAACAGAGCGGCTTCTTTGCCGGTCAGTTCGCAAATTTTGTCCTGTAAAGCATTAACTGTGGGATCTTCACCAAACACATCGTCTCCCACATCGGCTTCGGCCATATGCCGGCGCATTTCCGTAACGGGTTGTGTAATCGTGTCACTCCGTAAGTCAATAAAATCCATAGAAAGGTATCCCATGTTTTTTGGTTGGATAGAAAATTAATCTACCTTCTCAATATTTGCAAATAGAACTACTCCCAAACCAATTGACCGTATGTGGATGCACTCTGTTGTTGAAATAGAATATGGTCTGAGATTATTAGCCCGGTATCCATATTTTTTTACTATGGATCAGTTCCGCATCCGAAGGTAATTGTAACGGTTGGGATACTTTAGTGTAAAAAATCAATCCCTTGTATGCCGTCAGATACTGATAGTTTTTGGAAAACAGACCGCCTTCAGCCATAACAATTAAAGGTTGTTTACTTTTGGCGGCAATAGTCATAAAATCGGTTTGTTGGACTTTAACGATGGCGCCGGACGCCTTAACAGCGTTGGCCATGGCCGCCGCTGCAGCTGCCGCTCCGCCACCGGCGGCCCCACCAGCTACCGCTCCGTTAGACATAATTAATTCTCCCTCAAGTTTATCATACATTACTTTAGCATAATAACGTTAACAAAGATCACAACGAATATCATTGAAGTTAGTCATGAAATACCATAAGTAAAATATTTTTTTTAAAAAAAGAAATGATTACGTATATACCTCAACCATAACAATAGATGACCTCGCCGACCCTTGCGGTATCATGGAAAGTTGTTATTACCCTTCACAAGTCCTAAGTCTTGTCAAGCAAATAACAGAGATTTGGCAATCTCATATTTTACAGTAGGCTAACAAGAAGAGTACTGTTATACAGATTAAGCGACAAAATATTTTCCGTCAGTTAAACCGACAGAGACACGGTTTCAACACTCCAAACCATCCGTTATTAGTACAGCAAATAAAGTGTTAGAGCCTCCTATGATGAAAAAGTTTAATGAAAATTTACAATACTTCATAAGTTTATTAGATTTTAAATGAACTTTAAATTATAATTCCTCCTTATTAATTAAAAAATAAAGGTACAAAATGAAGTGTATCAAAATTCTACTGATATTCTATGTTTTTATGATCCCCTTAGTTGCCCAGGAAAATACGTCTTATTACCACGGTGTACAAACACACTTCGGTCAATACAAACGGGCCGATATGGATTCGGCTAGTGTGATTAACATGCTGGATTCGGTAAAGTCTGCCGGCATTCAGCTCATTCGCGATGAATGTTACTGGACTGATGTGGAACGGGATACCGGGGTGTATGAATTTCCCTGGCAAATCGATTTCTACATCGAAGAAGCCCGCCGAAGAGGAATCGAAATATTGCTCATTCTGAACTATAATAATCCGCATTATGCTGCGCACTCCAGTTTCGGAATTGAAAACGAAATCAATCGTGAAGCTTTTGTCAACTATTGCGTGGAGACCGTCAAACGATATGCACCGCTGGGCGTAAAGTATTATGAAATATGGAACGAACCGAATATACCCATGTTCTGGTCACCGGAACCTCATGCCGGCAACTACGGCGCTTTGCTGCAGGCGGTTTATCCGGCTATTAAAGCCGTTGATTCCACGGTTACAGTACTAGGTTGCGCTACTTCTCCGGCTGAAGGTGAGCCGCTGCCGGCCATTGACTGGTTGTCTTTCATTGAAGGTGTTTACAATTCGGGTGGCGGAGATTACATGGATGGCGTATCTGTTCATTTTTACCGCTTCGGCGCCGGTCCGGAAACTTGGCTGGCAAATGATATCAACGTCTTACAAAACATAATTGGTGTGCAAAAACCGGTGTGGATTACGGAAGTGGGCTATCCCACATCTTCGGTTTGGCCTTATGTCAGCCTGCAAGAACAGGCTGCCTGGCTGAGTCGCCTGTATTTGCTGGGACGCAACATCGAATCGCTGCAATCTGTTACGTATTACGATCTAAAAAATGATGGTACAGAAGCGGATAACAATGAGCATAATTTTGGTTTGATGAATTATAACTTATTTCCTAAGCCAGCCTACTTTGCGGTCAGGACAGAGGCTACTTTAACAGGGAATAAATCACTTGTAAGTACAGAGGCTAAGGACGATCGTTATGTCTATACATTCGCCAATGATCAGGATTCTCTCAAAGCATTGTGGTGTACTTCAGGAGTAGTGAATGACGAGGTTGCCATATTTACCGGCCGTATGGAAGTGTGGGGTATGACGGGCCAGGTTAACCGATATCTGTACAACAGGGATGGTGCTATGACGATAAATTTTGAAGAACAACCGCAGTATGTACGGCCGGTGTCTGCCTTTCCGCCCATCGAATCGTTGATTCTTACGGAAACAATAGATACGCTGGTTGTTGGTCAGCAGGTGGCTTTAAATCTCATGGCCCAAACGGAAGAAAGTCGACCGATCATCATTGATGACGGTTCCTGTATTGAGTGGCAGATTTCCGGATCTATTGGGGAAGTGGATTCAACCGGCACTTTTAAGGCAATGAAAGCGGGAGAGGGTACGTTAACCGGTTTGTTTGAGGGCGCAACATTTCAGCAAACGATTACCATCTTACCGGCTTACGAATATCTGGAAATCGAGCCGTTTAATTCCAAAGGCAGATTCAATACGTTTACTGCTGGTATTGACAGTCTTATGCTATCCATTGAAGACAGCAACTATACTTCCGCCGATCATGCTCTGGCGGTAAACTATAAAATGACTTATGAATCATCCCGGGCGCACCGTGTTTATTTTGATTGTGAATATACCTTGTACGGTGAGCCGGATTCTCTTTTACTGGATGTGTTCAATAATGGTAACGAACATTATCTGAAGTTTTATTTGACCGATGAAGCAGGAGAGGAAGTGTTGCTGGATATTGCATATTTACAATCCGCAAGAGGGTGGCAAACGGTATCCGTGCCACTGAGTGGATTTGGTGATACATATAAATATCCGGTAAGGCTAACGCGGTTCATGATGCATTGTGTGCAGGATGAGGGACAACGCGATCAGGTTTACACCGGACAGATAATGCTGGATAATCTGCGGATTCATGGTCAGGAGACAACCGGCTTGCTCGACCATCGGATGCGACCGGTTAAGCATTTTAAATTACATCAGAACTATCCCAATCCTTTCAATAATTCAACTACTATTTCTTTTGCAATACCGGTCACCGATCTGATCCGATTAAGTATTTATAATATTTTGGGTCAGAAAGTGGCTACTCTCATTAACCGGGAAATGGAAGCAGGGACACATCATGTAAACTGGAAGGCCAGCTCGGTATCCAGTGGCGTATATTTTTATCGGTTAAAAACCGGTAGCGGATGGTCCCATATTAGAAAACTTGTTTTGGTTAAATAAGGCAGTAATGGGATTTTAAATGAGTTTTTCAGTGGGGCCTCAAAAAAATTAACAATAATTGCCGGTGTATCCTCTTTAAAATGCTAGACCCGTTTCGAAAACATACTGGCTGTTACCATTTTCATCAAAGGCCAGATCCAGACGTAATACCTCAATGTAGGGTACACGAAAGTGCAGTCCGAAGCCATATCCATGTATGAATTTATCGGACTTAAATGACTCATGATCCTGCCACACCTGTCCGCTTTCCCCAAAAATTCCACCATTAATGCCAAATTTTAAATCCTTGGTTAGGTACTGAGGGATGAATTTAGTGGGTATCGTAAAATAACGGACGGGTAGGATGGGAAAACGTAGTTCAACCGAACCCAGTAAGGAGTGATTACCCGACCAAACCCGGTTAAAATGGCCGCGTACACGGTCATCAAATCCAAAATAAACGCCGTCGTAAACCGGTAAATCTCCCATAGACTGCACGCTATATAATCTTGCAGCTACAATAAACGATTGAATGGATAAATAATGACGAAGATCCAAATAGGCTTTCCAGTAGTCCAGATCATTGTGGAAGAAACCGTTTTTCCTCAATTCCATCATGGTATACCATCCCCTGGATGGATAAGCGTATAAGTCACGTCCATCATAACGGTTGATCATATACACGGCGTAATTTTGTTCCGATGTTTCCCCGGATTGCAGAAAAGGGGCAAATGCATCGTCCACTTGTATGCGATCACGTAAGAAGCGTACTTTTGTAAAAAAATTCCGGGTCCAATATTTGCCAATTGTAAAGGCAGTAAAAAAATGCTTTTCATTAAAATCAAAAATACGGTTGGGAGATGTATAATTGTATAAATTAATGTCGAATGTCAGATGCAGCTTTCGATGAACCCAGGGATTGGAATAAGCAAATTCGTATCCCGGTCGGTATCCAAACAGAAACAGTAAGTAGAGTTTTTCATTATTACCACGAAAGTTATCATGAGCTAGTCCAAAGCCGTAGGTGATTTTATCCCAATCCCGGTCTTCTAGGCCAACGGCGGGGTAAGGAAACAAATAGAGTCGCTCAGTCACCGAAATAATTAACATGTGGCCACTCACGTTATTGGTAACTTTCATATCCACCCGGTTAAACAGCATCAGGTTTTCAATACGTTTTTTGGAAACCTGCAATATCGAATCACTGATAACATCGCCTTCTTCAAAAAGCAACTCCCTGCGAATGACATGATCGTCGGTATGTTTATTTCCGACGATGAAGATCGACTCAATTTTTTTGAGTGAATTTTCAGCTTTTTGATTTTGCGCCGGACATAAACGGGGTATACCCATAAGGGCAGTTAAAAATAATGCGATAAGGATCCACTTATCGGTATTTCTTTTAAATAATTGACCAGTGCAATGCAGCGTAAATAATAGCTTTTTCACTTATATAATCCGTAACTATTTTTTAATTAAATGATCGATCCAAATCGGGTTGGTATAGGCCCGAAATGTACCGCGTTCGTTTTCCGAAATTAGGAAGCCCCGAACATAGTTAATTCGATTATTCAGGTCAAGTTCAAATGATTGTCTTAGAACAAATTTTTTTTGGTTCGGTTCACCCTCAAAAAGTACGAATTCCCTAGCTGTGTGGGGATCACCCGACAAAATTTTCCACCGTTTAATTCTACCAAATTCCATTGAGCTTTTTAGATTTAATATGAGGCGTTCAACTTGGGTGGCGGTCTGCCCCATATGAACCGTATGTCCTTTATGTGTCAGGTATATGGAAATCGCCGGGCCGTTGGTAACAAAAACATTTCCTTGCTGCAAAGCCTGCACTACATCATTTATTGTTGGTGACGGATTATGCAGATAAAAGCCTGTACGCCAGAACCCAAATCGGTGTTCTTCCGTTTCCTCGATGGTAACAAAAGGGATGCCCATCTGCCGTGTTCGTGAAAAATTGCCATGCGCATCGTTACCGGCAATAATAGAAAGTTTATGTCCCTGCAACAGTGCCTCAGTCCAGAAAGCAATGGCCTGATTTAAACCTGCAACGGTATTTCCGTTGATAATTTGTAAACCCCTTAAACGCTCATGACGGAGATCGTCTTTTTGCCAGTTGCCCCGCCTGAGCATTAGCTTCTGAACTTTAGAAACTTTTTGTCGGGGATGAGCGGCAAAAGCGGTGACGTGTGGTTTAAGATGTTGTAATATTTCCTCTATTTTGAACTCTGATGCATGAGGCCGCCATTGATCACCGCTATCACCGCTTCCGTGATAAAATTGCTCGTTGTTTAAGATCAATAAGTGTACGGTTTTTCCGGCATCGTTCCGAACACTTACTTCTTCTCCTGGAAGAAGAAGAATAAAATTTTTTTTCTGCTCCGCATTTATTTGATCGATTTCTTTATGCTGCGTCTTCCATTTGGTTAACGAGGCGTCATACTGTGTATAATCATTAGGGTGATCATCCAAATCATAAGAGTGATCTGTTACCGCGAAACTATGCAGACCAACCGCTTTGGCCATCTTTACCGTGGAACTGATGGATGCGCCGAATTCAATTTGATCGTTGGTATAATTGGTATGGACATGAAAGTCACCGAAAAAATATTGTGGAAAACCGGGCAATGTCTGATGCGCAACATAACAAAGCAGAGGTTTGCCGGAATGAAACCGGTAATTATCATTATAGCAGATGTGTTTTTTGCCCCGGAGCGAATAATGTATTTTAATATCGAATTTATTGATGCCGGTAGACATTTTGTTGGTGGGCAGATCGAACACTTGATCAGCATAAGGTGTATCATAGAATTTTCTAATTTCAAATTCACAATTGTACTGCCCGTTTAGATATATTTCCAGTTTTTCGATATTAGTATTATATAAATGACTATCTTTAATAACCATCAGGACAGGCAAGTCTTGGCCTTTTGTAATACGGTGAGGAATATCGGCAATAATTTCAGGTTCTGATTTTTTTAAAAGGTTAAATAGAAACTTGATCCGGTAATGTATTTCGGCATAAGCAATGGGCGTAAATAAAAGTGGAATCATACGACGGATAACCGTGTTAAAAGTGCATTTGGTGCTGAAGGAGTTTGATAAGGAATGATTGCCCGATGAAGTTGCAGCATAATATTGTTTGTGTTAATCATCATCTGTGTCTGCCGAACCGAATAAATTCATCCAGTAATCCACATCTACATTGCCCGGTTCATACTTTTCTAAATGTTCATTAAACGATCTTTTTGTGGCGCCCGGGTCGTTGTTTTGCCGGATAAAATCATCGGAGCCGATCGTCTCTGCACCATGATCTCTGGCTGTGAAGAGTATTTCATTATCCGAACTGACAACTGTCCATTCTTTCGGTGTTTTTGCTGACCGAATAAATTTTCGAATAATATCATCCGCTGTTTGCGGTTTTTTTGAAAATTTAACCTGAATACGTTTGGGTATGGAATGATTTTGATGGGAAGTCCCCTGACCATCAAATATAACAATAATTCTTTTTACGCCTTGCGGCATCGCAGAATCAATATGCTGTAAGATGATTGGTATGGCGCGGTCAGTATCGCCATTTTGCAATAACCTTTGGGCATTGGATAGTTTGAATCCGACATTAAATCCATCAATGATATAGTTATTGAACCGGTCCATAGTTTGATCGCCTGTGAATAATAGAAAATTTAAAATGACGTTCACGCCAAAAATAAAAAATTACAGGATACAATCCAAGTTCAATGCCCAGAAATAAAATCACAAAAAATATCTTTATTAGATAAGTGTCAATGTAATAATTCAAAGCTGAAATTTAAATCAATAGAAAATATACTAAAAAGTTAATGGTATGGTAAATCTGTCATAATGACAGGGATTGTCATGTGCAATGGAATTAAATCATGATTCTGTGACTCGAAGGGAGCAATAATTACCGGGAAGCTCCGATTTAAGAGCATTGTGAGCTTATATTTGGATTGGATTTAGATGTAAATTAATGGTATATTTTTTGCAACAATAGCAATACTCTAAATGAACCAAAAAAATATTAATGCGTATATTGTAGAAATTTTTAGAATAAATTATTGTGGAGGAAGTTCAAGATGCCCTTTTTTCTGTTTGATCCGACGATGATTCTATTAGTACCGGCGCTGATTTTGGCCTTTTGGGCTCAAATGCGAGTCAAAAAAACGTACAGGAAATTTCAGAAAATTTCAGCTTCAGGTAATGTAACGGGTTACAAAGTGGCCAAACATATATTGAATCAAAACGGCTTATCCAGTGTGGAAGTTAATGCGGTAAAAGGCGAATTAAGCGACCATTATGATCCGCGTAAACGAACCGTTAATTTATCTGAGGCCAATTATCGTGGAAATTCTTTAGCAGCTATTGCCGTTGCTGCCCACGAAGTGGGACATGCCATACAGCATCATACTGAGTATACCCCCTTAAAATTACGGCATGCTATTTTGCCCGTAACATCTTTTGCATCATGGGCTGCATTTCCGTTATTTTTTATTGGATTTTTATTCAGCATTCCCGGATTGCTACAAGCTGGTATTATCTTTTTTGCAGCTGTGGTAGCGTTTCATCTGGTAACTTTACCGGTCGAATTTAATGCCAGCTCACGCGCTATTGCTCAGCTAAATGGCATGGGCGTCCTAATGAATCAGGAACTCTCAGGTGCCCGGAAAGTGCTGAATGCTGCGGCGTTTACATACGTTGCCTCGGCAACAATGGCATTACTGCAACTTGTACGATTAATTTTGTTAAGTCAAAGCGAATAATGCTTAAATCGCTTAGGAAAGGAGTTTTATAATGTCGAGAACCAAACAATCGATTGCATATGTAGTTGGTTTAATCACAATTGGTGTCGTTATTGGTATTGTACTTACAACCAATATGGACTTTGATGCCAAGAGTATGGCCGATCCCCCCGGCGGAAAAATTTACTCGGAAGCTGAGCCTTCACAAAGCTCTGATGATCAAACGCTCACGAATGCCAATTTTAATCCCAACTCTATGTTTTCCGATATGGTGGAAAAAGTACGCCCCACCATTGTATCGGTTTATACCAAAAAGAATGTCAAGGTCCCTAACAATCCCTTCTTCCGTTTTTTCAGAGAATTCGAAAACATGCCCGACGATGAATTCCATCAGCAAAGAGAAATACCGCAGAGCGGTTTGGGCTCAGGTATTATAATAAGTAAAGACGGATATATTCTTACTAACAATCATGTTATTGAAGACGTGGATGAACTTAATGTAAAATTGTTGGACGGCACCGAATATCAAGCTGAAATTGTCGGTACGGATCCTACTACAGATGTAGGACTGATCAAGATAGATGCGGAAGATTTACCAACCGCAGTTTTAGGAAATTCGGAAGATATCCGTATCGGTGAATGGGTTATGGCTATTGGCAGTCCTTTGGATCTAACTTCGACAGTAACGGCCGGTATTATAAGCGCCAAAGGTCGGATGGTGAATATTATACGTGATGAAGATGGAAGGGGTATTGAAAATTTTATACAGACCGATGCGGCGATCAATCCGGGTAACAGCGGTGGCGCTTTAGTGAATTTGAAAGGACAGGTTATTGGCGTGAATACCGCTATTGCCACCCGCACCAACTATTACATGGGCTATGGATTTGCTATACCTATTAACCTGGCCAAAAGTGTAATCGATGACTTGATTGAATATGGTGAAGTTAAACGGGGCTACTTAGGCGTTTATATTGAAGAAGTTACACCGATTACGGCCAAAGGCGTCAAACTGGATAAACCGAGAGGTGTTTTTATTACCAGTGTTATCGATGGCAGTGCAGCCGATCAGGCTGGTATTAAAGAGGGTGATGTCATTCTAAAGGTCAATGACAAAATGGTCAATCAACCTAACGAATTACAAGCTATTATCGGTACGTTTGACCCCGGTCAGAAAGTCACTCTGGAAGTATGGCGCAACGGAGAAAAATTAACCGTGGATGCCGAACTTGGCGGCAACTCCCAGCCAACATCGGCATCGGCTCAAGGTGAATCCGAAAGCGAAAAAGATATGCCTGAGCTTGGCCTCAATGTTCGCAATCTGCAGAGTAGCGAGATGTCAGAGTTAGACACCGATTTCGGTATATTGGTTCTTGGGGTTGAGCGTTATAGTGCTGCAGCTAAAGCCAATATGGCACGCGGCGATGTGATACTAAAAGTTGATGGCAAAAAGGTTGAATCCGTAAGCCGGTTCTATGATATCCTTCAGGGATATGATCCCGGCAGCGTTGTCCGTCTTAACTTGCGCCGCAAACAAAATAATGAATTATTCGATCGTCTCATATTTTTGGAAATTCCAAACAAATAAATCAGTTCAAACCGCCGCCTCCCAAAGCGGCGGTTTTTTTTATTGCCCGATGGATACATGCCAAAGGATGGTCGTATTCATGGTTTTCAGGCCATGTCCGGAGCTAAAGTTACGGGTGAAATTAATAATCCCTCTGATGTAACATCCGTTTTTGTCACCAGTCGTACTAGTTCAATGAGAAACAATAAAAAGGCTGACTCTATGACGTATTGACATATTGTCAGGCTACTTTAGATTGTCGATTATATGCGTTAGTTTTTTAAATACAATTACTTATGTCGATTAGGTTCTTTTTGGCACATCACTTGCAGAGTTAAAAGGAAAATAATATGATAATCGATAGTTAAGGAGGTAATATAATGGCTAAAATAATTGGAATTGACTTGGGTACTACAAACTCTGTTGTATCCGTTATGGAAGGCGGAGAACCGGTTGTAATACCCAACTCGGAAGGTGCACGTACCACACCTTCAGTGGTAGCATTTACAAAAAAAGGTGAACGGCTGGTAGGTGCCCCGGCCAAACGGCAGGCTGTGACCAATTCAACCAATACGGTTTTTTCGATAAAACGATTTATGGGTCGATTTTTCAATGAAGTGCAGAATGAAATCGAAGAGGTTCCCTTTAAAATCGAAAAAGGGAACAATGATGTGGTCATGGCAAATGTTGGCGGTAAACAGTACTCTCCGCCGGAACTGTCGGCCATGATTTTGCAAAAAATGAAGCAAACCGCCGAAGACTATTTAGGCGAAAAAGTAACAGAGGCGGTAATTACCGTACCGGCTTATTTTAATGACGCGCAGAGACAGGCAACTAAAGATGCGGGACGTATCGCCGGCATGGAAGTGAAACGGATTATTAATGAACCCACCGCCGCTTCCCTTGCTTATGGTCTGGATAAAAAGAATGATGAAAAAATTGCAGTATTCGACCTCGGTGGCGGGACGTTTGATATATCCATCTTGGAAATCGGAGACGGTGTATTCGAGGTAAAATCGACCAATGGTAATACCCATTTGGGTGGAGATGATCTAGATCAGCGATTGATCGAATATTTGGCTGATGAATTCAAAAAACAGGAAGGGGTCGATCTGCGTAAGGATTCAATGGCACTGCAAAGGTTAAAAGAAGCCGCTGAAAAAGCCAAAATTGAGTTATCGTCTGCCGTTGAAACGGAGGTCAATCTGCCGTTTATCACAGCAACCGATGCGGGACCAAAGCATCTGAATATTCCGGTTTCCCGTTCTAAATTTGAACAGTTGGTTGATGACCTGGTGCAGAAGACTATAGAACCTTGTAAAACTGCATTGAAAGATGCCGGTTTGAATGCGTCGGATATTGATGAAGTAATTCTGGTTGGTGGATCCACCCGGATACCCAAGGTGCAGCAAATGGTAAAAGACTTTTTCGGCAAGGAGCCGCATAAAGGAGTCAATCCGGATGAAGTTGTGGCCATTGGTGCAGCCATTCAGGGTGCCGTGCTTACCGGTGAAGTTAAAGATGTGCTGTTACTTGATGTCATTCCGCTTTCCCTGGGAATCGAAACATTAGGTGGCGTAAGTACAAAGTTAATTGAATCCAATACGACAATCCCATCAAAGAAAACGGAGATTTTTTCCACGGCGGCGGATAATCAAACATCGGTCGAGATTAATGTATTGCAGGGTGAGCGTGAAATGGCTAAAGATAACCGTACGTTGGGTAAATTCATTCTGGATGGTATTCCACCCGCACCCAGAGGTGTGCCTCAGATCGAAGTTACTTTTGATGTGGATGCTAATGGTATATTGCATGTTACGGCTAAAGATAAGGCGACCGGTAAGGAACAAAGTATACGGATTGAGGCATCCAGTGGATTAACCGAAGAAGAAGTAGAAAAGATGAAGAAGGAAGCCCAAACCCATGCCGCAGAGGATAAGCGGAAAAAAGAGGAAATCGAGACCAAGAACCAGGCCGATAATGTTATATATCAGACCGAAAAACAAATGGATGAAATGAAAGATAAAATATCTGCCGAGGATAAGAGTAAAATTGAAACGGCTCTTGGCCGCTTGAAAGAAGCTCATAAAGATGGTAACATTGAAGAGATGAAGTCGGCAATAGAAGGTGTCAATACGACCTGGAACGAAATCGCTCAGAAGATGTATGCTCAAACCGGTCAGCAGGGCCCGGAAGCAGGCGCCGACACCGGTAGTACAGCCGATAGCGGGCAACAGCAAACTTCAGAGGGCGGTAGTGATGAAGAAGGTGTTGAAGACGCCGATTATGAAGTCGTAGACGATGATGATAAAAACAAGAAAAATTAATTCATACCAGAAAGTAAAAAACAAGGTCCTTCAGCAATGGAGGGCCTTTTTTTGCTTTGTTATGATTCCTACCGAAGCATTAATCCGTAATGTATTAAAAATTATTTGTTATCCACAACATTATAGATTATTAGAACGTCCAGATTAAGTCTGTAAGCATGGGCTAATGCCAGCTATATCAATCAATCCATCATCGATTGATTTTGCCATATCGATCACCTATATTATCAATATGCGTGTCTGTATAATAATTCGGGGGATAGATGTTTAAAAAGGTTTTAGTGGCCAACCGCGGAGAAATAGCCCTGAGAATTATCCGCACACTAAAAGAAATGCACATAACCTCCGTGGCTGTCTATTCGGATATTGATCGTACCAGTCCGTTTGTTTATCACGCCGATGAAGCCTATTCCCTGAACGGCAATACTTCCGAAGACACCTATCTGAATCAAAAAAAAATCCTGCAAATTGCAAAAACATCCTCGGCGGAAGCCATTCATCCCGGATATGGATTTTTATCCGAAAATGCGGATTTTGCTAATTTGGTTCGGGCGAAGGGATTGGTATTCATTGGCCCTTCGGCGGAAGCCATTCGAAAAATGGGTAATAAAACCGAAGCGCGCAAACTTATGCAGGCCAACGGTGTCCCAACGGTGCCCGGCACAGAAGAAGCGATCAAGAATAAGAAAAAAGCGCGATTAGTCGCTCAGGAGGTAGGTTATCCCATACTTATTAAAGCTGCCGCTGGCGGCGGTGGTAAAGGGATGAGGCTGATTCTGGATGAATCTGAATTTGATGAAGGTATCGAAGGTGCGGCGCGGGAGGCGAAAGCTGCTTTTGGTGATGGATCGATATACATCGAAAAATTTGTGGAAGAACCACGGCATATCGAATTTCAGATCCTGGCTGATAAGAAAGGCAGTATTATTCATCTCGGGGAACGAGAGTGCTCCATTCAGCGTCGTCATCAAAAGATTATTGAAGAATCACCTTCCGTGGTTCTGAATGCCGACCTGCGTAAAAAAATGGGTGAGGCAGCCATTAATGCCGCCCGGGCTTGCGGTTATGAAAATGCCGGAACCATCGAATTTTTAGTGGATAAATATAAACAATTCTACTTTCTGGAAATGAATACCCGGTTACAGGTTGAGCATCCGGTAACCGAGATGGTCACTGGATTGGACCTGGTACAAAAACAAATTGAAATTGCAAGTGGGCAACATCTCGATAATGAAGAAAGCCTTAACAACTTTTGGGGCCACGCCATAGAGTGCCGGATTTATGCTGAAAATCCCGAACAAAATTTTGCGCCTTCTCCGGGAAAAATAATTAACCTGAAACCGGCTGATGGCCCGGGTATAAGGGAGGACAGCGGAGTTGTTCAAAATAATGAGATATCTTTATACTATGATCCAATGATATCCAAGCTGATTGCCTGGGGCCAAAGCAGGGACAAAGCCATTGATCGCATGTTAAGAGCATTGCAGGAATATGAAATTTCCGGAATCTATACAACCATCCCGTTTCTTAAAAGTGTATTGCAACATAAACAATTCAAAGAAGGTCGTTTTACAACGCAATTTATCGATCAACACAGTCGTCAGCTATTTAAAGAAGATCCCATTCTTGCTCAAATTGCCAGTCTGGCGGCAACACTGAGTTTATCGGACCAGAATAAACGATTTATAGAAGCATCACAAAATTCCAAACAGAATAAATGTGATCAATGGAAACATATCCATCGTAAACAAAACATGGGCAACCGATGAAATTTTACGCAGAAACCGGACAATCTAATTATGAATTTATCATGGACAGCACTAAAAATATCGTAAAGTCGGGACAAAAGATGTTCGACTGTGATATGCATGATATGGGAGCGGGTCGTATTTCACTGATTGTTAACGGGCAATCGTACCTTTTGCAGTTGCAAAAAGAGGATGGTTTGTACAAGGTCCTGTTAAACGGCCGCTTGTTTCAGGTGGAGGTCATCGATGAACTGGATTATCGCTTAAAGGCCATAATTGGTGAGACAGAGTCGGATAAAAAAGAACAGACCATAAAAGCTCCCATTCCCGGATTAGTGGTAAACGTGGATGTGGATGAAAATCAATTAGTCGAAAAGGACCAGAAACTAATGGTGCTTGAAGCTATGAAAATGGAAAATATCATCAAAGCACCCTGTCCATGCCGGGTTTCACGCATACACATCAAAGAAAAACAATCGGTTCATCAAAACCAGGAGCTGATTACTCTTACACAGCTTGATAGTACATAGTTTGAACTGAGAACAATATGATTAAAAAGGCGGGATTATGATCGCCGGTATCTTAATAGCTACCGATTTCCAGGCACTAAAAGCGCATGAATCCCATTTGGTGCCTTATGATGTATTTTCGACACTCGATGTTATCATTGAGAAATTTAAAAGTATTTCCTGTCATCCGATTATAACGATATTGGGTGAAGAATCCGAACTGATCTGCCAGCAAACAAATGTTGATTCATTCCAGTGTTATGCAAACCCGGATCCGCAGGCAAATACCATATCTTCACTTAAAATGGCTGTAAACGCTTTACCGAATGACACCATTGGCTTTATCCTGGCATTTGCTGAATATCCCTATGTCAGGAATGATACGTATCAAATAATTTACGATACTGCAATAAATCATCCTGATAAAATCATCATACCCAAATTTCATGAACAACGTGGGCATCCGGTTTACCTCGGGAAACCCTTTTTTGAACAATTGATTCAGGCCGATAACCGGTATAATGTGTCGTTGATGTTCCAGGCACATCAACCGGTTGTAAAGTATGTCAATGTGGATGATGAGGGCATTCTGCTGGATAACGATGATCATCAGGCTCCGGATCAAACCTGGCATTGATTCGCATACTTTGGACTTTTAAATGAATATATTTTTACTCCAATCAAATTCGGTTCAGTCTTGGAATTGAACTGTTTTAGTAGCTATCCTAAGCTGAGAATGAGACCGGCAGCGAAAAAACCATAGAGGTGGTAACCGTTATCAATGGCCCATAATTTGAGCGATTTACCGGCAAATGTACCGTTTATAGCAGAGGTGGTTACTACAAATGTTAACCAGCTCCAGAATACCATATGTAAAAGATCGGCTATTGTGGTAACATCAACATAAACCATGAGACGTGCTAATCCATAACTAATAAAAAGTTGAGCGATAAGAGCAATAAGGTAAGATTTCCATACACCTGATTTATGATCTTTGATATCTTCCTGGGTCAAGCCAATCTCCTTCATCCATGACTTACCAAACAAAAGAGGAGAGTACCAAAGCGCTCCTCCTGCAAAATATACAATGCCGGCGATTATTACAAAGAGATAATTGATTTCCATGATGCATCTTTCTTTAAATTAAAAAGGTCACTTCTGTTTGGAAGCGACCTCTATTGATTATCTAAAAAGACTTATACGTCCCAGTCACCATTATCGGATACATCACCTTCGCCATCATACTCCCACCATTGTCCTGCACCATTTTGATCCCAAACGGATTTGAAAGTGATCAAATAGGCTCCGTTGTTCATATTGAATACTTCAACCTGACCGGATTTGTTGGGATTGGCATTGACTAGAATTCTTAAACTTTCACTAATCATTTCAAAATTATACACATCATTATCATCCACCATCCAATGCCATTCAAGTTCTACTTTTTCCGTGTTGTAAGCGTAAATATACATTTGACCGTCACTACCATCTTTTGAACGTGTGGCTTCCATGTAGGTCCAGTTATCGAAGGTCTGTCCCCCGAGTGTGCCGTCATATACAATTCTCCATTGGAATGTATCGTCGGTTTCGGTAACGGTCATTTTAATGGTTAATTGGCCTGTTGTCCATTCGTAACTCCAGTCATTGACTCCTGATGCTTTTGCCAGATTTGATGCGCCCTGAGGCGGAGTCCAGGCGGCACTGTACTGCGAAAAGCTATTGGCTATACCCACATAACTTACGGTCTGCTGGGCCTTGGGATCAGAAGATGTTTGCATGGCCTGAGGTACCTCAACCTGTTGAACCTGGAGTTCAGGTGCCTGATTGTTATTATTATTATCATCTGAGCCCGTTGAGCTGTCACCGCAGGAACTGATGAGTAAAGCAGCAGTAAGTGATAGGATAGTTAGATAAAGAGTACGATGCATAAATACCTCCTTTTTTAAATTTTATCGTTAAACACTTTTATAAACCCTGGCAGGGTATATAATATTTCCATTTAAATTATTTTATGAAACTTTGTGTGATTGATCAAAAAGCTGCAAATCAATGCGGAGTCGATTATGTTTAAAAAAAAGTATGTATTGAATAAAAATAGACAAACAGTAAATTGTTTTTTGTAATTGATTTTACTGATTTTACGTAAGCCTGTTCGGGATGTTTGAATGCGATCAGTATAAGAAAGCAGGGTGGAAAAGTATACCACCACCCTGCTACTAATGGCTAAACCTCGCTAACACTCATTTTTTGCGGTTTGGGCAGGTTCTCGATAGATCTGAGCGACTCTTTTAAATCTTCTTCCGGCAAGGCATAGTCTTCCAATTCACCGGCGAAGTATTTCTGATATCCCAAAAGGTCCATCAATCCATGTCCGCTAAGATTGAATAAAATAACTTTTTCTTTGCCCTCTTCTTTGGCTCGTTTAGCCTGGCGGATTGCCGAAGCCACGGCATGGCTCGTCTCCGGTGCTACAATAATCCCTTCGGTTCTGGCAAATGTCATGGCTGCTTCGTAACACTCTAATTGATGAATGGCTTCGGGTGTTAACAAACCGTCATTAATACTTTGACTAATCAGCGGTGCAACGCCATGATACCTTAAACCACCGGCGTGGATGGGAGGCGGGATGAAGCCGTGACCCAGCGAATGCATGGCCATCAGGGGTGTCATTTTTGCGGTATCCCCATGATCATATACGTAAGGTGCCCGCGTCATGGTGGGACAGGATTGCGGTTCAACGGGTATAATATCAATATCCGAACCATTTATTTTATCATAAATGAAAGGAAAGGCGATACCGGCAAAATTGCTGCCGCCACCTACACATCCAATTACAGAGTCTACTTTTTTCACTCCGATTTTTTCCAATTGTTTTTTAGTCTCTAAACCGATGATGGTCTGGTGTAACATTACGTGGTTCAGTACACTACCCAATGAATATCGGGTTTGGCCGCTTTTGTCGCTGACGGCCTCTTCAATAGCCTCGCTGATAGCAATACCCAGACTACCCGGCGTATCGGGATGTTTGGCTAATATATCTCTGCCGGTTTGGGTCTCTTCGCTGGGACTGGGCACACATTTGCCGCCCCATGTTTGCATCATTGTTTTGCGGTAGGGCTTCTGGTCAAAACTGATACGGACCATGTAGATTTTGGCCTCCAGGCCTAAAAGCGAACAAGCAAATGACAAGGCACTGCCCCATTGACCGGCTCCCGTTTCAGTGGTTAATTTTTTAATACCAAACTCTTTATTATACCAGGCCTGAGCTACCGCTGTGTTAGGCTTGTGACTGCCCGGAGGCGAAACACTCTCATTTTTATAGTAGATGCGGGCCGGCGTATCGAGAATTTTTTCAAGGGTGTAAGCCCGTTGTAATGGCGTTGGACGCCAGCGGTACAATATTTCCAGGATACCCTCAGGGATATCAATCCAGCGTTGGGGAGACATTTCCTGTTCAATCAGATTTCCGGGAAATACCGCTTCCAGCATCTCGGGTTTAATCGGTTGGCCATCCGGGCCGAGAGGCGGTTGAATGGGTGAAGGTAAATCGGCGGCCAGGTTATACCACTGTCGGGGCATTTCCTTCTCGCTCAGAGTTACTTTTTGTTGCATCACATCCTCCTGATGTTTATGGGTTCTTACGAATAGTTTTTTGAATGTTTAACAGTTTTTTAAAGGCGGAATTCCGTTTCTTTAATTCTTTGGATCCTCTGGTAATTTTACACAAACTCATTTGTAAATCAGTGGCAATCTGTCTTTGGCTTTCTCCCCGATCCAGGCGTTTTACCAATTCCCACCGGGCAAGTATGGAGGTTAGTTCTGCTTCCGTAAGAATAGCCTCCATAAATTTCTTCATCAGTTTAGCGTCATTTACCTGCGCTAATATTTTAGTCAATTCAGTAAAATTGTCCATAAGCGTTTCTATGTATAGTAACGATTAAATTTAATAAATATGTGCTTTATGTCAAAAAAAATAGTTAAATGGAATGTTAATAAATTTAATCTATACCACTTGTATAGACGACAACAGATTAATAGTGCGGATTTGTGGATTTGACTATTCAGCAAATACTCACTACAAACTCTACATTATCCCACTAAAGTGGTTAAGAAACTTCATTGGAGTAAGACACATAACTTTATTTCACAGGAGAGGCTAAGGATTATGTATAATAATCAGAAATTGAAGAACAGATTTTCAGTTCATAAATGTTCAGAACTTGTTTTGGGTTTAAATATGATCCTTTTTTTTAGAACATTCAGCATTTTAAAGACGATCATCGGCATAATTTTTAAGTACATTTTTAAGCTTACTCCAGGATTGCAGACGATCCGTGTATGGGACCGTTTGCTTAAGTTCTTGCAGAATATCCTTTACATAATCTTCATGGCGCATACCGACAAGCGTGCAATGTATGCCCGATGTAGATCGAATGGCTCTCAAAGCCTTATGAGTAAGTCCTCGGGCATTGTCCCAATCTTTTTCAATACTCTGAATCATCTTCTTCAATTGATTGTTTTGCCGGACGGCCATCCGTTTATACAAGGCTGTTAATCCGTCCAGAGCGTTGTTAAAAGTTTCGGTGTAATACTGAATCCATTGTTTTTGTTCATTGTTCAGCATGGGGTGTTTGGTTAGAATTTGCATAGCCCGGTCGATACGCTCCACCAGAATTTTTGATTGGGAGGTTAGCCACTGTTCATAGGGTCCCAATTTTTGCCAGTGCATGGCCAAATAACTTCCTGTTGAAAGGAGTTCTTTGATAAGCTGCTCATTCTCGGAATCGAGATTAAAGGTGGGTAAAAGATTCTTTTCAAAATGGTTTTCCTGCCGGATAAGTACGTTTAAATAGCTTTCAGTCTCTTCCTGGTTAGCTGAAATCGAACCGGTTATGTCGGTCAGGCGTATTAATTTGCCCTGCCGCACGGCGTTCAGAGGCCGGTTGATCAAGGTACCAATGCGGTTTTCGTCAGCTATCTGCAAAGTTGTACGTCCGTTATTTTGATTAACTTCGGTTACGGCCTGTGTTTCCATTAAATTTAAAGGCATTTGTATGACGGCGAAATGGTTTTTTCGTTTGATACTATTCGCAATTTCCAATAGACGCCACAATGAAGTATGTTCAAACTCAGTATCGGACCTGGGAAAAGCGTTGGAACTCACCCCGTAATACTGAATCCGCCCTCTGTCCACTTCACTTTCCAAAAATGAGAAAGCTTTTTCAATACGTCGGTAGTATTCTTCAATGGCCTCCCTTTGGGGTATATCCACTTCCTTGGCATATTTCAGATAATATTCGGGATTATGCAACAGGTAAACATCGATGGTTTGTAAATTCAGCCGCTGCATAGAACGTTCGATCTGATCATCAAGAAAATCCGGATGAATACAATGCTGCAGGTTCTCCCTTAATTCAACCACCTCCGGGAAAGAATTACCGGCCACTGCACGATCCTTGGTAATCGTTAAATTTTGCCCCTGTATATAGCCTCCCTTGGTAACCACAATCACCGAAGAACGGTCGACTGTGCCTTGCTCGGCTAATTTTTGTAGGACTTGTCCGGTCAATTCCTCCGCTTTACCATCTGCATAATTGGAGCTGGTATCAATCAGATTGATACCATTTTGCAAGGCATAAGCAAGGGCCTGCCGGTGTTGATCCACATCCGGATGAATCCGATAAGTCCCGAAGCCGGCAGCACTTACCGACCACTCCGTACAGCCTAAAAGCTGATAAGGTATTTGCGGAAAATCCGCGGCGAACCGCCT